>CAISDL010000092.1 GCA_903884065.1 uncultured Actinomycetes bacterium | reverse complement strand
TAGCGGTTGATGGTCTCGGTGGCCGCGGCGATGGCCTCGCGAACGCTGGGCAGCGGACCGTGCACGGTCTCATTGCTGGCCAGCTTGATGGCACCGGGCACGGTCTTACCGGGGGTGTAGGCCGGGATGTCGGCCAGTTCGGGGCGCAGGCGCGCGGTCACGGGCCAAGTCTAGGGGCGGCCCGGGGCTGCTCCCTACGGGCTCTGGCCTGGCTTTGCCATCCATCGGCGGCCCTGTGTACGCTCTCGTAGGTTCAGGAGGCGTGCCAGAGCGGCCGAATGGGACTCACTGCTAATGAGTTGTCCCCCTTAAAGGGGACCGGAGGTTCAAATCCTCTCGCCTCCGCCGCGGCTGACGCGCTCAGCCACGACATAACTGAAGATCGGCGCCCGTAGCTCAACGGATAGAGCATCTGACTACGGATCAGAAGGTTAGGGGTTCGAATCCCTTCGGGCGCACTCTCTACCAGCGAGAATGTCTCCCGAGTGCGGTCCGAAACGCCGGGAAACCGATACTTTCGGTCGGTCGTCCAGACTTCTAGTCTCCGGGCCGACGAACCGAAGTGCCCATGTGCATCGAACGCGAGCGTCGTCGAACTGGCCGCCCCCTCAGCGTGGCGTCACACCCGACACGTCGTTGCGTCTTGGGAAGTTGTTCGGCCAGTCCGACACCTACTGGCTTAACCTCCAGGCGCACTACGACATCGAAGTCGCACGTGAAACAGCCGACTTGAGCCGTGTTCAGGTCCTGGCGTCGTAGCGGATCAATTCGATCCGACGGACAATAACAGTCCCGCCATGATGCCGGCGGGTCCGCCGCCGGCGATGGCGCAGGCCGTGGTTTCAGTCGCCGAGATGGGGTGCTCCAGGGTCGTTGGCGCAGTCGCCGGCTTTGTAGAGGATCCGTTTGAGCTGGCGCAGTTCGGCGGGGGTGATGGAGCCCACCAGTTGCTCGTCGGCGAGCAGGACCGCGGCTTGTCCGCGTTTGAGTAGCCTGCGTCCTTCGGGTGTAAGTCGCGCAGGCAGCGCACGGCTTGCCGATCCGTGTGGGCGGGTCACCGCACCGATGGCCTCGAGGCGGTTGAGCACCTGGTTCATGGCTTGCGCGGTGACCTTGGTGTTGCGGGCAAGTTCAGCACTGGACTGGCCCGGGTTCATCGCCAGCATCCGCAAGCACACGAGCTCGGGAAGCCCAATCTCCAGCCCGCGCAGCTGCGTCCCGACGTGGGGGCGCAGCACGTTCACCAGCCGGTGCAACAGGTATCCCAGCGGCAGTTCCTCGCCCGCCTCGCTTGGCTGAGTCATTTAGAGATTCTCCCACGACCGGCGCCCTTGAGATCCACGAACCAAATGGTCCGGCTCACGCTCGTTGTACAGCAGCGCTATTCGATAATAATCAAGCTGCTTGACTTATATCAAGCTAATTGTTATCAAGTAACTTGTTGGTTGGAAAGTGGTGACGTCATCAGGCGGTCACCGCCACGAGAAGGGAACACTCACATGTTCGGTGCAGGAAAGCTCGAAGGATTTGGCCCCGGCGGTTTCGGCGGTCCGGGAATGGGCGGCGACTGGGGCGGGGGCGGCTTCGGCCAACCCGGGTCCGGTGGCTGGCGCGGCGGGCCGGGGTTCGGCGGACCGGGTGGCCTCGACCGCCCGGGGTTCGGCGGGCCGTTCAAGAAGGCGGCTGTGGTCGGTGGGCTGTTGCTCGACGGCCCGGCCGATGCCGCCGAGGTGGTAAAGCGGCTCTCCAAGGCCAGCCATGGGGTGGTCAAACCGCCCAAGGACAAGGTCGAGCTGTTGTTGGGGGTGATGGCCGGCAAAGGTGTGGTGACAATCGACAACGGCGAGGCCAGGTTGACCGAGTTGGGCCGCAACCTGCTGGCCTGGCGCGGGATCAACGCCGACACAGCACGGGCCCTGCTGGCCCAGGCCGAGAAGTTCGGCGACGTCTTCAAAATCCGCCGTGAGCTGAAGGCGACTGCGGACCTGGCGCGCACCATCACCTGGACCGGTACCGACGAGCAGAAGAAGGCCCTCAAGAAGGCCAGGGCCTCGATCCTGGCCGCGATCACCGAGGCCAAGCGTTCACTGCATGAATCTCTGGCAGCAGACGCCCATGAGCATTCGGCCACCGAGCAATCGCCGGCGGCGCTCAGCGAAACCGAACTGCGCGAGCTGCGCACCATCTTGGCCAAGCTCACCGCGTAATTCACATCGGTAGGCGGGGACTGACTCACCGGTTGCGCCAGTCCCCGCCGACCGACGCCCCGTCACCACTGCCACTCACGAACAGCCCTCGGAAGGGTTGTGCTCCATAGGAATCCATCATGCGGTCGCCACGGATGTGGGTGGCCAGGTAATCACGATCATCGAATGTCATCGAGACTTACGTCCAATGCCTATCCGTGTGCCCACCTCGACGGCGTCGATGTCGGCTCCCCCTCAGCGCCGTGCGAAGTCCGGGGCGTGTTCCGGGCGGATCCCGACGCCGAAGAGGTAGGCGGGGATGACGGACAGTCCCGGCAGCCGCCCGGCCAGCTTCCGCAGCGCCTCGGGTGGCTGCAGTTGCAGGTCGCGGCCGCTCTGGCGGGACATCCCGCGGTGCATGACGCGCTGGAACGTCTGGGTGAAGACCGTGGGTAGGGTGCGTCGGCGCTGAACCGCGGCGAGGTCGCGGGTGCTGAGGCGGCGGGCGAGCAGCGGCGCGGCCAGCAGTCGTGCCGCGGCGACGCCGTCCTGGATGGCCAGGTTGACCCCGACGCCGCCGGCCGGTGACATCGCGTGGGCGGCGTCGCCGATGCACAGCAGCCCGTCGGTGTACCAGCGGGGCAGGCGGCTCGACCGCACGTCGAGGAGTTTGACGTCGTCGAGGGACGTCAGCGCGTCGGTCGGGATCTCCGGGATCAACTCAGCCAGGTTGTGTTTCAGCGACGCCAAGCCGTCGGCGCGCAGCGCTGGGTCGGCGCCCTTGGGGATGAAGTAGGCGATCTGGTAGTAACCTTCGCGCGGGATGATGCCCAGGGTGTGGCCGCCGGCCATGCGCGGGAACATCGAATACTGACCGTCGGGCTCCCCGGGCAGCCTGAACCACCACAGGTCGAACGGCACCGGGTACTCGCGGGGTTTCAGCCCGGCCGCCTGCCGCAGGACCGAGGTGCGCCCATCGCAAGCCACGGTCAGCTCGGCCCGCAACTCACCCGCTCCGTCCGGACCCAGGTAGGTCACCCCGGTGACCTTCCCGCCGTCGCGCAGCAGTCCGGTGGCCTCACAGTTCATTCGCAGCGTGAACGTCGGCTCGGCCTCGGCGGCTTGGGCGAGCAGGTTCAGCAGGTCCCACTGCGGCACCATCGCCACATAGGGATGGGTGTGGTGCAGGCGGCTGAAGTCGACGACCGTCGTCGGGTGCCCGCCGTCGTCGAGCCCGGGGAGCCCGACGCGTTCGATGATGGTTTTGGGCAGGGCGGCGAACTGCGCGCCCAAACCCAGCTCGTCGAGCACGGCCATGGTGCTGGGATGCACGGTGTCGCCGCGGAAGTCACGCAGGAAGTCGCCGTGCTTCTCCAGCACGGTGACCTCGACCCCGGCGCGGGCCAGCAGCAGCCCCGCCATCATGCCGGCTGGGCCGCCGCCGGCGATAACGCACGTCGTGGACTCGGCTACCGGTGTCAGATCGGTCATGGGTGTCACCTTCCTAAGGGCGCTGCGGCGTCGTTCGCGCAGTCACCCGCCTTGTCGATAATCCGTTTGAGTTGGCGCAGCTCGGCGGTGGAGATGTGAGCCGGGTCGGCAGCGTGCAGCCCGACGGCTCATGCGAGTGCAGCACGGCAGGTACCCCAGCGGCAGATCCTCGCCTGCACGCAATTCATCGCCACACGACCATGATCCGAACGCAGCGTCCTTCCCGCAGTGAAGTCAACCGCATTGCTCGACAACACTTTACGTGCCAGCGGAGTGTCGATTATCATCGCTGCCCGACCACATGCTATCAACCGGCTTGATATCAATCAAGGCGCTTGTTATCAAGTGTGTTGTTATATAGGGCCACATGGCGACGCTCGAAGGCGACCCGTAACACGAAGGAAGACTCACATGCTCGGTGCAGGCAAGTACGGCCGCCGGTTGGCGTCGCCAGTGAGCGCCGCCGCGTCCCCCAAGACGACGGCGAGCGATTCCGCGGAGGTCGCGGGGACGCCGAAGGCTGCTGCAGCACAAACAGGGCACAGAGGGGAACGTGTAAATGGGTAGGAGTACTGCCGGCCACACAGTCCTGGTCGAGGCCGACCGTGTCGATCACCGAACTCCTTGGCACCTTCCCGCGGCACTGATCCGGATGCTGCTGGCACTGATCGCGGCGGTGGCAGTCCCACTGGGACTGCCGGCCTCGGCCCACGCCGACCCCAGCCCCGGGCCCAACCCCGTCCCCGACATTGTGACCGTCGGCGCGTTCATCAACGATCTGCAGGACATTGACCTGTCATCGGAGAACTTCACCGCCGACATCTACCTGTGGATGAAATGGAAAGACCCGAAGATCGACCCGTCGACATCGCTGGAGTCGATGAACTCCGAGGGCACCCAGAACACCACGTCGTCGACGACAGGCGGGCTCGAGGGCGAACTGGTCTCCCCGACCCCCGCGGACTTGTCCGACGGATCCTAATACCAGGGCTGCCCTACCTGGTGAAGATCGTGCTGCCGATCTTCATCGTCGTCCTGATCACCTCGCTGATCTACCTGCTGCCGGCCCGCCTGGAAGAGGCCCGCGCCGGCATCGGGGTGACCGCGATGCTGACCATCGTGGCCCTGCAGTGGACCTCCGACAGCAGCCTGCCGTCGGTGGAATATCTGACCCTGCTGGACATGGTCTACATCATCTCGATGATCTACATCCTGGCCGCGATGGCCTACACCGTGCTGGCAAGCCGGCGAAACCGGCACGAGATGGCCGAAGCTCTCACAGTGTCCCTGGACCGGCGGGTCGGCATCGTCTCGCTGGTGCTCTATCTCGCGATCATGGCGATCACGCTGATCTACTACCTCAGCCACCACTACAACCTTCTTGACCAATACATGTAGAGCAGGGCTAGCGGACTAGCGGCGATATCAGTAACGGTTGACGTTATTAACGGCTGACGTTATTGTTGGCAGGTGATCCGCTCGTTCCGGGGTAAAGACGCGGAGGCGATCTGGCAGCGTCGTTACGTCAAGAGGATCAGTCCGGAACTCAGCAGACTCGCGTACAACAAGCTGACCCTGATCGATGCCGCTGGAACTATCAACGATCTGCGTGTGCCGCCCGGCAATCGGCTGGAGAAGCTGAGCGGGGACCGCGCCGGTCAGTACAGCGTGCGGGTCAACGACCAATGGCGAATCTGCTTCGCCTGGAGCGCCGGCGGTGCGTCGAACGTCGAGTTCGTCGACTACCACTAGAAAGGGCAGGTACATGGCTGACTTCGCACCCACGCATCCCGGGGAGATCTTGATGACGGAGTTTCTCGAGCCGATGGGCATCACCCAGTACCGGATCGCCAAGGCGATCGACGTGCCACCCCGCCGTATCAACGAAATCGTGCACGGGAAACGGGGGATCACGGCTGACACTGCGCTGCGACTGTCGCGTGCGCTGGGGCTCAGCGACATGTTCTTCATCAATATGCAGGCCCGGTATGACGCCGAAATCGCCCGGGACAAGCTGGCGGTTGAACTCGGCATGATTGAACGCATCGCCTGATCGTGTGGGGGTCTGCCTCCGGCGCACCGCCCCGCGCCCGATCAGGCACTTGCATCCGCTACTTTCCAGATACAAACGTCCGTGGATTCGCCAAGACTGCCCCACATCGGGATGGCACGACGGGCGCGAAAGACCTGGTAAGGCCGCATCCTCAAGGACTGACACAGACCCTGAAACAACGTCGAATATGTCAGAAGGTTAGGGGTTCGAATCCCTTCGGGGCCACCATCGTGATGTGTCACGACATAGGAATAGCCCGAACCCACAATTAGGGTTCGGGCTTTTTCTTTCTGGGGCCGGGTGGGACGCCGCGGGGTTGGTAGTCGCGGGTGGGGTCGAGTGTGAGTTCGCGAATGAGTTCTGCGGTGGCGGCGGACAGTGCAACCTTCGAAAGGGAACCCGCAATGACGGACAAGGAACCGCGCGTCGGAGTGTGGTCGGAGATCGGCAAGCTGCGCCGGGTGCTGGTGTGCTCACCGGGGCTCGCCCACGAGCGACTGACCCCCGATTCGGCCGCGGAGTTGCTCTACGACGACGTGCTCTGGGTGCAGCAGGCCCGCCGGGACCACTTCGACTTCGTTGCCAAGATGGAGGACCGCGGCGTCGAGGTACTCGACCTCGGCGAACTGCTCAAAGACGTCGTCGGCAACCCGGGGGCGCGTGCCTGGCTGCTGGATCGCAGGATCACCCCCGAGCAGGTCGGCGCCGGCATCACCCAGGAGGTTCGCCCCTGGCTCGACGAGATGCCGGCCGACAGATTGGCCGAACTGCTCATCGGCGGCATTCCGTTCCACGAGGTGCCCAACGATGTCGCCGGTCCGTTCACGACGGCCTTCAGCGCGATGAGCCACACCGGTTTCGTCATCAAGCCACTGCCCAACACCCAATTCATGCGAGACAACTCGTCGTGGGTCTTCAACGGTGTCACGCTGAACCCGATGTACTGGCCGGCCCGCCGGCAGGAGACGCTGCTGACCACCGCGGTGTACAAGTTCCATCCGGCCTTCGCCGGTGAGGACTACGAGGTGTGGCTCGGCGATCCCGACGGCGAACCGCACGACTACGGGTCGATGACGCTCGAGGGCGGCGACGTCATGCCGATCGGTAAGGGCACTGTGCTCATCGGCATGGGGGAGCGGTCGTCGCGGCAGGCGATTGTCACAGTGGCTCAGAACCTGTTCAAAGCCGGTGCGGCCGAACGGGTCATCATCGCCGGACTGCCCAAGAGTCGGGCCGCGATGCATCTGGACACGGTGTTCACCTTCTGCAATACCGACGTCCTGACCGCGTATGCGCCGGTGATCGACGGCGTCACCCCCATCAGCCTGCGCCCGGATGACAAGGCGCCGGCCGGTCTTGACGTCCGGGTCGAGAACAAGGGCCTCGTCGAGGTCGTCGGCGACGCACTCGGGGTGAACTTCACCGTCGTCGAGACCGCCGGGGACATCTACGGCGTTCAGCGTGAGCAGTGGAACGACGCCAACAACGTCGTCGCGCTGGAGCCAGGGGTGGTGATCGGTTACGACCGCAACACCCTGACCAACACGGCACTGCGCAAGGCGGGAATCGAGGTCATCACCATCGACGCCGGCGAACTCGGTCGCGGCCGCGGTGGTGGCCGTTGCATGACCTGCCCGATCCTGCGCGATCCCGCCTACTGAGGTTGATGGGTGAGCTGGTCGATTCCTGGGGCGAGCGGATCACGCTGCTGATGCCCTACCAGGTCAACGCCACGCCCTCGGGTCGTCAGGGCACGGTTGCGACGACACCCGTTGCCGGCGGGGGCGGGGTCGTGTACACCGTCACGGTGTCTTTCGGGTTGGGGAAGTCGCCGACCGCCTGAACGGCACTGCAGCCGACGACGACGAGGATGACCGGGGCGGCAATGAGGCCGCGACTGAAAGTCATCCGTCTCGGCCCGGCCATGGGGCGGCGGTAACGGTTGTGCAAGCCACTGTGATCAATCATTGTCGTCTCCCCAAGACTCGCAACGGACGGCTGTCTCGTCGGCGCGGGGTCCGGGCGGCGATGAATGTCAAGGGTGCGCTCTGTGCGTGCCGCCGTCCATGAACCATCGGAGCGAATCTGGACCCGGGTCTCCCCGATGACCCGAAGCTCAGTCGACGATCAGTTGAATCATTGAGCAGTCGTCCTCGAAAGTCTCCGACGGTGTGAGGGCGCGCAGTTCGCCGATGAGTGCCTCGAGCGACCATTCCGGTGATTCCGCGATCCGGGAACTCAGACTCGTGAAGTCCGCCGCGGACAATTGCCGGCCATTGGCGAGGATGATGTCGCTCGCGCCGTCGCTGTAGACCAGGATTCGGCATCCTGGCGGCACCTCGTAGGTGCGCGAGATGAACACAGAGTCCTCGAACATCCCGACCGGCGCCGACGGTGTGGACAACTCCGCAACGTCGACGGACTCTCCGGTCGCGGACGTGAATGCGAGTGCGGGCGGAGCACCCGCACTGGCGTAGCGCAGTGTCCGGGTCGACGCTTCGTAAACCCCGTACCACATGGTGAAGTAGTGGTCGCTGTGCTTCTCCATCTGGAACAGATGGTTCAGTTCAGTAAGGACTGCCTCGGGCGCCAGAAGGGTTTCGAGGGCGATTGATCCGGAGCGCAGCATGTTGTGCACGGAGACCGATAACAGCGCGGGTTCGAGGCCGTGTCCGGAGACGTCGATCAGGTAGACCAGGAAATGGTCGTCGTCGATCCACGTGTAGTCGAAGCTGTCGCCGCCGATTTCCCGGGAGGGCAGATACCGCGACGACACCGCGACCGCCCCCTGGAGCCCGCGCGGCATGATCGACGCCATATAGGTGGCGGCACTTTCCAGCTCCGCCCTCATCAGGTCGGTCTGCTGCTGAAGCTGTTGAGCCAGAACGCGATTGCGTTCGTCGGCTTTTACTCGGGCAGTGATATCGGTGATCTGGCCGATGAACTGCTCGACATCGCCGTTCGAGTTGCGCAGGCAGCCAACTGAAAGGTCGCCCCAGACGAGACTGTCGTCAGCGCGGATGAACTGCTTGGTCAGCCGATAGGAGTCGATCTGCCCGGACATGATCTTCTCGACGTTGACGATGTCCGCTTCGAGGTAGCCCGGTGCGGTCAGTTCCTGCCACGTCATCTGTGTGAGGGCCTCCTGCGCGTAGCCGAATAGCTCGCACATCGCGTCGTTGACGTCGGTGAAGCGACCCTGCGGGGTGGTCATGCACATACCGACGGCGGCGTTGTCCATCAATCGGCGGTAGCGTTCGTCGGCCCTGG
>CAISDL010000091.1 GCA_903884065.1 uncultured Actinomycetes bacterium | reverse complement strand
CGTCACCGGCGCGGCCGCGGCGGCCGCGGCGGTTGGAGCGGGCCGGGCGGCCCGGCGCGGTGTGCTGTGCGCGCGCGCCGGTCCGGCATGGACGGATGCCGACTGGGTTGAGCTGGAGGGAGATTCGGTGTCCGGGGCCGCCGCGGCGACACCGTGGCCGCAGAGCACTGCCGCGCCCACCGCCAGGCCACACGCGAATCCCCACCGGGCGGTCATCGGGCGAGGTCCCACTGGCCGAAGTCCGGGGCCAGGACGTCGTCGACGTCGACGCTGACGCCGTCGATCAGCGCTCCGGGATCGGTCGCGGTCACGACCTCGCGCTGGAACAGCACCGCACCCGGGGCACGCTTGCCCCCCGACCACGCCTTGGTCTGCCACGCCCATCGGTAGCCGGGGGTGGTGGAGGCGCCGACGACGCCGTCGGCGATCGCCCAGGCGAGTTCGTTCACGCCGCCGTAGATGCCGGTGCGACCGGTCCCGAGAACGGAGTTGATGCCACGGAACCACGGCGCCGCCAGGGCCTTCCAGCGGTCGGCATCCAGTGGCTCATCGACGCTGAAGAAGATCGGCGCGGTCGCCGGGCCGCCGGCGGCGCTGTGCAGGGCCAATGCCGTCTGCGCATCGGCGATACCGCCGTCGTACCCGCGGGTGAAGTCCGACGGGCTGTTGACCCATCCGGGCTTTCCATACTGGTAGATGCTCACGACATGGAGGCCCAGCGCACGCAGGCCGTCGGTGTAGGCCCGGGTGACCGGCTTGAAGTCGAAGGTGGCGCCCGGCCGCAACTGCGAGACGTAGACCAGCACGCCGTCGTAACCGGCGGCCTTGATCGCCTCCGGCGGAACCTGGCGCACGGCGAAGTCGATCAGGCGCAGTCCGTCGGCGGACGCCGTCGGCGCGCCCGAGGTGGCGGCGAATACCCACGGTCCGGCCATGGCGGTGACCACGGCGGGAACCGTGTACCTGAGGACTTGGCGTCGTGAAGTGCGGTGCGACACATCGGCAAGCCTATCCCGCCCATCAGGTCAGAACCGAACCCGCGAAGGGTCAGGACGTGGCGGGCAACAGTGCCGGGTCGCCCACGCCGATGGTGATCCGCGGGTTTGCCGAGGGGTCGAGCCAGGTCAGCAGCGACTTCATTTCGCTGCGGCCGATTGCGACGCATCCCCAGGTCGGAGAGCCGTCGGTGACGTGCAGGAAGATGCCGGAGACCTTCCCGGGGATTCGCTGCGGATTCACGGCGATATTGACCGCGTAGTCATAGACCGGTCCCGAGTCGTACAGGTTCTCGGTGATCGACGACGGATTCGCCGCCGACCGCACATGGGTGTTGTACGTCGGCGAGCCGGCGTCCTCGTCCCACCAGTCCTGCGTGGTGGCCTGGAAGTAGGGCATCTTGGTGCCCGGGTTGGGCTCACGGCCGAAGGCCTGGTCGAAGGCGAAAGTTCCCACCGGAGTGCGGTGCACGCCGTCGGCTCCCTCGCCGACGCCGACGTCACCGACCATCGCTTTGATCGGACCCAGGACGGTCTTCCACTGCTGGCCGACCCGCTGGAAAGCGGTGAGTGTTCCCGACGTCGCGGACGCCGCAGGCACCCCGACGACGATCCACTGGGTGGACTGCACAGCCGGGGCAGGTGCAGGCGTGGGCTCGGCGACTGCCGGCGCCGCGAGCGACAGGCTCACCAGCGCCACGCCGGCGTAGGCGGCGGTCTTCTTCAGCAGCTTCGACACATTCACAAGGCACTCCGGATCTGACGGCGAACAGCTCGCAGCCCCGCCATCGTATCGGCGCATCCACAGCCGATCCGGGCTGCGAAATCGGTTCGCGGCCAAACCGGAGACGAACCGAGACCCGCGGTCAGTGCGCGACGTCGATGACCAGTCGGGGTGGACTGTCGAGGACTTCCACGCGAAAGGGCTGCTGCACACGCACGCCGGCGACCCAGGTCAGCACGGCTTCGAAGTCCCCGGCGTTCTTGACCTCGGTCACCGACGCGGTGTCGGCGGTCAGGGTTGAGGGCCCCGGATAGGTGGGCGGGCCGCCGGCCCAACCGGCGGCGGTGGCCGGGTTCAGGGACACTTCCAGCAGTGCGCCGGCACCCGGCAGTGGGATCTCGAAACCGGACGCGTCCTCGTGAGCCGGCAGTGGCCGGTAGCCGACGGTGTAGCCGGGAACCCGGTCGGTGAACTCCAGGACCAGTCGGTCATAGCCGTCCTGCCCCGCCAACCGGACCGCCGCCAGGTGCGCGATGTCGCCGGAGGGCTCCACGCGGACATCGGCGGTGCCCGCCCCGGGGAGGCCGGGGTCCGACTGGGCCGAATGGCTGGCGCAGGCGGACAACCCGGCGGCCAGCACCACGCCTGCCGCGAGCCACGAAGCAGCCCCCCGGGTGACATTCATTCCCATGTCCGCCACGGTAGGCCATTGACGGAGTTCAGGCCTCTTTGACCTGCGAGTACCAGATTCGATCCGCGACCGCGACGATGTCGTCGGAGATGGCCGACACCCGCCGGTAGAACTCGCGCCGGGCGGTGACGACGCTGATATCGGTGACCGCGAGCAGATCCCCGGCAGCCTGGCGGTAGGTGCGCTCGAGATTGCGCTGCGACTTCACCGCCGCGTCGGCGGCCTCGGTGGCCGATGCGGTGGACGTGCGGTCCAGGGCGCTGAACGCGACCTGCAGGTGGCGCACGCCCTCGGCCAGCAGGACGGCCATGTCGGCGGTGGCCCGGTCCGGAGGGAAGTCCATGGCCTCGGCCTCGCGGACGGTGTTCTTGGCGCCGTTGATCACCTTGTCCAGATCGCGGGACAACTGGAACAGGTCCTCGGGTTGCAGGGGCGTGGTGAACGCCTCGCTGACGGCGTCGACCAGGGCTCGGCGGACTTCGTCGCACTCGTGTTCGGCCGCACGCACGTCGTCGGCCCGGCCGGCGGCGCCGCCGGCCCAGTCGGCGAAGGCGTCCATGCCGCGCACGGTGGCCTCGGCCTGGCGTTGGAGCATCCCGACGACGTCGGGTGTCTGCGGCAGGAACCAACGCGTGACCTTGCGGGTCCCCATTCCCTTAAAGCTCACAGCGCTCTCCATCCGAGAAGGAATGCGACCGCCATCAGGGCGGCCGCCGGGATTGTGGTCAGCCACGCGATCCCCATTTCGCGCACGATCTGCCAGCGGACGTGCTTCCACCGGCGCCGGCCTCCGCCCACACCCACCACTGAGGAGGCCACCACCTGAGTGGTGCTGACCGGGGCTCCGACGAGCGAGGCGCCGAGGATGACCGCGGTCGACGATGCCTGGCTGGCGAATGAGTCGATCGGTGTGAGGCTGAAGATTCGCTGCCCGATCGTCTTGACGATGCGCCAGCCACCCAGTGCGGTGCCCATGGTCAGGGCGACGCCGGTGGCGACCTTCGCCCACAGCGGCACCGACATGGTGTCGGTGTGGCCGGAGGCCAGCAGCAGCACGGCGATGACACCCATCGACTTCTGGGCGTCGTTGCCGCCGTGACTGAACGAAAGTCCCGCCGCGGCAACCCATCCGCCGCCGCGGACCGGGCCGATCCAGCGCGCTGTCCAGCGCCGCGACACCAGTCGCAGCAGACGCAAGAGCAGGAAGGCGAACGCGAAGCCCAGTGGCGGGGAGATGAACAACGCGACCAGCACGCCGATGACACCGGTCGGGTGCCAGCCCTCGAAGCCGCCCCACTGGACCGAGGCCAGGCCGCCGTAGCCGGAGAGGATGCCGTCGGCCACCGCGGCGCCCACCAGGCCGCCGACGAGTGCGTGGCCGGAGGATGACGGTAGTCCCAGCCACCAGGTCAGGGCGTTCCACACCGTCGCGCCGGCCAGTCCTGCGCCGACGACGGGCACCATCTGGCTCTGCGGGACGGTGACGATCTTGCCGATGGTGTCGGCGACCGCCGTTCCCAGCAGAACCGCTCCGGCCATGTTGAACACCGCCGAGAGGGCGACGGCCTGCCCCGGGGTGGCTCCCCGGGTGGCCACCAGGGTGGCGATCGCGTTGGAGGCGTCGTGAAAACCGTTGGTCAGGGCGAAGGCCATCGCGAAGCCGATGGCGACGATCAGCCCGACTTCCATTGACTACTCCCGCCGAATGTGGCCGAGACCGCTGTCGAACCGACCGTGTACGCGAGGTGAACATAACAAAGACGTCGGGTAAACGAACCGAGGCGGGTCTGTCCAGCGGGCCGGCCAGGTCAGCGCGGCGGCCACCAGTGCGGCGGCCACCAGTGCGGCGGGAAGCCTACGATCGGTTGAAGGAGGGCACCATGCGTATGGCACTGCTGGCAGGTGGAGTCGCGCTCGTCCTCTTCGGGCTGCTGTTCACACTCCAGGGTTTCGGGGCGGTACAGGGCAGTCCGATGAGCAACACCGCGACGTGGTCGGTCCTGGGACCCATCATCGCCGGTGTCGGTTTGGTGCTCGCCGTCTTCAACCGACCTCGCCGCTGAGCCGCCCACGACCCGCACCCCGCCGGCAATTACCCTTCACGGTCACAGGAGCGGAGGAAGCCGATGTCGTTCACCCATCTCGCGAGCTTCACGTGGAAAGACCAGACGACGCCGGCCCACGTCGCGAAGATCACGGCCGCACTGTCCGAACTGGCGACCACGCTCAGCGGTGTCGAAAGCTATCGGTGTGGTGCCGACGTCAGCCGCACCCCCGACTCCTACGACTACGCGGTGATCGGCGTCTTCGCCAGCCGCGACGACTTTCTGGCCTACCGAGACCATCCCGAGCATCAACGCATCCTCAAGGAGTTGATCGGGCCGAGCCTGGCCCATCGCATCGTCGTTCAACTCCAGGGCTGAACACAGCGAGACGGCCTTGGTCGGTGCCGATGGCGGCTTCGGCGTTCTCGGCGTCCTTGGCGGCGCGGGCCGCGCGATCCGCGGCGACCGGGTTCTCGCATCGTCGGCATCATCAAAGGCTGACGCGCGCTGCCGGCTCCGGGGTTCACAGACCGACCAGCCGGGGAATGCCCAGTGCCACAGTCAGTTCCAGAATCGTGTCGGGGTCGTTGAGACGGTCTCCGTAGAGCTCGCGGATCTGGTTCATGCGGTAGCGCACCGTTTGGGGATGCACGAACAGCTCGGCGGCCACCGCATCCCGGCGACCCTGGTTCAGCAGCCAGCTGCGCAACGTCGCGGCGAGCCGTTCCGCGGAGCCGGTGCCGGGTTCGCCCAGCGGGGCCAGCGCCCGCCGTCGCAGATCCTCGGCCGCATCGTCGTCGGCGCAGAGCACCAACTCGACCAGGTACTCGTCTGTGTCCACCACTCCGGGGGCCATCCGGCGGGCGCGGACGGCCCGCACGTACGACGCTCGCGCCGACGTCCACGGCCGGCTCGGCCCGACTACGGCCGTTCGCCCCGACAACGCGGCCAGCAGAGCGGCCCGGCGGCTGCCGTCGGCGTCGGGCACCAGAACCGTGGCCCACGACTCCGACGGATCCAGCCCGGGCAGGGCCTCGGTCACCTGCAGGGACAGCGGGCTCAACGTCGCGGCGATGCGGGACATCTGGGCCACCGGGACCAGAAGCGCCGTCAGGGTTTCCGGAGCTGGCCACGCGGCGGTGTCCGCGCTGGCGCGCAGCGTCTCCGGATCCTCCCCGCCCAGAAGCTGGCGGCCCAGGCGGTCGAGGTGGCGTTGCCGGACCCGACCGGTGGTGGCGAGTTCGTCGGAGTGGCCGGACACGCTCGCGGCCGACAACTCGTCGATATAGGCGAAGGTCAACTCCGCGAACCGCGCCACGATCTGCGCCGGCACGCCGGCGTCCACCGCCGTCGCCGACAACTCCCGCCACGCCACCCGCGCTCCCACCCGGTAGGCGGCGAGCAACGCGTCGATGGATCGGCCGTCGCGGGCCTCCCCGCGACCCAACTCGTAGGCGCCCGCGAGTGCGGTCACCACCGAGGGGTCCGTGGCGGAGTCGCCGCCCCGGGTCGCCAGCCGCAGAAACGCCCCCAGCGATGCCTGCACCGCGTTCTCGATGTTCTGCCCCATCCGGCCCCGGAACGGGTCGGTGTACGCGGGGACTTCGGCGACGATGGCGGCGACCGTGCGCTCGGCCATCCTGGGCAGCACATCTTCCAGCGCGGCGGCCACCTCCACGTCGAGGTCCAGGCCGATGAAGCGCGAGGCCGCATCAGGCATGTTGTTCCTTTCGAACAAAACCAGGCGATTTATTCACGCGGATTGGTCAAGACTTTATCCCCAAGGGCGGTTCATGGTGGAGATATGACCACGACGACCCCTCGGCCTCCGGCCTTCGGCGGCTTACGCGGCACGCTCGTCAGACTGGCTGAGCGAGTCACGACGCCCCTCTTGCCCAACGATTACCTCGATGCGATCGACCCCCTGCTGTCCGGGGCCCAACTGCGCGGCCGCATCGTCGGCATCCATCCCGAGACCCGCGACGCGGTGACGGTGGTGATCAAGCCGGGCAGCGGTTGGCGCCCCCACCTCCCCGGGCAGTTTCTGCGGCTGGGGATCGAGGTGGACGGGGTGCGCCAGTGGCGCAGTTACTCGATCACCTCACGGCCCGGCCGCCCTGACCGCTGCGTGACGATCACGGTGAAGAGCGTTCCCGGTGGCGTCGTGTCGAACCATCTGGTCCGCCGCGCGACCGTGGGCACCGTCGTCCACCTCGGGCAGGCCGCCGGCGACTTCACCCTCGATCGCCGGGCCCCGGCACCCAAGGTGCTGTTCCTCACGGCCGGCAGTGGGATCACCCCCGTCATGGGGATGCTGCGCAGCCTGCCTCCGGCCGCGCCCGCCGACATCGTCGTGGTGCACAGCGCCCCGTGCGCCGACGACGTCATCTTCGCCGGTGAACTGCGCATGCTGGCCCAGCGCGGGCGAATCCGGCTGGTCGAGATCCATACCCGCACCGACGGCAGACTCGACCCCGGCCGGCTGGACGAGTTGGTCGACGACCTCGAACATCGCCAGACATGGGCGTGCGGACCCACCGACATGCTGGATGTGTTCGAAACGCATTGGGCCGCAGCCGGTATGGCCGAGCGGCTGCACGTCGAGCGGTTCCGCGCGACGCTGATCACCACCGGTGACGGCGGCGCCGTCACCTTCTCCGCAACCGGCACCACTGTCGCCGACGACGGCAACCGCAGCCTGCTCGACGCCGGGGAGGCCGCGGGGGTGCTGATGCCCTCGGGCTGCCGGATGGGCATCTGCTTCGGCTGCGTGGCGCCGTTGCGCCGGGGCGCCGTCCGCGATCTGCGTACCGGCGAGTTGACCACAGCCCACGAAGGCGACGGCGTCGTCATCCAGACCTGCGTCTCAGCCGCCGCCGGCGACTGCGACATCGACCTCTGACCATCTGACAAGCCACGCGAAAGGACACTGCCGTGACCACCATTCAACGCACCTCCCCCAACCCGATCGCCCACCTCAGCGACGAGGACATCGAGAACCTCGGCGCCGAACTCGACGCCATCCGCGAGCAGGTGATCGCCGGCCGCGGCGAGCGCGACGCGACCTATATTCGCACCGTCGTCACCGCCCAGCGCCGACTCGAACTCGGCAGCCGTGCGGTACTGCTGTTCTCGCTCTTCCCGCCGGCCTGGCTGGCCGGAACCGTCGGGCTGTCGGTCTCCAAGATCATCGAGAACATGGAGATCGGCCATAACGTCATGCACGGCCAATGGGATTGGATGCGCGACCCCGCGATCCACTCCACCAACTGGGAGTGGGATCACGCCGCCCCCTCGGACATGTGGAAGCACTCCCACAACGAGTTGCACCACACCTACACCAACGTGCTCGGCAAGGACCACGACCTCGGCTACGGCATCATGCGCGTGGACGAAGGACAGCCATGGAAGCCGGTTCTGCTCGCCCAACCGCTGACCAATCTCATCAACGCGTGCATCTTCCAGTACGGGATCGCCTTCTACGACCTGGAAGTCGGCAAGTACCTCAAGGGCCGCATCGACAGGGACGAGTTCCGCTCGCGGGCCAGGAAAGTCCTCGGCAAGATCCGCAGGCATGCGACCCGCGACTATCTGCTGCACCCCCTGCTCTCAGGCCCGTCGGCGATACCCACATTCACCGCGAACCTGACTGCCAATCTGGTCCGCAACGTCTGGACCCACTCGGTCATCATGTGCGGTCACTTCCCCGAAGGCGTTGCCACCTATGAGAAGACCTCGATCGAGGGTGAGACCCGGCCGCAGTGGTATCTGCGTCAGATGCTCGGTTCGGCGAACATCTCCGGAAGTGCGGCAATGCATTTCATGACCGGAAACCTGTCCTACCAGATCGAGCACCACCTGTTCCCGGATCTGCCGAGCAACCGCTACCAGGAGATCGCCCCCAAGGTGCAGGAGATCTTCGAGCGCTACGGTCTGACGTACACCACCGGACCCCTGCCCAAGCAGGTCGCCTCGGCCTGGGCGAAGATCATCCGGCTCTCGCTCCCGAACGGCTTCCTCGACACCATGCTCGAGCCCGTGACCTCCCGTACCCGTAAGACGTCGGCGGACGACGAATCCGCTACGGCGGCGTGACCCCATAGAGCCGGGTGCCGTTGTGCCACAGCACGTCATCGATGTGCCGCGGGTCGATGAGGTCGGGCAACGATGTCAGATCGCTGTCGGTGAAAGCTCTCGCGGCGCGGGTGGACGGCAGGTCGGTGCCGAACACGAGAGCCTGCGGGTTGATGGCGAGGATTCGATTCATCGCCGCCGCGCGATCCACGTCGATGCGCCCGAAACCGGTCGCCTTGACGTAGGCGCCGGTCTCCACCAATCGCAACAGATGGGGCAATCCCTGCGCGCTCAGTCCGAGATGGTCGATGCTGATTCTCGGCAACCGGGACAGCACCGGGTACAACGGCGGCAATTCGCTTGCGTCGATGTACAACTCGGTATGCCACCCGGCCAGGTCGTGGACCCGGCGAGCGAGTCGGTCCAGATCCGAGATGTCCGCCGAGCCGCCGCGACGGATGTTGAACCGCACCGCGCGGACACCCATGGCGTCGAGTCGCCGGATCTCGGCATCGGCGGTGTCGCCCGGTATCTGGGTGACGCCGACGAACGTCGGCCCGAGAGCGGCGAGCGCCGCAGCCAGGTAGGTCTGGTCGACGCCCTGGAACGATCCCGAGACGACGGCCCCGCCCGCCACCCCGAGGCCGGCCACCCGGTTGCGGTAGTCCTCGACGGTGAACGGCGGCGGGAGGTATCCGCTGTTCTCCTGCAGGGGGAAGCGGGGGTCGATGATGTGCAGATGCGCATCGAAGACCCCGGGTGGGCCCGCGGCCCCGTCGTCGACGGTATGCGTGAGCTGCCCTACTGGCCGGCGTTGTTGATCAGGTCGATGGCGTAGCTGCTGACGAAGCGGCCGGCCGGCGGCTCCCCGCTCCGGCAGGATCCATCGGATTCGCCCGGACGCTTCACCCACAGGTAGGCGTCGGCGTGCGCGCCCGCGGTCGCCGTGGTGGGGGCGGTGCCCAATGCCCGGCCGCCGGGATTGCACCAATCCAGCGGGGTGCCCTCCGCCGGCCCGGCGCCGTTGCGGGAGGTGTCGATGACATAGTGCGCACCGTTGGTCATCCCCGAAACCGCTTCGCCGAAGCCGATTTCCTCCTCGGTGGTGTAGAAGTTCGCGGTGTTGAGGCTGAAGCCCCGCGCGCGTTCCACGCCGATCTGGTTAAGCCGGGCGGCCAGGACGTCGGCGCTCAACCACCGCGAGTGTCCGCCGTCGATGTACACCGCGGCGGCCGGATCGCGGGTGAGCGCATCGACGGCGTAGCTCAGCAAGCCGAAGCGCTCCTGCTGCTGGTCGGCCGACAGGCAGTCGGCCATCGCGATCGCGTCGGGCTCGAGAATGATTGCGGCGGGCATGGAGCCCAGCCCGGAGGCGACGCTGTCGATCCACTGCCGATAACCCTCGGCCGTCGCGAACCCGCCCGCGGCGAAGCTGCCGCAGTCGCGGTGCGGGATGGCATAGAGGGCGAAAACGGGGGTCGCCCCGGCGGCCTGCGCGGCACCGGCGTAGCGGGCCACCGTGCCGGCGGGGGACCCGAAGGCCTCGTCGAGCCAGTAGGCCGTCGGCGTATTCGCCAGGGCAGTCAGTTCCGGGGTCGACTGCGCGGCCGACATGGCGCCCGAAATCGGGTCGACGTAGAACGGCCGGCCGGCCAATGGGTTCGATTCGTCGACCAGGCGGATCGCCGGGCCGGAGTCGTGCTGCCCGAGACCGGTGGTCACACCGGCTCCGATGATGGTTGCCGTTGCCAGGATGGGGGCCACCCCGACTGCTACTGCGCGAGCGACTGAGGAAATCACGTCACTGAAAATAGTGTGACTCAGACCGGTGACGCGACCCATCCCCCGATTGGTCACCCGGCGGGTACCGCACGCGCAACAGAGACCCCACCAGCACCAGCAGCCTCCCACGGTGGGAGGGATGCGCGGGCCGACGAGAACGCCGTTGGCGCTTGATCTCGTTCCTGGTGGATTCAGCACACCACCGACTTGCCGGCGCTTGCCGCGTCGTCAGCGTCGGCGCCTGAACCGATCAGCCCTCCCGGGCGGTGCCCAACGCGCGGCGGAACTGCTCGACGGTCGCCAGTTCGGCGGCCACCGGGGCGGCGATCTCCTGCTCGGCGACGGACGCGACTTCGGCCCGCAGAGCCGTCCGCGCGGCCCGCGCTGCCCGCTTGGCACTCGTCCGTGCCAGCAGCCGACCGAAGACCGCGAGCACCACACCGCCGAGCAGGCCGACGATCAACATCAGCGTGGGCAACGGGAAGCCCTCGATGCTGGGCGCCTGGGCGACGTGGAACTGCAGATAGGCCAGGCCGGCCAGGGCCAGCAGCCACAGTCCGCCGGCGAGCGCGATCGCGAAGAGCACCCATTGCAGCACCCCGAAGACGGCCCACCAGCGCGGGTTTCGCGGCGGCACCAGCGGCGCCCGCGTGACGGCCTGGTCGAGGTTGTCGGTCAGGGACTCCGACGCCTTGTCCGCGACCGCCCGGGCGCTCTGCACCCAGGCCCGCGGCGCGCCGGCGCTGGCCTTGTCGACATAGTCCATCACCGCGGTGTTGGCGCGCGCCTTGGCCACCGGGTCGTTGGACGGCAGTGACGAGCGCACCAGGCGCGGGTCGACACCGGGGCGCTCCAGGCGTAGTTGCGAAACCGGGTCTTTGCGAAGGCGGCCTAGCCATTTAAGCGGCGGCCACCCCACCGCCTGCGACGCCCTGAGCTGACTGGACTTCTCGATCGCCGCCGCGATGACCGGCGCCCCGGCCGCCTCGGTCAGGGCGTCGGTGAGCCGATCGAGATCACCGGAGCGCACCCCGGCGACCGGCGTGCCCGGGTCCTCGGCGGCCTGCGCCAGCCCGTCGGCCGCCGTCGCGACGTCCGCCGCCAACCGGGCCACCGCGGTGCGGCGACTGCCCACCGCGGTCAGGATCCGTTCGGCCAGGCTCTCCAGTCCTTCCCCGCTGCGGTTGGACGTACCCAGGACGACGGCGTCGGACAACCCGTCCTCGGCGACCAGTCGCCTCAGGTGCGCCAGGCATTGCTGCGCGTCGGCCACCGGCAGCCGGTCGACCTGGTTGAGCACCACGACGGTCACCTCGTCATGGCGGGAGAACCGGCGCAGGTACTGCTCGTGGACCAGGGCGTCGGCGTACTTCTGTGGGTCGAGCACCCACACCATCAGATCGACCCGTTCCACGAAGTGATCGACGTGGGCGCGATGAGACGTGGAGGTCGAGTCATGGTCGGGCAGGTCGATGAGCACCAGGTCGGCAAGCGCGTCGCCGCCGTCGGTGGCGACATGCCAGCGGGTGACGCCCAGCCACTCCAGCAGCGCGATGGTCTCCGGGGTCTCCCGCCAGATCGCCGCCAGCGGCTCGGACGTGGTGGGCCGCAGCACGCCCGCCCTGGCTACCTCCTCACCGACGATGGAGTTGAACAGCGTGCTCTTTCCCGCTCCGGTGGAACCGGCGAAGGCCACCACGGTCAGTTGCTCGGACAGGCCGCGGCGAGCCGTGGCGCGGCCGGCCACAGAGCGGGCTTGGGCCACCGCGGGCGGAGGCAGCCGGCCCTCGCCGATATCGGCCGCCTCGGCGAGTCCGGCCAGCCGGCGATCCAGCCCCGCGCCGTCCACCAACGCCTCAGTCTGCGTGCGCAGCGGATTGAGCCGCGCCAGAAGGTCTTTCATCATCAGCCGTTCCACCAATCCCGCAATGACTCCCGCCATTTCCGGCGTGGCGCGGCCAACTCGTCGGGCCCGGGCGGGCTGGCCGGCAACAACGCCTCGGCGTCTTCGACGTCGCGAGCCTGCTGTACCTGCACCGTCGCGGCCCGCAGACGATCGGGCAATTCGGCGTCGAGGTCCAACGCGTCCAGACGCGAGGTGAAGCGGGCCTTCTCCTCGTCCATCAGACCCTCGACGCGAGCCTTCAGTTTTTCCATCGCGGCCTTCGACATCCGGCGGACCCCGTCTTCGCCGAAGACCGCCTCGAGCAGTTTCTGCGCCAGAACCGTTGCACCGCCCGCGATTCCGATCTCGGCCCCGGTCAGACCTCCGGTCGCCGAGAACACCGCCACCATGAGCGCCAGGGAAACGGCGTTGACTCCGTAGGCCATGGCCCGCGCAGTCTGCCGCTTGTCGGCTCCCTCGCTGCGGATCATCTCCAGCAGGTCGTCCTGCCACGCCCGCACCAGCGCGGCGGAGCGGTCGGAGATGTCGGCCGAGGCGCGCGCCAGGTCGGCCCCGCCCAGCAGTGCCCGGCCCGCGGGATCCTCGCTCCAGGCGCGGTCGGCACGCCGTGCGGCGTCATTGGCGGAATCGACCAGCAGACTGGCCAGACCGGACTCGATGGCCTCGGCGACCCGTTCCGGTGGCGTGGGCTCTCCGCGCACGGCCGCGGTGATCCGATCCCGCAGCCGGCCGACGCCCTCCTCGAGTCGCTTGAGCAACTGTCCGGTGCCGACGAACTCCTGCCAGCGGGCCAGTACCTCGCCACGCATCAGCGAACCGTCGGAGGCGGCATCCTCCAGATCGGCCACGGCCTGCGCATAGGAGTCGTCGACGACCGCGCGCAGATGGGCGGCGGTTGTCACCTGTTGCCCAACGGCATCGATGATCGCCGGCATATCGGAGGCGATGTGCCCGACGGCACCGTCCACGGTCCGGCGGGCCACCGCCGCCCGCAGCGCCGCATCGGCGACCAGGTTCGCCAGCCATGTCTGCATCTCGGCCGTGCGGTCGGCCGGCAGCATGCCGTCGACCAACGGCGACTCGGGGATCACGAACAGCGGCGCGTTGGCGAGGCGTTCGGTGGCCAGCATCTGCCGCACATGCGCCGTCACTTCCGCCATGGCCTCAGCGGGTACGCGGTTGAGCACGATCACCACCGCCGCGTTGCGGTCGACTGCCGCCCGCAGTGCCGCCCACGGCACCGCGTCGGCGTATCGGGAGGCAGTGGTGACGAAGAACCACAGATCGGCCGCGGCCATCAACATCCCGGCCATCTCGCGGTTGGTCTGGGATACCGAATCCAGGTCGGGAGCGTCGAGCAGACCCATGCCCGCCGGGATCTCGTCGACGGCGACCAGACGCAGGCCGAACACGTCGTCGGTCCCGCCCAGTGCGGTCCCGCCGGTGATGCGCGGCAGTCGCGGCAGGATGTGGTCGGAGGCGAACCACTCGGTGTCGGCCGGATTGTGGACCAGCACTGGGTGCCGCGTCGTGGGGCGCAGCACCCCGGGTGTCGTCACCGGCCTGCCGACCAGCCGATTGACCAGAGTGGACTTGCCACTGCCGGTGGAGCCGCCGACCACGGCCAGCAACGGCGCGTCGACGTCCCGCAGGCGCGGGAGGATGTAGTCGTCGAGTTGGTTGGTGAAGCCGCCGGCCTGGCTGCGCGCGGCTTCGGCGCCCGGGACGAGCAGCGGCATCCGTACCCGCCCGAGCGCATCCCGCAGCGATTCCAGCGGCGACAGCAATGATCCGGACACCGCTACATCCTGCCGTAGGACGATCCCCGATCCGGCACCAATGGCCGTCTAATGCCCGTGGAACTCGTCCATGGAGTTGTACACGCCGACGCGCCGCAGGTAGACATCGCGCAGCCATACCGGCAACACGCCGGAGAGCACCTTGTTCATCCTCGACGTCCAGGGCATGACGACGAACGGCCGGCCTTCGAGCATGGCCGACCACGTCTCGGCGACCACCTCTTCCTGCTTGAGCATCGGGGTGAACAGGATGCCCTTGGCGCCGTCGAACATGCCGGTGTTGATGTAGGTCGGGCAGACCGTGGTGACCTTGACCTGCTCATGGCCGGCCTGCTCCAGTTCGAGCCGCAGGGAGTCGGAGAACCCGACCGCCGCCCACTTCGACGCCGCGTAGGCGGCCATCCGCGGGATGGCGTTCAGCCCGGCCGAGGAGGCGATGTTCACCAGGCGGCACTGTCTGCCGGAGGAGATCATCGCCGGGAGGAACTCGCGGGCCACCAGCATCGGGCCGAGGGAATTGACCTCCATGGTCAGCAGGAAGTCCTTCGCGTCGCTCTCCCAGAAGTAGCCGTTGCCGCGAACGATGCCGGCGTTGTTGAACAACACGTGGACGGCGCCGACGTCGAAGCGCACCCGCGCGGCGGCGTCGGCCACCCGGTCCTGCGAGGTGACGTCGACGGTCTCGTACCGGATGTTGCCCCCGGCGGCTTCCAACTCCGTGGCGGTCTCCTTGAGGGCGGTCTCATTGGCGTCCCAGAGGATCACCACAGCGGCACCCTCCTTGACCGCGTTGGTGGCGAACAGCTTGCCCAGGCCCATGGCGGCCCCGGTGACGAGGACGTTGCTCCCCCTGACCGACTCCATACTCGAACTCCTCACGTGCCGGTGAACGGCTCTCCAACGCCGTTCTACCGCATGCATCGGGACACCGGTGGTCCAGGGCGCGTTGTTATGTCACGCCTGCGGCAGGCTCCGGCGACAAATGTCACGCCTGCGGCAGGCTCCGGCGACAAATGTCACGCCTGCGGCGGGCTCCGGCGACAATGAGCACCACATGACGCCGGAACACGAGATGGGCACCGCGGACGACTCCATGCGAGGCGCTGTGCTGATCTGTGTCACGGCGACGCTGGCCGGCGTGGTCATCGGCTTCGTGGGCGGGGCATTCCGCTGGCTGCTGGACGCCGCGGACCGTCTGCGCTTGGACCTGGTCGACTGGGCCGATCGGCTACCGGGTCCCGGCTGGCTGATCCCGGTCGCAGCCGCGGCGACCGGTGCCACCCTCGCCGCGCTGGTGGTGCGGTGGGAACCGTTGGCCGACGGCAGCGGCATCCAGCACGTCGAGGCCGTGTACCGGGGCCAATTGCCGCCCTCGCGGATCCGGCTGCTCCCGGCGAAGTTCATCGGTGGTCTTCTCGCGATCGGGTCGGGTCTGGTGCTGGGCCGGGAGGGCCCGACGGTGCACATGGGCGCGGCTATCGGCACCGAAGCGGCCCGGCGTGCCCGACTACCCGACAGCGAGATCCGGATGATGCAGACCGCGCTGGGCGGAGCCGGCCTCGCGGTCGCATTCAACGCCCCGATCGGCGGCACGCTGTTCACCCTGGAGGAGGTGACGAAGTCGTTCCGGCCGAGAACAGTGCTGGCGACCCTGTTCGCCGCGGCCACCGCCGTCGGCTGCTCCCGGCTTGTACTCGGCGATCACCACGAGTTCAGCTGGGAGCACGCCACCCAACCCGATTTCGTCTGGCTGCCGCTGTTCGTCGTCTTCGGGCTGCTGACGGGCGTTCTCGGCGCCGTCTACAACCGTTTGGTGTTGTGGTTCCTCGACCACGTAACCGCGCTGCGCCACATCCCCACCCTGGCCAAGGCGACGGTCATCGGCGCCATCATCGGCCTCGTGATGTCGATACAACCGCAGGCCGTGGGCGGCGGCGATCAGCTGACCCAGACACTGCTCGACGGAACGCATCTACCGCTGGCCGTGCTCGCCGGATACCTCGCGACCCGATTCGTCGCGGGCCCCTTGTCCTACGCCGCGCCGGTGGTCGGTGGACTGTTCGCCCCGATGCTGGCGATCGGGGCATTGTGGGGGGTGCTGTTCGTGGGCGTCGCCGACATCGTGTTGCCCTGGGATGCAAGCAGTTTGGCACTGCCGATGGCCGTCGTCGGAATGTCCTGCTTCTTCGGGGCCAGCGTCCGGGCGCCGGTGACCGGGATGGTCCTGGTGATCGAGATGACCG
>CAISDL010000090.1 GCA_903884065.1 uncultured Actinomycetes bacterium | reverse complement strand
CTCGCCGGGCGGATCAGGGTGGCCGCCGGGGCGGCACCGGCGCCGAACGCGCCGCCACCCACACCGCCACCGACACCGCCGGCGCCGCCGAGGCCCGCCCCCAGACCGCCCAGGCCGCCGGCACCGATACCGCCGGCGCCGCCGCCCAGACCGGCCCCCAGCTGGGGGGCCGACCCCGCCGCCGACAGCGAGCCGGGCAGCAGCCCGACGGCGCCGTCCCCGGCGCCCATCTGGCCGAACATGGAGGAGAACTGGCCGAACAGGCCGGAGAGTTGGCTGGGTGCGGAGGTCAGCAGCTGCGGGGCTTGGCCGCCCATGCTGGAGAGCTGGCCGCCCATCGAGGACACCTGGCCCAGCATCGAGCTCATCATCTCCATGGGCGAGCCGCCCATCGCCGAGGCCGGGTTGTCGGCCATCTGCATCATCGACTTGGCGCCGGCCTGCAAAGCGCCCTGCCCGCCGGCCTGCGCCGGTCCGGCCAGCGCCCCCGGGTCGGCCGGGTTGGCCGCCGGCGGCCCGAACGGCGGCGGGGTGGCCAGCACACCGATCGATTGGCCCACCACCCCCTGATAGGAGGTCATCAGGGAGGCGTTCTGGATCCAGTACTCGTCGTAGAGCGCCTGCAACGCCAGGATCGCCGGGGTGTTGACCCCCATGAAGTTCGTCGCGGCCAGCGCCGCCTGGGTCTCGAGGTTCGCGGTGCACACCGGGGCGGGCACCATCGAGGCCAGCGACGTCGCGTGCGCGGTGGCCGCCTCGGTCGAGGCGAGGAAAGCCTCCTGCATCCACAGCGACGCCAGCTGCAGCACGGCGGCCTGCTCGGAGGCCGAGGTCAGCATCCCCGTGCCGCCCAGGCCCTGCCAGCCGGTCGCCGCGGTCGCACCGGCGTTAGCCAGCATCGACGCCAGCTCGGCCTGCAGCACCACGGCCAGGCCCTGATGGCCGGCCGCCGCCGCGGTGACCGTCGCGGCTCCGTCCCCGCCGGCCATCAACGCGTAGTTGACCTCCGGCGGCGACGCCGCCGCATCCCCGAACAGCATGACGAAGCTCCCCCAGGGATTTCTAGACGCTCAGCAGCGCTTCGGAAATCGCATCGGTCGCCGCGTAGCTCACACCGGAGACGGTGATCGCCGAAGCAAACAGGCCGCGGTTGCCGGTGAGCTCGGCCATCAGTGCCTGCATCATTGCGCCGCGCGCGTTGAGGGCGGCGGCCAGCGCGACACCGGCCGCGTCCAAGCTGGGAGGAACCACCGTGCAGGTGAGCGCTGCGGCCGCGCCGTCGGCGCCCGCCATCACCGCGGTACCAGCGGCCTCCATGGCACCCGATGCCGCCAGCAAAGGCGTGGAAACATCGATCAGACCGCTCATTGCTTTGCCTCCCGTGTGTTTAGCAACGGATCGAAGTCTACCGGAAAGCCGCCGTTTGCCAAGTTGGACCGCATCACACCCCGCGGCGGTCTGCGTCCGGGCGGCCGCCGGCGCCGGTCGACGGGCGCCGGAATCGCAGGTCTGAGGCCTGAAACGGGCGGTCAGCTCCCCCCCGCCGGGACGCCATCGGGAAGGCGCGGCGGGAGGCCGATCAGCTACCCCGGCGGGCCGCAGATACCCAGCAAACAAAGTTTGCTGAGGGCGTTTCAAGACCCGTGCGGGCCGGGTGGGGAGACAAGCTGGGAACCAGCGTCACCGTCACAGTTCCATCCCACCATCGACGGCATGGTGGTGTCGTAGGACTGCGCAGCGTGGCGTCGAGGCGGTCGAGCAGCCCCGGATCGCCCGCGTCGGCGCGGACCCACTCCTGCAGAGCAGCAAACAGATTGGCCGGCACGACGGTCAGCCAGACGGTGTCGTCGGCCGGGGCGGGCCCCACGCTCAGCGTGCGGGTGCCGCCGTCGGAGTAGGTGATCTGCGCGAGAGCCAGGTCGGTGCTCCCGAAACCCACCGACTCGGTCCTGGGGGTTATCGAGAGCACGCACTGGCCTGGGATGGTGAGCTCGGCGTAGCCGCGGGCGGGATCGGGCACCATCAGCGCCGCCGGGGTGACGCACAGCCGGCAGCGGCGATACCCGCGCCGGAATTTCGCCACCCCGAACGGCGGCACCAGTAGCAGGAACACCCCGACGATGGCCATCATCGGGCCGAAGTCGGGCCGGAAACCGGCGACGATCCCCGCGACGGCCAAGCCCAAGACGAGAAGGGTCCCGACGTACGGGCCGGGCTCGTACCAGGGCACTTAGCGGCACAGGATCGCATCGGGCTCGCGGGTGACCGCCAGCCGGAACAGCGGCGCGCGAGCCAGCAGTAGGAACACCCCGAGAAACGCCATGACACCGCCGCCGAAACATTCGCCGATCGCGAACAGGACGGCGGCCAGCAGCAGGATCATCGCCGTGCCGGCCCGAGGAATCATCAAGTTGCATGGGTGGGCGCCTCACTGGGGCGAGCCGCCCGCGACGGGACCGCCGGGGAGCGAAATGTGCTGGTGCACAGTCGCGCTGGCACCGGCCGGTGGGTCACCGTGGCATTTCCGTGACGGGGGTCCTGCTGGTGAGGATGGGCTCAAGGCGTTCCATCAGTCCGGGGTCGGCGGGGTCGGCATCTTTCCAGATCTGCAGGGCGGCAAGCAGATTGCTCGGCTCGACCGTGAGCTGGCAGGGGGAGGGCGGACCGACCACCCACGTCTTGGGCTCCGGTGAATCGGGGGTGCGGTAGGTGATTTCGACCTCGTGGGCCATCTGGCCGGCGAGCGGAGTGAACTTCGAGGTGATGGCGTCGATACGTTCGCGGGGGATGTGGACCGGTTCAGAGTGAAACATTTGAGAGAAGGTCGGGCGCCCGGGGCCCTGCACCGTGATCACCTCGGGGGTGATGCGCATCCGGGACAGGACGCGGCCCCGGGTGAAACCGAACGCCATCAGGGCGGCCAGGACGAGCAGTCCGTAGCCGATGTAACGGGAGAACGGTGGGTAGCCGGGCCGGTCCGCCAACCCGATGGACGCGATGGCGAGCATGACAATGATGAACACCGTGACGGTGGTGCCCTCCAACCATGGGACGTAGCGGCACACGATGGCCTGGTCTTCGCGGGTGACCGCAGTGCCGAAAAGCACCTTTCCGAACCCGATCAGTCCCCCCACGGCGATCGAACCGACCGCTAGTCCCAGATATAGGTTCTCCGCACTACCCTGCACGGCACTGAACACCGAGATGATCAAGAAGGTGCCGAAAAAGGCGTACCGCAGCCAGCGCTTGAACGGCAGTCTGCGCTGAGGGTTCTTCCCTTGTTCGTCCTCGCCGCTCATTGCCTGCCTTACCGTGTGCCGGGCGCAACCACCGGGCGACAGTTAGCCGGGGTTTGTCCCGGCGCGTATGTCACGGGGTCATTATGCCCTTTGAGCGGTCTGTGCTGATCGGGAGCTTCACAAGATCGCGCTTTGCCCGGCGTGCTTGCCGCCGGATCTACCGAGAGAGGAAAGTCGACACCCCGGGCACACCGGCCCCTAAATTGGGAACGGCTGGATGATCAACGCACCAGGATCGGGCATGCCGATCCGCACCGACCACGACGTCACCGACATCTCGAGGGTTCCATCATGAAACTCATCGCGGTCCTGCCCATCGCGGTACTCGTCGCGTGCAGCCAACCGAACCAGCCAGCCACAGCGGAGCCGCCGGTGAACACCCAGCAGATCCTCGACCGGTACACCCAGGACATCTGGCCGGCCATCAGCGCCTACAACGCTGAACAGAACCAGGGCGGTCCGGCCTACACGGCCTTCGGCGCGGTGATCGACCCCGCGCTGCAAGACCCCGCCGGGCCGGCCGGTCTGGGTCTGGGCCCGCTGATGGCGGCCGCGCGGGGACTGGGCCGGCAGGGCACCTATGAACCCGCGACAAAGACGAGCCACAGCAACGACGGACTGCAGCTGGGCACCACCACGCTCACCGCGGCGTCGGCCACGACCGCGACGCTGCTGGTCTGCTACACCTACACACACAACTGGTATGTCGACGTCGCGGACACCCAACAGGAGCCGGGGGCCTCGCAGGCCACGGTCGAACTGGCCAGCCGGGACAACACCTGGTATCTGCACGCGATCACCGGTGACCACGTCGTACCCGGATGCGGCCCGCAGCGCTGAGCACACCGCCCCCGTCAGTCACTGCTCGACACATCCCATGGACGGCGGCCTCCTGCCGGCGGTGGGACGACGATCGCGAACACCTCAGCCCGCCCGCGCAGCTCCCTACCCGCGCCGGTCCAGCGGCGGGTCGGTCCAGGCCACCAGCACACCCTCCACCCCGCGGCGGGTCACCAGCTTGCCCTTGCCCGGCCGCTGCGGGTCGGCGTACACCCCGTTCATGATCGGGCCGTGCAGCCGGCGCCCGTCGAGGGCGACCACCGGCGGCAGACCGCCCATGATCCGGCCCAGCACTGAGGAGCCCATCGAGGCCGCGAAGCTCCAGGTGCGGATGTCGGCGGTGCACACGATGTGCAGACCGAGGTCCGCGCCCTGCTCGATGTAGGGCAGCAGCGGCGCCATCGGATGGCCCGTCTGGTTCCACGACGAGATGTCGTCGCAGACCACGAAGAACTCCCGGCCGGTCCAGAATCGCTTGGTCAGCAGGTCGGCCTGGCTGGTGCCCGGCGGGGGCTGCCGGGTGGCCAGCACCGCCGCCAGCTGATCGCAGGTGGCCCGGATGTCCTCGGCCCGGTAGGCATAGGCGCTCAGCCACGGCTCCTCGGGGACCACGCCGATCAGCTTGCGGGTCTGGTCGAACAGCACGATGGTGGCCTCGTCGGGCTGGTAGCGGTTCATCACCGCGTACATCAGCGTGCGCAGGAAGGCGGTGCGGCCCGCGCCGCCCTGACCGGTGGCCACGAAGTGCGGGTCGGCGTCGAAGTCGATCCCGATCGGCTCCAGCGTCGACTCGGAGATCCCGAACGGCACCCGATGGGCCGGCCAGTCCGCCGGGGTGGCCGCCAGCACCTCGGCCAGCGGGATCGACTCGGGTAGCCGCAGCACCGTGGTGGCCTTGCTGACCCCCGACATCTCGGTGACCGCCGCGGCGATCGCCCGGACGTCGCTGACCGGTTCGGCGCCGTCGACGGTGCTCACCGCCGGGAAGGCCACCATCAGGGGATGGCCCCACTGGGTCACCCCGCGGCCCGGGCAGTCGGGCACCTCGGCGGCCGGCTTGCGCGCCGGGTCGGCCGGGTCGTGGCGCACCAGCGACTCGTGGGTCTGGACCAGCTTCATCTCCAACACCTGGTTGGTGGCGTTGCGGATGGCGGTTTTCAGTGACAGCAGCGAGGAGGTGGTCAGCACCACCCGCACCCCGTAGTTGCGGGCGTTCATCAGCCGCACCACCCGGTCCAGGCCGTCGGGGTGGTCGGCGATGAAGTTCGACAGCCCGTCGACCACCAGCACCACATCCCCGCCGCTGACCCCGACGTCGACCGGGTTCGGCCCGAACTTGGCCTCCCGCACCGTCTGCATGTCCAGGCCGCGGGTGGCGAAGATCCGGTCGCGCTCCTCGGCGATCGCCTCCACCGTCGCCAGCAGCCGGCTGACCCCCTCGGAGTCCGACACCCCCACCACCCCGGCAACGTGCGGCAGCGCGGAGAGCTGTGCGAGCTGCGGGCCGGACGCGGCGATGCAGTAGAACTGCACCCGCTCCGGGCGGTACATCAGCGCCCCGGCGCACACCATCGTCATCAGCGTGGTGGTCGCCCCGCGCTGCGGCGCGCACACGATCAGCGCGTTGTCGGACTGCAGGTCCAGGCAGTGCACCTCCTGGGTGTGATCCCGGGGGCGGTCCACCAGCGCCACCGGCAGGCTCAGGCCGGGGTTGGCGCCGTAGTCCTCATCCCACGGCCGGCCCCGCCAGGCGTCGACCAGCTCCACCACCGACGGGATGTGGCCGTGCCAGCGGCCCTGCTTGTCCCGGTCGGGCAGCGGCGGCAGCCAGAACGGCCGCGGCGGCCGCTCCGGGCGGGCGCGCAGCGAGGCGCTGAGCGCGTCGACGATCTTCGGGCGGTCCTCGTCGGGATCCGGCGGCGGGGCCGCCGGCAGCTCCGGGGTCGGCGGGCTGGCCAGCAGCCCGTCGAGGTCGACCGCCTCGCCGGCGGTGAACACCCTTGGGGTGAACCAGGTTCCGGCCCGCACCGGCTGCGCCGGGCCGGACTCCAGGGCGCGCGGGGTGAAGCGCGCCGAGGTGAAGAAGTAGCGGAACTCCCGCGGCTGGCGCAGCGCCACCCTCAGGTAGGCGGTGCCCTCGGCACCCTGCTCGGGGATGTGCGCGGCGATCCCCGAGCCGATGGCCTCGCGGGAGTCCTCCTCGCGGCCCAGCCGGGCGGCCACCCGGAAACCCAGCAGCTTGTTGACCTCGCGCAGGTTCTGGGTGTCCACGGTCTGGCCGACCAGCTGCAAGAACACGTGCAGCGAGCGGCCCACCCGGCAGATCCGCTCGAAGAGCGCCCGGAACTTCGGCCCGTAGATCTTGTCGCGCAGCATCTCGTTGTACTCGTCGACGACCACCCACAGCACCGGGATCGGCGGCAGCGACGGGTCGGTGCGCCGCCGCTCGTTGTAGGTGGTGACGTCCGGGCAGTCGTCCAATGCGGCGATCACCGCGCCGCGGCGGTCCAGCTCCCCGTCGAGTGCCTCGTACATCCGGCCCACCAGATGCCGCTCGTCGGCCAGGTTGCTCACCGCCGCAACGACATTGGGGAACTTCTGCAGCGTACCCGCCGCCGACTTCAGCTTGAAGTCGGAGAACACCACGTTGAGCACCTCGGAGCTGTGCAGGGTGCACGCCGAGGCGATCTGGGTGATGATGCCCTCCGACTTGCCCGCGCCGGTCGTTCCCACGAACAGCGAGTGCATGCCCATACCGTTCTGGGAGCCCTCCTTGAGGTCGAACTCCACGAGCTGCCCGGAGGTGTCCACCCCGACCGGGAAGCGCATCCACTGCGGGCCCTGATGCATCCGCGGCGCCCACAGCCGGTCGCAGTCCAGATGGCGCGGGTCTCGGATGCCCAGCACATCGAGCAGGTTGCGGTCATCGGCACCCAGCGCCCCCGCCGCCCCGGCCACCGTCGCCGCCGTGCTGCCCGCCGGGCGGAACCGGGCCAGCGCCTTGGCGAAGCGCTCCGCGCTCAGCTCGCTCATCTGATCGGCGGTGGCGTAGAAGGCCTCCTCCAGCTCATCGGAGCCCGCCCGGGTGGCGGCCGCCGCCGCGGCCAGCACCTCCCGGGGCAGGGTCTTGCGCAGCGCACCGTCCTCGCCCAGCCGGTAGGTCGTCGACGGGTCGAAACCCACCCAGTAGCGGGCCCCGCCCAGGGACTCCCCGGGCCGCGCCGGCAGCTCGGCGGCCAGCCGGATGAACACCGTGCCGGCATAGCCGCCGCTGCCCGTCAGACCGGCCCAGTCCTCCGGTGTCCCGGCGGCGTCGTCGATGATGACCCGCAGCGGCGTCACCGGGCCGCCGTCCCCGCCGTGCAGTCCCGCCGACATCGCCGGCGGCGTCCACGGCGCGCGGGTGCCCTCGGGATCCTCGTCGAGGAACGCCTCCAGTTCCGGGGCGGTGGTGAACACCAGCCGACGCTCCCCGCAGCCGTCGCGGCTGCTCGGATGCTGCAGGTGCGGAAGCCATTTCGCCCACTCCCAGCGCTCCGGGTGCTCGGAGACCACGAAGATCTGCACATCGGCCGGGCTGTGGAAGGCCGCCAGCTGACACATCATCGACCTGGTCAGCGACTCCACCGAGTCGAGGTCCCCGACCAGGCTGATGCCCGGGAAGCGTTGCAGCCACACCGCTTTGGGCACGTCGTCGATGTACTCCTGCTCGAGCAGGAACTTGCGCAGCGCATGCCCGGTGGCCGGCTCCAGATGGGCGGCCTCGGGGATCTGCGGCTTCTCCAGGGTCATCGCCAGCGCGACCTGACCCACCCCCATCCGCACCACCGCGAACGCCTCGCTGCCCGGGGTGCGCTCCCACATCCGCTCGCTGCCCGGGACGTCGACCAGTTCGGCGGGCTCCCAGTGGAAATGGCGGCGATGGGACCACTGCCGTTCGCGTTGGGCGTCGACCTCTTCGCGGATGTCGTCCTGGCGGGCCATCCATCTCCGCCGCGCCCCGGTCAGCTCGCTCCACGACATCTTCTGCGCCGCCCCCCGGCCGCGGAACATCATGCCCACCAGACCGAAGAGCGCCATGAATCCGAACATGCCCACTCCGGTGGCCGCCGAGCGCATCCCCGAGGCGAACATCGCCACGATCAGCCCGAGCACCCCGAGCACGATCGCGACCGGGAACACGATCGACCACACGCTGCGCGGCGGCGGCACCGGATAGGCGATCGGCGGATCCAGGGCGATCTTCCCGCCGCCGGTCGACGGCGCCGCCACCGGCTCCTCGGGGCGCACGAACGGCTGCGTGGTCACCGCTCACCCCCGGCCGCGGCGACCGCCGGTGTCGTGGCGGCGCGCAAACCCCCACGCCGCATCCCCGCTGCACCGCCCACCCTCGACCACTCCTCCCACATCCGCAGGTCGGGCGCCGCGCGCGGCGCCGTTCCCGCCAGACTAGATCACTTCTGACCCCCGCCACCCCCTCTCGCAGCGAACATCCGCCGCCCTGCCGCCGGTCCTCGCGCCCGAATCACCGGACGCCACCCCGGCCGGCCCCGCCGACGCGGCCCGCACCTCGCCTCGACCGGACCTTGGTCTTCGCTGACCGGCGCGTCCCGGGCACCGGCATCCGGCGCGACGTCCCCCGCACCGCGACACCGCCCACCTGCCGCCGGTGCGGGATTGCCTGCAGGATCGCTCAACTGGAGCCACTCTGCGGGCGCCCCCTCCGGGGAATCGATGCCGCCGCCGTCCCCGGCCGGCACCAGCGCCGGTCCGATAGGATCGTTTGCTGTGACCACCGTGGACGCCCACCCCGCTCCCGTCGCCGCCCGCGGCGCGGCGGCCGCGGGGTAGCCGGGCATCCATGGTTCCGACCCTGTCGCAGATCCAGCAGTGGGACGTCGAGCACCTGCAGTCCGCCGCGCGCTGGTGGGATTCCCGCGCCGAGCACTGGGCCTCGGCCTTCGAGACCGTCCGCACCGAGATGCCCGCCCCCGGCGGCACCCCGTGGACGGGGCAGGCCGGGGCCGCGGCGATCGCCCGCGCCGGCCGCGACAGCGCCGCCGCCGAGGAGGCCGCCGCGATGCTGCGCAGCGCCGCCGCCATCGCCCGCGACGGCGCCGCCCAGATCGCCGCCGCCAAGACCGCCGCCCTGCAGGCCGTCGGCGCCGCCACCGCCGACCAGTTCGCCGTCGGCGAGGACCTGTCGGTTGTCGACACCACCAACCCGCGCGGCCTACTCGCCCACGCGGTCCGCCAGAACCTCGCCGAACAGCACGCCGCCGCGATCGCCGCCGCCGCGACCCACCTGGCCGAGACCGATGCGGGCGTCGCGACCGCGCTGCGCGGGGCGGTCGCCGGCCTGCCCGGGGTCGGGGTCGCCCAGAGCCCCGGCGACGGACCGCACGGCGGCACCGGGGCGGCCCCCGGCCCGCCGCCGGAACCCGCCAAGGATCCGCTCACCCAGCCCGATCAGCTGCCGCTGCCCACCGACGGCGCCACCCCGATGCCGACCGTCGGGTCGCGTGACAACTCTTCCCCCGACATCAGCAAGCATTTGGAGGACAACCCCTTTCCCTCGCCGCTGCTGGCCGGGGTCAGCGCCCAGGAGTGGCGCGAGCGGCTGGCGACCTTCAAACCCGGGGACCCGCTCCCCGACCCCCGGACCCCCACCGGCGACAAGGCCATCGACACCCTGGCCTTTGCGGCCGGCCAGCAGAACACCACCTACGCCTGGGGCGGCAACAAGTCGCCGATCGGCCCCTCGCCCGGCCAGGCCGACGACGGTCAGGGCGCCAACCAGTTCCACGACTGGGACCGCATCGGCTACGACTGCGGCGGGCTGGTGCGCTACTCGGTGCAGAAGGGGGCGGGTTTCGACGTGGGTCAGGGCACCAACCGGATCGACTCCGACACCCGCTTCGCGCGCCCCGGCGGCGGCCTGTCGCCCACGGCGGCGGTCACCCAGGCTCTGCCCGGCGATGTGCTGGTGTTCGGGGGTCGGGGCGAATACCCCGGTGTCGGCACCGATCACACCGGCATCTACATCGGCAACAACTACATGATCAACGCCCCGCAGTCCGGACAACCCGTCCGGGTCGACGCGGTGGTGACGCCGCTACGGGGCACGACCGACATTCTGAGGATCCCAACACCATGAAAATCATTCTGGCCGTGACCATTCCGATCTTGGCCCTGCTGGCCTGCAGCACCACCGGGGGCAACCCGGCCAAAGCCGAGCCCTCCGGCGCCGACCCGCAGATCACCGCCCGGGTGACCCAGGCCATCTGGCCGGCGATCAACGCCTACAACGGCGCACCCACCCAAACCAGCGCCGGCTCCACTGCGCTGAATGCGGTGATCGAACCCGGCCTGGGCGGCGACGCCTACGGCGCGCTGCGCACCGCGGCCGCCGCACTCGGCCGCCAGGGCGACTTCGACCCCGCCACCCGGCTCTCCTACGGCAACGACGGGATGACCGCCGCCCGCACCGACGTCACCGCCGCCGGCCCGGCCACCGCCACGGTCAACGTCTGCTACACCTACACCCAGTGGTCCTACGTCAACTTCGCCGACCGCACCTTCACCCCCGCCGCCGGGCAGGTGAGCCTGGACCTGGTCAACCTCAACAACACCTGGTACCTGCACGCCATCACCGGCGACCACGTCGTGCCCGGCTGCAGCTGAGCTCCCGCCGCACCCGCTAAATCTGGGCGAGCGCCCGCACCGGGAACGTCCCGAACCCCTCGATGGCCGGTGGTGCGGCCGTGAACCGGGCACCGCGCGGCGGCAGGGCCGCCAAGTTCGTCAGGTGCTCCACCACGTGCACACCGGCGCCGAGTAACAGCGAGTGCGCCGGACGCTCCCCGCCGGACTCGATGTCGTCGATGTTGACCGAGTCGATGCCCACCAGCACCGCCCCGGCGTCGATGAGGTGCTGGGCGGCCGCCGCCGTCAGGTAGGGCGCCCCAACCCGTAGCGCTCGGTGCCGAAGTGCCGGTCCCACCCGGTGTGCAGCAGCACCGCCGCACCACCGACGTTGCGGTCGGCCAGCATTTCGGCGCCGATTCCCCGCCGGGTGCAATCCCACCCGTCGGTCACGTGGAACACCTCGGCCGGCAACCCGACCAGCGTCGACAGATCCAGACCCGCCAAGTCGGCGCCGTCGCTGTAGCGGTGGAAGGGCGAGTCGAGGTAGGTGCCGGTGTTGCCGATCATCGTGATGACATCCATCGCGAATTCGGTTCCCGGCGCGTACCTCCGCCGCGAGTCCGCGCGCGTCAGGTGCGGGGTGATAACCGGCGCGGGCAGGCCGGGATAGGTGATCAGCCCGGCGCGAATGGGATGACTGAGGTCGACCACCCGACCCTGCGGTTCCCGCGGACCGACGTCGACACCACGGCTGCCCCGGTGCGGTTCGGGCAGCACCCGCAGACCCCGCACGTGGACCTCACCGACCAACGTCAACCCCAGGTGCGCCACCAGCAGGCGCGCGATCGCGCTTTCGTCAAGATCAGGTCCCGGCAGATCCAGCCGGAAATCCGTCCCGACGAGGTCTCCCCCGTTGGCGAACCGGATGTCGAAATCGAAATGAGCGCGATACTCCGTCATCGCCACGCCGACGTCCCGGCCGCCACACCATGTTCAACCGCCACTGCCCACCGAACCGCCATCACCCTGTCCTCTGTCTCAGAGAGGCAACGACCGTCACACCTCTTGCCGCAACGCTAACCGCCGCAGGCGACACTCGAGGCCACCTACCGGACTTACCGCACCGCCGTGAACAGCTGGGCCTCACCCATGACATGGGCTGCGGCGTAGGCGATCTCGGCGTACGGCAGCGCATCCGGGCGGCGCCACATCGCCAGCAGCTCCGCCGCCCGGGCCAGGCTGTGATAGGCCCGCGCCGACGGGGTGGCGGACTCCGGACCGGCGACATAGCCGGGCCGCTCACTGCCGGCGCGCAACACCAGCGGCCACACCGCGTCGAATTCCAGGTCGTCCCAGCGCTCGTCGCCGACCCGTTCCCCGCTCTCCAGCACCGCGAGGACCTCGCGCAGCACCGCGGGAACCTCGACCTCCTTGACCGCCGAGGCCCGCTGCAGCGCGGTGTGCACCGCCACCCGGGTGGCCTCCCAGGATTCCGAGCGGTCCGGGGTCCCGGTCACCCCGGTCACCCGCCCGTACAGCGCGCGGTCGAGGGTTTCCAGCCGGTGCATGTGCTCCTCGTCCAGCGGCGCCGGTTCGGCGTCGTCGGCGATCGGCGAGCGCGCCAGCGGGCAGTCGATGTAGTGCGGCACCCCGGCGTCGCGGGCGGGCATCGAGGACCCACCGCACCCGGTGGACACCGCCAGGGCTTGCAGGCGGAAGTTCGGGCTGTGCTCGGCCAGCAGTGCGGCGTAGGCCAGCATCGTCTGGGCCGGGTTGGCCCAGCTGAACCAGCGCGCCCGGAACGACGACGGAAGACCGCTGTCGCAGAACAGCATTCGCGCGGTGCGGGGCACGAAGACCCCCGGCGGGATGTAGCCCGCGCCCTCGTTGCTGACCACCACCATCTCCGGGCCGGCCGGGGTCAGGAAAACCCCGACGCACCAGTCGATCAACCCGTACACCCGCGAGGCGTGGGCCAACTCGTAGGTCAGCTGCTCGGCCGCGGCCAGCAGCGGATCCGGCTCGCTGGACTTCAACCCGGCGATACCGCCCGCTGCCGCTCCCACTCCCGAAGCCAGCACCCCCGGCGGCAGCGCGGCCACCGTCGCATTGCCACTGAAGTTCGACGAGGGCCCCGCCGCCGGCGGGGTCGGCAGCGCTGGACCCGCGGCAGGGGCGGTCGAGGCCGCCGACGCGATGGTCTTCGGCAGATCAGAGTTGAACGGCGGCAACGGCCCGCCGCCCACCCCGGCACCACTCACCGGAGCGCCGCCCATCGGGGGCATCGCCATCGGCCCGGCCGGCACCGGCGTCCCCGCGGGCGCCACCGGGGCAGCCGACACCGGCGCACCGGCCGAGGGAGTCACCGGCGCGGAGGACGCACCCAGGGGAGCCCCGGACACCGGCGCGCCCAGCGGCGCCCCCGCCCCCGGAACCCCTGACGGAGGACCCGCCGCCGACGGCGGCGGCAAGATCGGCGACGACGCTGCCGCCGACCCCAGACCCGCGCCGAGCCCGCGCGACAGTTCCCCGGCCGCACCACCCGAACCCGGACCGCCCAGCCCGCTACCTCCACCGGAGCCTGCACCCCCGCCGGCTCCCGAACCTGATCCGCCACCGGCCCCGATCCCCCCGACGCCCTTGGCGGCGTCAAGGCCTGGAGCGCCGAGCCCCCCACCCGACGTCAACCCGCCGGCCGAAGAAGCCAAATCGCCTGCGCCACCGCCCAATCCAGACGCCGAGGGCATCTTCATGCCACTGGCGCTCGACAGCGGACTCGATCCGCCGCCCAAGCCGCCCAGCCCTGAGCCGCCACCAGATCCGCCGCCGCTACCCAATCCACCAAGACCCGATCCACCAGATGACGGAATCATGGAACCGGGTTGGCCAACGCCGGTAGCACCTGCTTGATTTGCGGTGATTTCGCTGGGGCCTGCAATTCCTGGACCGTAATGCTGGTTGGGATCTAGTGCGTCAGTCCGGACACTGCTCTGGCCCATCTGATCACTACCAGAGACTTGGGAGTTCGTGCTGCCGTGTGGTTGGCCAGCCGCAGGGGCTTGGTGCTGATTCGAATCCATGGCGCTGTCGGCCGAGCCTTGTGCATTTGCAGCTCCGTTGCCACTACTGCCCGCGCTATTCGTGCCACTCGGTGCGCCCTGATGACTGTTCGCGTCCGTCGCAGCGCTCGTCGGACCACCTGTCTGCGGCTTCGGGCCCGGCGCACCCATGCCTTGTGACGCGCCGCCGCGCCCTGGGATGCCGCCGGCCATTTGAGGTACTCCGTCCAGGGACGGTTTGGACGCCTCTTTTGCTGCCTCAGTTGGAGCGCCGCCCACTCCCTGGGCAAGTCCTGCCGCGAAGGCCTCTTCCTGGGGATCCAGCGCGGGCAGCATGCTCATGCGCTCTGTGATCTCGCTTGCAGAGGTTTCCGCTTGGAATAGCGCTTCCGCCTTGGCTTCAGCGATGACCGCTTGAATCTTGCCTGTGTAGTAGGCGGCCGCACCGATGAATCGGCTGTTGCGGGCCTCGTCAATGAGGCGCTGGATCTCCTTGTGAGCCGCGCTATCGATGTTGACCAGCTTCTCCTGCAAAGACTCCAGTTGGTTGCCGGTCTCATCCGCCGCTGAGGCCATGTTGTTGTAGAGCTTGCTTTGGTCGGCGAGCATCTTCGCCGATTCGCCGGCGCTCTCCACAAATGCTTCAACCGCCTTGCCCGCGTTGTCATTCGGGAGATGCAGCGCGGTCATAAACACCGTGCGGAATTCCTCATCGAGCTGATGGGACTTCTCGCGGAGGGCGACGGCGGCCTCATGCCACACCTCAGGAACATTGGCCGGCCATGCCCCGGTGAGGATTGCGCCCGAGTACTGCCCGGTTGGCATCGCTACCATGTGATGCCCATACCCCCGCAGATCGCGAGCGGTCCCGCATAAGCCGCTAGGCCGTCCGTATAGATCGCTTCCATGTTGGGCTTCAGTTCTCCGGGACGCAGAGCGAGAGCAAGAAGTCTGTGGTCATCGATGTAGCGCTGAAGTGTGCGCTGAAAAAAGGCTCCAGCGCTTGGGTTGGCATCAAGGACTTCCTGGGCGCGCTTGGTCCAATCAGCATTTTGCATCTTGAACGTTTGTAGTGCAGCGTCGCGGGCTGGTGAACCATCTGGTCCTGCGTTGATCCATGCGTTAACCACCTGGTCGCTATCCGCCAAGATCGGCGCGATCGCCGTGCACAACGCCTTATCCGCTGCGCTCGTGTCGGCTGCGTCTGACGACGCTGAGCCGGAGTTGGTTGCCCCTGTGTGGCGTGTCAGCGCGATCCCGCCGACCACTAGCGCCGCGGTCGACATTGCGAGTGCTGTGGCGATGCCGGCCTTGATCAGCCCGCCCCCCGCTTTGGGTACGGGCGGGGCGACCGGCTGCTGCTGCCACGAACCGGCAGGCCCGGAAGGGGGCGCAGGAAACTGCCCGGGTGCGTACTGGGCACTCGGGGGCAACTCTCCCCCAGGCCCGTACGGCGTATTGCCGCCCAAAGTCATAGGAGCAGCTTAACGGCACTTAGAGTGGCCGCGGAGTGCGAATACCGGAGGGGCAACGGGCCCGCGTCTGCAAAGTCGTGACCGGGCGAGGGCTTTGCCTCGGCAAATGATGGTCCGGGCTGTCTGCCTGGTCTAGGAAGCAAGCCGGATTCGGTCCATGTCGCTAGCGCTGAGTAGCCGAACAACCGTGTAGCCAGCTAATACGTCCCCGGGTCGTAAGGGTTTAGCGAAGGCGAACAGCGGTACCAGAGGGACTGCGCAGCTGTGTACGTGTGATCACTTGACGTGTACGTGTGATCGTGATTCTATGTTGTGTATGACGAACACACGGATTGCCAATCGTGCGGGCCGGCATCTGGTCCTGATCGACATCGAAAACATCGCTGCCACCCCGTCCCCCAGCGAGGCTGAGGTGGTGTGTGTGTTGCGGGCGCTGGCAGATGCCATCCCAGGATTCAGCACCGCGCAGCGGGTATGGGCGAGCAGCCACCGGGCGGCGTTGGCGGTGGGTTGCGCTGCCCCGGGGGATCGGCGCCTATGGCGTTCGGGGCGCGACGGGGCAGACCTGGCTCTGCTGGAGGTGATGGACTCTGAACACCTCGCCGAGCGCTTCGAGCGGGTCACCGTCTGTTCCGGCGATGGCATCTTCGCTGACGGCGTGGCACGGCTGGCAGGTCAGGGAGTATCGGTGGCAGTTATCGCGCTGCGGGGCCATCTGGCAACGAGGTTGCGATTGGCGGCACATCGCGTCGACTACATGGCCGAAACGGCTGTGACTCTCGGGTCGGCAAGCTGATGACCGGAGACATCGCCCTCATCTCGACCGCCGACATCGCCCGTCTGGCGGGCCAGAGCCGATCGACGGTGGGTAACTGGAAAGCCCGGCACGCGGACTTCCCTGCGGCTGTCAGTCGCACCTCGCGGGGTCCGCTGTATGACCGGACAGAGGTTGAGCAGTGGCTGCAAAGCACGAACCGGGCTCTCAAGGTAGGCACGAAAGCGCGCAGTGCGGTGGCCATCGCTGCAGACGGAGGCCATCCAGCCGCCGGTGCGTTCAGCGATCCGGAGGACATCCTGTCGGCCGTCGTGTTCCTCGCTGTGCGCCAGAACTGCACTGACGATGAGTGGGCGGCTTTCGTCGCCGGCGCCCCCGATCTCGCAGGCGACACGATCAGGGCCTACATCCGGTCGAAGGTTGGGCTCAGCGCGAGTGTCATCGACGGGGATGACTGGAGCCCTCCGCCTGGCGAGCTACAGAGGGTCCTTTCGGAAATCTCCGAGATGGACGTCAGTGAGATCGCCAAAACCGTTGATGAACTGCTTGATACGTACCTGGCGAGCGAAATCGGCTCCCGGGCGGTTCTTGTGCCGCCGGCGGTACGCAGTCTTATGGCGGGGTTGGCCAATCCTGGCGATTCCGATGTCATTTACCAGGCAGGTCCCGGTTTGGCGCAGACTGCGGTGCATGCTGCCAAACCTCATTCGGCCCAGAGGCTGTACGTCCAGGAGCTGACCGATCGTGGGGCGGGGATCGCCAGCCTGAACATCGAAGTTCACGATCTCGACGCGACCGTCGCCAGCGGCGACATCTTCACCAAGGACGCCTTTCCCGAACTGCGCGCTGAGTGCGTGGTCTGCACACCGCCGTGGGATCCGAGGGCCCCGCACCTGGCTGACAACGCCGATGATCCGCGATGGGTGTGGGGAGAACCGGGAATAAACGACAGTCACTTCGCCTGGATTCAGCACTGTCTCTATCACCTCGCCGATGGAGCCGGTCACGCCGTGATTCTGGTACCCAATAGTGCCTTGGCCGGCCGTGGTCGATCGGCGCGCATCCGCCGCCGGATCGTTCAGGCGGACCTGCTTCGGGCGGTGATCAGCCTGCCCCCGGGTGCGTTGCCGGGAACCCAGGTGCGCGGCGCGTTACTGGTCTTCTCCAGGACCCCGCCGCCAGACGACTGGGGCATCCTCATGGTGGATTTGGCTGATAAGGATCGGCATTCATCGGCGCCACCGGTCATTCTCGACTCCCTGCTCGTCGCACAAACCGTCGATACCTATCGCGACTGGATCCGGGGAGGTGCCGGGACAGGCTGGATAGGCACGGGTGCTACCGCACAGGCCTTGGCTGCCAACGACTACGTGCTCGATCCTGCCCGCTACCAGCCCGTTGTTGGAGCGGACGTGTCCAGCGGAGAGCAGATGATTCGCACTTACGTGAGCATGAGCTACCGACTTGAGGCACTCCTGGCCGCTGGCCGCGAGATTGACGATCAGCTCAAGGAGAAAGTGGTGAACAAGGGATGATCGACGCAACCAAGACGCGGATTGCCGATGTACCGGAGTTGATTGCCATTACGCGGGGGATCCCTACGCAGGCCACCTCCCCGACTGGCGAGCTTCCCGTTTTTTCGCTGCCCGATCTGCAGAGCCGCTGTGGAGCAGGACGATTCATCAGCGGGCCGGAACTTGCAGCCACGGGGGTGCGGATCCCACAGCCGGGAGACACGCTAATTTCCCTGGAGGGAGCATCAGTGGGTGACACATTCACCGTGCCTGACGGATCCGCGGAATTCGTTCCTTCCCAACAGGTCGCGGTCGTGCGGGTTCTGGACCGGTCCGCACTGGATCCCTGGTACCTCGGGGCCTGGCTGGCTACGGAGGAGGCTCGCGGTCAAATGCGTCGCCTGGCCCGCGGCGCCGCAGTACAGCGGATCCCCGTCAAGGATCTTGCAGCGCTCGATCTTCCACCCTGGCGGACTCGTGTCTACGTGGCACGCAGTATCGGCGAGCAGTTTCGCACCTTCCAGAACGCGATCAAGACACACCAGGACATCGTCGAGCACCTCAAGTTAATGCGTTCCCTGGGCATCGCGATCAACTTCAACGACGATCTCTAACCGTCAGGAACACTCTCGTCGGGAAGGCTCGGGTGGCGCCCCCGACCGGAACCGAACCATCCCCGGATCCAACTCCACCCCCGGCCTGTATCTGCGACCCCCTCACGAAAGAAGGTCCGCTGTGACCAATCCCGAAAATGTCTACCGATTCCTCACCTGGAACATCCTCAAAGGTGGCGGAACCAGGCTTCCCGATATCGTGCGTGAGATCGGTCGCCTAAGCCCCACCGTCGTCGCGCTGACCGAGGTCACGGGCAACCATGTTGGGCGCCTGCGCAGCGGCCTGAAAAGCATCGGCTTCGACCACATCGCTAGCCCATGCCCGACGGGCGGCACCAACAGCGTCCTCATCGCCTCCAAAATCCCCTTCGAGATGGTCGATGCGGCAATAGCTGAAGACCACGAGCGGTGGATAGCGGTACGGATTCCCCGCCTCGATGTCGAGGTGCTGTGCGTCCACGTTCCCGGTTCCGACGACGATAAAGTCCGGCCCGGCAAGCACTCGCTGCTTGGCGTGGAACGCAAAGAACTCTTCTGGCAGGACCTCACCCGGTACGCCAACACCCGCAAGGACACCAGGACAATCCTGTTAGGCGACTTCAACACCGGCCTGAACCACATCGACAAATCCCCGGACGGGTGTCGGCCTCGACGCACGCCGCGTCAAGATCCGTCACGCTCGAGCGGTTGCCGGCGAGCGCGTCTACCCCAGCGACGATGACGTAGCGGTACTGGTAGTTGCGAATCCGGTGCAGGATGCAGGCCCAGTCATCTTGTTCCTTGAGAATCTTTGGACCATCAAGACCAGCCGTTTTTGCAGCGGTAGCGAGTTCGCGCGGTGTGCGCCCGCATCCTGTGATGAGACAGTCGTCGCGGGAGCGTTCGATATCGGCCGCGGCAACAGCAAGCGCCAGCTCGAGAGACTTGTTGCCGAAGATCCTCACGATTCCCGGGGTGACACCGCCCAGGGCGAGATCCCACGCCGCCAGGTGGCTGGGCGTGAGCGGCTGGATGGGCTTGAACGAGTAGAGGTCGACAACCTCGGTGGAGATGCCGTCAACACGTCGAGTACGAGCCATGATGCCTACTTCCTTTGGGTTCCATTGGATATCGCGGTCCCGAAGCCGAGGGAGGGAGCGGATCTTTGTCCGGTGCGGAGAGCGAGAGGGAACAACTGTCTGGGGAGCTGCTTCCCCCACGCTCTGCCGTTCGGAACTTCATCGGGTGCCCCTTAATTCGTTTATTGCGAGGCAGCGGCCGCATCGGGAACCGGCCACTGGCAGCAAACTAACCCGGCGAAAGTGGGCGAACCGGGGGCGCCGAGGATGAATGTTGCGACGGGCGCGTTGACCGCGGCCGGCCTGGCTGAGCAACCAGCCTGACCAGCGCATTTCCGTACGCCCCAAACCACGGGAGCGACCCCGCTGAACAGCGACGATGACACGTCATATCGCCCGTACCAGCAGCTCGCCCAGGACTCCCAGTCGAACTGGTTCCCGGCCTTCCCAGGTCTAGTCGTAGGGCGTTGTCTTGCCGAACCGGCTGTGGACGATTCCCGCGTCCTGCGGCGGGGCCGCCGTCTCCGCCGGCCGCGTCCCGCGGCTCAGCTCGTCATCGTTAGCGCCGCTATCCGTGGACTTCAAGTGTTGGAACAGTTCGGTGTAGGTGATGTCGCCGCGGAGCGGATTGCGGGAGATCTGTCCACGCCACTCCCCCTCGGATCTATCGGAGTCGCTCCGGCAGATGACCAGCGAGCCGATCCCTCCCTCGAAGCGGGTTGGGAAGAACACGGCCGGCTCATCGTCAACCAACTGCGAGAACAGGAACCCGACGGTGTCGTTAGGCTCAACAACGATTACCAGGTACTCGCCGGTGGACAGCGGGTGTCGTGGTGCTGGTTCGCTGTCGGAACGCCAAAGGTGGGTGCGGTCAATGAGTTCGCTGGCTACCTGACCGCGGAGGTGTTTGGCTGGTGTGGAGTTTTCGTGGTATGCCGACAGCCATCGGATCAGATAGACGGGTCCCCCGTTCACCGGATCCGCGCAGCGTCGTTGGAGGTGGTTGTAGCGCTGCAGGTAACTCGCCTCAACATGCTCATTGAGCGTTGCGATCTCCAACATTGACGGCGTCGGCGATTTGGTGCGGTACGCCAGCCTGGGAAACTGCGGCGAGAAGACGGTGGCGGGCCCGCGGGGGTCCTCGAGTTCGTAGATGACGTGGGGTGAGTCGTTGGTCAAGCGGAACTGAGCGCCACGCGGAGGCTTTCGGGGCGCCAGGGGTTGTCCGCGCTTCTGGACGGTGAGGTCGATCGCGGCGGCGATCGCGGTCCGGGGAAGATCAAGTGCGGCCGAATAGGCGCCGACCTCGTCCCAGGTCGGTGCCGACTTCGCCAATTCCCAACGGGATACCCGGGTTTGGCTGACCTGGAGGCGCCGGGCCAGCTCGGACTGGCTGAGTCCGGCGGCGGCCCGCAGATCCGCCAGCGTTCCCGCGACCTGACTATCGGGTCGGTACAGATCCGCGACAGCCAACCCCAGAGCCTGACAAATGCGGCCAAGGCTTCTCGCCGATGGACGCACTCCGCGGGATTCCCAGGAATTGACGACCGTCTGGTCGGTTCCGATGCGGCCGGCGAGATCGGCCTGTGTCAGACCGGCCGCCGTTCGCGCGGCCCGGAGTTTTGCCGCGTCGAACTGTCCGGGCGCGTGTTGCGCCAATCTGCCCTCCTGGCCGACGCGCTGTCGAAGGTCGTTGACAGCGACTCGGGATGAACCATACTACTTCGCAACTGAGTAACTCAGTCACCAATGCCTGCGCGTCAACCACGGCAACCCGACCCGGTGGATGCAGGCGATGGGGAAGGGGACATCGCTACAAGGACCCGATCAAAACCCGGCGCCGATCCAGTGCGCCACCCCAGAAACGCTGAAAGCCGGGCTGCCACCCGGCTTCCAGACAAAACAATCTCTTGATACCTCCGAGGAGGACTGTGTTTATTTCAGCGTGCCCGCAAACGGTTGTCAATCACCCACACCGTCGAGTGTGCGGGGGTGGTCTCTGATGGCCAGGTTCAAGAAGATGGCTCCCGCGGCAACTACCGGCAGTGCCGATCCCAAGAAAGGCGTCGAACAGGTACGCCCCGACGAGGCGGCCCTGGCCGTGGCTCTGGCCGCGGTGAAAGAGTTGCCAGACCCGGATCCGTCCTTGGCGGAGAGAATGAGCGAGCTGCGCCGGCTCTCTATCCGCACGCCGAACCCGGACGCGAGCCGAGGGGCGATCGAGGCCGCCGCCCGGCTCAGGCTCATGATGGGATCGACCGACCTCGAAACCGACCGCAAGATCACCGGAATCATCGCGCGGTTCCTGGTGTGGTCAGCCTACGGCGATGTCATCGACCCGATAAGAGCGTTCACCCGAGCCAACGTCAACAGGTACCTCGCCTCCCCGAATTTCCGCAGCGAGCGAGGAAACCAGCATCGCCGCTACGTCCTCTACGCCGCCGGCCGCTGCCTTCACCCCGGCCAATTCCCGCCCCGGCGCACACCGGTAGCACCCCGCAAGCAAGCCACCTCAGCGGCCGACCCAAGAGAAGTCCGCTACTTCCGCACCATCATCCCCGGACTACCAGCCTGGCTCGGCAGGCGCGTTGAGGTGCTCCTGGACCTCGCCTACGGCGCCGGGGCCCGGCCCGCCGACTTCAGGACCCTACGCGGCACCGCGATCAGCAGCGTCGTCATGCACGACAAAGCGTTCAGCGTGGTCGCACTGCCTAATCTCGGTGGGGGCGTCCGACACGTGCCGGTCATCGATCCCGACATCAGCGCACGCCTACTCGGGTTGGCCGCTCGGGTGGGAGACGGGCTTGTATTGGCGCCCAACGGAAATGGCCGGGAACGCAACTTCGCCAACCGGGTTAACTGCCACCTAAAGCGCCACGGCTATCCCACCATCACCGCCGGGGCGTTGCGCAACCTGTGGCTGCAGGAATGGGCAGAGCGGATCCCAATCACATTGTTGTTCCACTTGGCCGACGTCACCGGATATCAATTCCCTGCCGACCAACTCGACCGTAGGCCGCAATACAAGACCCGCCACGCCATCACCCTGATGTTGGGAGACCGAAAGTGATCAAAGCTCGCCAATCGGTCTGCACCGTAACGGATGACGTCTTCGCCACCGCCATCGACGTCATCACCAAAGCGCGGGTCGCCGAAGCGCTCGAGTTCTACTACCGTGAAGCCACCCGTGGCGGTGGCCGCCCACCGGCAGGCATCCAGTACACGGCCCTGGCGATCTGGGTCGCTCTGCTGGTGCGGTTCCTGCAAGGCAGGCCCCACAGTCTGCGCGGAGTGATGGACACCATCGGCGAGTTCAGCGACCAGCAACTCGCAGCAGTCGGGATGATCGGCCAAGACTGCTCTGCGATCATTCGCACTCCGGGGAGTGAATACCAAAGGATGCATCGCTTTTGGCAGCTCCGCCTTGATCAGGTGGATCCGTTCGTCGACGTTCCCGCACGCCGGATCACCAACGGGGAGTTCGCCGAAATCCTCGCCTCCCGCACCCAGGAGAGGTTGCTGGCCGCAGAGATTGCCGATCAGCGGCTGACCGACCTCGTCAACGACCTGCTCTACGGGTCGATCAACGACCCAGCCCCACCGGACTGCGAAGGCGATGTCGTCGTCGATGAGACAATCATCAACACCGCCAGCCCCGACCGGAAGATCGGCATCCACCCCCAGCGGTGCCGCGCCGCCTCCGCGGTGGCCGCCTACTGGATCCGGGACAAGTCAGGCGTGGCGACCGCATCCGGCCACACCAAAGAAATCAGAGGGTCAGGCTACGGAATTGGGGCGACTTTCTTTTCCAGGGTCGCGCGGCGCCACACCCTGCACGCCCAACCGCCCGTGTTCATCAGCATGGACGTCCACCGGCCCACGGGGGCCAACCTGGCCGCGCTGCAGACTTGCATCGCCCAGATCCGCAGAACGGGTCTGGACTGCCGTCAGGGAGGCCGTAGTCGGTGGCCGCTCCTGACCGCGGACATGGGTTACAACTCCAAAGCCGGCTTCGGAGAGCTCATGATCACCACCAAGTACTCCCCGGTGGTTCGCTATCCCAAAGGCTGGGGCGTGAAGTTCACCAGCGCCCCTCCCCCGGGAGCGCCACCCGGACCGCCGCCGGGCCCTGTCCAATACGCCGGCGCGTTCTTCTGTCCCGCGGCACTGAAACTACTCGACGGGCACCGGACCCCCGACACCGAAGAGATCCTCAACAACGACGGATTCAAAGTCCACGACCAACGTCTCCGGGCGATCTACCCCTTCCTGATGGGCTTCCATACCCGACCCTACTTCGGCGACAACCGCTACGGGAGGCCGCGATTGGGGGTTCCAGCGCAACAAGTCTCGAAAATCCGTCTGGTCTGCCCTGCCGCACTGGGGGCAGTCATGTGCCCGCTCAAGCCGGAATCCTTGGACACCGACAACATCGGCCTACCCCTCGCCGAACCCGATTGGACGGCCGACGCGATGGCGTGTTGCGCCAAGTCCAGCGTCACCGTCAGCCTCACCGAGGATCAGCTGCGCATGGCCCAATGGGACCTGGTGCCGGGCTCCTGGGAACACACTCTGTACTACGAAGCCGCCCGATCCCTCACCGAACAGCGCTTCAGTCAGCTCAAATCCCGTCATGTCGCCGGCCTGGACAAACTCACCACCGGGCCCCGTCGGACACCCATGATTAAAATCGCCGTCGCACTCGCCGCGGCCACCGTCAACATCCGCGCCCAGCAGGGCCACCGCCCCGGGGCCGCCAGGACTGAGTCGATCGACGTCCGAACCCGCCAACTCGGTACCCATCTGGGCTACCCACCGGCCCGGATACCACCCCGAAGCTAAAACCACCCCTGAACTGGTGCGGGCTTCCCCCGGGGGCCCGCACTTCGTCGTACCAACCGAGAGCCGGAAAAAGCCGTGGAATTTCCGGGCCAACAAATAGACCAGCGCCCCGATCGCCGCTGATGTTGCCGGTACACGCGAGCCGACCCCGATACCTTGACCGCAGTCAATGAACCGCTCACATCGGTGTAGGGCGCCAGATACCGGCCGGTCACCAGCAGGAACGCACCGCAATATCCCTGTGGAGTTTCCGGAGCAACACCGTGGAACCTCTCGCCAGAAACCCGCGATGACCTCAGACTCTAAACCGCACACACAGAGCGGTTCCACGAACTGCGAGCACAAAGGTCACGAACTCGAAAGAGGTCGTGACCTTTGTGTTTGGTGCGTTTGGGTTGCCGGCGGTGGTCGTTGCCGCGCTGGGTGGGACTTGGACGGCGAAGTCCCCCGGGGGGCTTGCGTGCGTGAGTGTGTTCGGTTCGGAGTGGGCACTCAAGACATAGCCCCAATCCGCAACGGGCGTCGCTGGCCTTGGGCGCGACGGGCAACGGTACGCGGAACGTCGTTGCGTCTATTTCGTTTGCTTCGTATATTGCAGATATGAGGGCCAAGGAAGCAGCGATCAAGAAGGTCCAGAACAAGCGAACAACGGGGCAAAGCATCGACGCCGATCTGGCGAACCAGGCGCTATGCGCACTAAATCAGATTCTGGATGAGCCGGGCTCGTCGGAGGCTCTCGATGTGGCAATCGAAGGTCATCCACAGGTTGTCCGATTGCCGCGTGGCGTCGGCGAGATATTGCGACAGATCCTCGCAAGCGCCGCGGCCGGCCGCGCAGTTGCCGTGATGCCCGCTCATGCTGAGCTCACGACTCAACAGGCCGCCGACATGCTCAAGGTCTCACGACCGTTCTTGATCAAGCTGGTGGAAGACGGCGCGATCGAGTACCGGAAGGTCGGTTCGCACCGTCGAATTCAGGCGGCCTCCGTCCACGAATATCAACGCAAGATGGAGCTTGATGCGAAGAAGGCCGCCGACGATTTGGCGCAACTTACCGAGGACTTGGAGCTCTACTGACCTTCACTGTCATTTATGACGCGAACGTGTTATACCCGTCCGTGTTGCGCGACGTGTTAATTCGCGTAGCACGGATGGGCGTTAATCATGCCCGATGGTCGGAACTCATCCTTGACGAGACGTTCCGGGCGATCGCCAAGAACCGGCCCGACTTAGACGGAAGCAAGCTGACTCGCACCCGGGAATTGATGTGCAAAGCGGTACCGGACTGTCTGGTGGACGTGAAAGCAATCGAGGCTCTTGTGCCTACTTTGGCGCTGCCCGATCCTGACGATCGGCACGTGCTCGCAGCCGCAATTGTCGCCGGAGCGCAAGTCATCGTAACGACCAACTTGAAGCACTTCCCCGCTCGCGAACTCCAGGTTTTCGATGTCGAAGCAAAGCATCCAGATGCGTTTCTTCAGGACATGTACCACTTGGACGGGGCAATGATGCACCAGGCGGTGAGTGAGGCTGCGGCAGCTTACAAAAATCCAGCAAAAACCGTCGGAGACCTTGTTGAGCAGCTCGATTCGCTCGGGCTTCCGATCTCGGCTTCGTTGCTCCGGAGGTAGGTCTCTAGAGCCGTCGACCGACCGGAGTACCCGATGACGGTGTACTTCGCGATCCGGGGATTCAGCTCCCGGGGTGTCCGGACACGCGGGCCAGGTCCCGCATCAGCCCAGTTCACAGCCATTTCCTTCCTCCTGAACACGCTTCTCGTCGGTCCCGCCGCGTATACAGTTCGGTTCGGTTCGGTTCGGCCCGGTTCGAACTGCCAAAACACAAACGACGGGGGGTGGGCACCGGTGATCACCGGCGAGCTCAAGAGCAAGGTCGACCGGGTGTGGGACGCCTTCTGGTCAGGCGGGATCTCCAACCCGCTGGAGGTGATCGAGCAGATCACCTACCTGCTGTTCATCCGCCGCCTCGATGACCTGACGATCCTCGCCGAGAAGAAGGCGCAACGCACCGGCAAGGCCGAGAAGGTGATCTTCGGCCCCGACCAGCAGGACCTGCGGTGGTCGGTGTTCAAGAACCAGGAGCCGGCCCAAATGGCTCGGACCGTCGGGGACGAGGTGTTCCCGTTCCTGCGGTCCCTGGGCGGGGACGGCTCCACCTACTCCGAACACATGAAGGACGCCCGGTTCACCATCCCGACCCCGGCGCTGCTGTCGCGGGTGGTCGACATGCTCGACGAGATCCCGATGGCCGACCGTGACACCACCGGGGACCTGTACGAGTACCTGCTGGCCAAGATCGCCAGTGCAGGGGTCAACGGGCAGTTCCGGACACCGCGCCACATCATCAAGCTGATGGTGGACATGACCGCCCCGCAGCCCACCGACGAGATCGCCGACCCCGCCTGCGGAACCGCGGGGTTCCTGGTCGCCGCCGCGATCGTCGGCGGCGTGGTCGCGGGTGTACTGGGAGGCTCGCCGTTGCAGGTCAGCGGGCCGGCAGCCGGATTGACCGTCATCGTCGCCGGCCTGGTCGCCGAGTTCGGCTGGGCGGTCACCTGCGCGATCACGGTGTGCGCCGGATTCCTGCAGATTCTGTTCGGGCTGACCAAAGTGGGCCGCGCCGCTCTGGCTATCTCGCCGATGGTGGTCCACGCGATGCTCGCCGGCATCGGGATCACCATCGCGCTGCAACAAATGCACGTCCTACTCGGTGGGGAGTCATACAGTTCGGCCTGGTACAACCTCATTAGGCTGCCCTCGGATATCGGAGCGAACCTGCCGGGGACCGCGATCGGACTGCTGGTGATCGCGATTCTGATTGCGTGGCGGCGCGTTCCGGTGCGTGCGCGCAAAATCCCCGGTCCCCTGGTCGCCATCCTGGTCGCCACCATCGTCGCGTCGATATTCAATCTCGGCATACCGCGCGTGGAGTTGGACGGCTCTCTCCTGGATGCACTGCAACTGCCCAGCCTGCCCGACGGCCTGTGGGGCGGCTTCGCCGTCGGTGTGCTGACCGTGGCGTTGATCGCCAGCGTGGAGAGCCTGCTGACAGCGGTCGCGGTCGACAGGATGCAGACCCGGGTCCGCAGCAACCTCGACCGGGAACTGATCGGACAGGGAGCGGCCAACATGCTCTCCGGTGCCATCGGTGGCCTACCCATCACCGGGGTCATCGTGCGCAGCTCCGCCAACGTCGCAGCGGGAGCGCGGACCCGCGCCTCGAGTGTCCTCCACGGCATCTGGGTTCTTGTGTTCGCGCTGCCGTTCGCCGGGCTGGTGGAGCAGATCCCCACCGCCGCGCTGGCCGGGCTGCTCATCGTCATCGGCATCCAACTGGTGAAGCTCACCCATGTCGAGACCGCCCGGCGCACCGGCGATCTCGCGGTCTACCTGATCACCGTGGCCGGCGTGGTCTTCCTCAACCTCCTCGAAGGCGTGCTTCTCGGCTTGGCGCTCTCGGTCGTGATGACGGCCTGCCGAGTCGCACGCGCCGACATCTCCGTCGAGGCCGTCACCGACGACCACTGGCGGGTGACGATCCACGGGCCCCGCACGTTCCTGTGCCTGCCCCGGCTGCACACGGCCCTGAACGCGGTGCCCCCCGGCTCACACGTCGCCCTGGTCATGTCCGCCGGCTACACCGACCACGCGGTACTGGACTTCCTCGATGAATGGCGACGCCAGCACGAGGCTTGCGGCGGACTGGTCAGCACGACACCCGACAAGCTCCCGGTGCCGAACTTAACCGCTGTCTAGACCCGCAACCACCGGCCGACGCGGTTCACCAGCGCCGCGGTGCACCCGTCGCTGTCACCGCGCCAGGACTCCGTAGCTCCGGCGCAATCGCCGATGCCGATGACCGAACAGAATGGGAACGGCCAGCCGGTAGACCGCACCGAGTGCCCGATTCCTGCCCTGCCACTGCAACTGATCGACCACCCGACACCCACCGCCGACCGCGGCCACGGTGCGCTCATGTTCCCACCGGGACTGGGTCAGCATGGTGGAGCGTTCGAGAAAACGACGACCCGGCCCGTGCTCGGCAATGGTGAGGTCGTCGAAGTCCACCGGAAACACGCCGAACAGCAGCAACCAACTGCGCCCGGCACCGCGACCCACCGGAAGGTCATCCAGTCGGGCGCCTGCCAGCCTTTTCGGAACCGTCATCCGCACCAGTGGCATCAACTCAGAGTTGACCCCGTTCAGATCGGTGGCCTGCCGCCACACGACGTCAGGGCGCGCGGCCAGATCCGAGGAGATGCGGTAGGAATGCACGGCTTAAGTCTGCGCTCCCGGTGACGCGACCGCCGCACTCCCGAGCCCACCAATCCACGGGCAGACCAACCCCGACCACCGTCGACATCTGGCCGCCGGCCGACGGGGAATGATCGGAGCCAAAATTCGCGACCATCAATGGGGCCCAGCCACTTGACTACACCCACTTGTCGTGGTCCAGTCGGCATGCGACTCTTTTGCCGGGTGTTCCGGGCAGGAAGAATCGGACAACGACATGACATCGAAGAAGCGCTGGCGCCATACGCCGGACCAGATCATCCCCAAGCTGGCGGAGGGCAACACGCTGCTGGCTCGGGTCAGGAGCTCGACGTGGTCTGCCGGCATTTGGAGGTCGCCGAGTCAACCTCGCATCGCTGGGTGGCCCAGTACGGCGGCATTAAGGCCAGTGACGCCCAAGAGGCTCAAAGCGCTCGAACAGATGGTCGAAGGGCCGACGGGCAGCAAACCCCGGACGTCGGCGGACCACAGGTTGTCCCCGCCGGGGCAGTAGGCAAAGATGCTTTTTCGCGGGCCTCTGAACAGCGGTTTGCCAGGGGTGGCACAAAAATTGTGCAACCACTTGGACGAGCGAGTCTTCGACACATTCGGTCAGCAAACACTAACCGCCAGCCGACTACTGAATACCACTGCAGCACAGGCGGATACGACACGCCGCAATGGAACGAAATGACGACTGCACCAGCCGTCCGCAGCTAACTTGCGCTGTTAACACACCGGTCTGACACCGGCAGTTGGGCGAGGAGTGATGATGCAGCGGCCACAGGCGAACCGACCAGAACGCATCCGGGTCGAACTCCGCCTGCAGCCGGCGGTCGCTGACATCCTGTACGGCTGGGCAAACGACGCCAACATCTCCCTTTCCGAGGCCGGGAATCAACTCATCGGCTTCGGTGCAACTCATCACCGGCAGTGCGGCGAGAAGCGCTGACCCAGTGATCCCGTCGGCAGAAACTCCAGATCACAGGAGGATATTGGGCAACCGCTGAGTGTTCAGCCTGAGGCAAACACCCCCGAAAAAGCTGACGGCCAGGGATTGCAGTCCCCGGCCGTCAAGCGCGGCTAAAGCCGCTTTGCACTTATCCATTCCCCGTCCTAGGAGGAACTTTGGCTATTCCACCCTGTCCACCCTTCTGTGTCAATGGCCGCCGCGGAGTGTCGCGAGGCGGCTGCTGATGGCCCGGTGGGGAAAGTCCTCCGGCCGACGCATCAAACCGCCACACCGCTCAGGCCACAACACCCCGCCGGCACCCACTGAACCCTCTGAGGGCAGCGACCGACACGCCGATCCGCGGGCACCGACGCCTGAGCAGCCCCAGACCGAGCCGCTGACGAAGGCGATGCGAGCCGTCGCTGCGGATGCCGTGCGCGACCTTCCCGCCGTGGCGCCCGATGAGGAGGAGCGCCGAGCCCGACTCCTCGTGTTGACGGTGAAAGCCCCCAATCCCGAGATCGCAAGAGCCGCAGTGGAGGCCGCCGCGGCAGCGCGTTGTCTGGTCCCGTTCACCTGCTCATCCACCGACACCAACGCCGCCGCGGCCATCGCCCGCTTTCTGGTGTGGACGGCCTACCCCACCGGTGTCGTCGATCTCCGGCGGGGCTTCCGGCGCCGCAATGTCGACCGCTACCTGATGTCCGCAGGCACAGGGGCCGAGCGGGGACTGCGCGAGCGTCGAAACATTCTCTACGGGACCGGCCGGGTGCTTCATCCACGTGAGTACCCACCCGCGCGGGTCCTGCCCGCCCCGCGGCCCAAGCGTCAAGCCGCGGCGACGCCGACAGAGATCCGTGACCTGATGGCCTTGATCCCGCGGCTTCCCGAAGCGCTGGCAACCAGGGCGCAAGTGCTGTTCGACCTGGCCTACGGCGCAGGTGCCCGCCCAGCCGACTTCAAGACACTGCGGGGCACCGCAATCACGACTACGCGCAGTTACGGGCGCGCCTTCAGCGTGGTGACCCTGCCCAACAATGCCGGCGGCGTACGCCAAGTTCCGGTAATCGACCCAGCCATCAGCGCCCGATTACTCGAACTGTCCGCCCGCGTCGGTTCCGGACTGGTCCTGTCCCCCGACTCGGAATTCGCCGAACGAAACATCGTCAACCGGATCAGCGAGAGGATGCGCGACCGCGGCTACCCCGGTCTCAACATCGCGGCGCTGCGAAACAGATGGGTCTTGGATCTCGCCGAGCGGATACCGGCAGCACTGCTGGTGCAACTGGCCGACCTTGTCGATGTCCGCGTGCTAGCAGATCAACGAGATCAATTGCGCCGCTATAAACATCGTCACATGATCACCCTCATGGTGGAGGCCTGGCGATGATCAAAGTGCGCCCTCAACTCTGCACCATCGCTGACGCTATCTTCGCCGAGGCACTGGCAGTCATTGAAGAATCCAGGGCAGCAGAGTCGATCGAGGACTTCTTCCGCCAGTCCAGTGGCAGCGGAGGCCGCCAGCCCAGCGACATCCGATTCACCGTAAAGGCAATCCTGGTTGCCCTGCTGATCCGCTTCTGCATGGGACGACCATTTCACTTACGCGGAGCGATGGACACCATCGGCGAGCTCACACCGGACCAACTCGCCGCAGTCGGCATGCATGACCAAGACCTTTCGGCTCTGCACACCGACAGCCGCAGGGCTTACGCGAAGATGCACAGCTTCTGGTCGCGTCGAATGGAAGCCCTCGATAGCTACGGGGATGTCCCCGCCAGGAGAATGCCCAACAGCACGTTCCGCGGAATCTTGGGAAGCCGAAGCGATGAGCAACTTCAACACGCAGCTCTGGCCGCGGACCGACTGTCAGCCATCACCAACGACATTCTGGCAGCGTCGATCTGGGTCAAGTCGCCGACCAATTGCGTGGGCGACGCAGTCGTCGACGAGACCCTCCTAGACACCGCCGCCTTAACCGGCGAGCTCGGTGCCGCACCGCACAAAATGCACGCAGCATTGCCCCTATCGGAACCCTGGGCGCGCGAGCGGTCGACCGGGCAACTCAAAGCCGGCTTGCCCCGACGCGAGATCTCCAAATCGGGGAACGGGATCGGGGTCACGATGCTAACTCGGGTAGCGCACCGCGACGCCCTGCATTCCGAACCACCGCTGTTCATCGGCATGGCCGGCCACGGCCCGACCGGGGGAAGCGTCGAGGCACTTGGCCAGGCGATCGCGCAGGCAAGACGAACCGGCGTCGATGCCCGCCCCGCAGGAGGCTCGCGCCAACGGTGGCCCCTGATGACCGCAGACATGGGCTACAACGCCAAGAAGGGATTCGCCGAACTCATGCTGCGCGCCGGCTACTCGCCCGTCGTGGCCTACCCGAAGCACTGGCTACGAAAATTCCCCGCCGCGAAGAACCCCAATCGGGCTGACGCCCCCCAACCAGGACCACTGCAGTACAACGGAACCTTTTTCTGCCCAGCGGTGCAGAAACTGCTCGACGCCAAACTGCTCCTCGCCACCAAGGAGATGCTGAACAGAGACGAGTTCCGCGCCCACGACCGCGCCCTGCAAGAGCTTTACCCGTTCCTCATGGGTCACCACACTCGGCCCCGCTTTGCGAACGATCGGGCCGGACGACCCCGCATCGGTGAACGCACCACCGAGGTCGTCAAACAAAGAATGGTCTGCCCAGCAGCGATGGGCACCGTGCAGTGCCCGCTCAAGCCCGAGTCGATGGATGCCGGCATCGGCCTGCCCCTCGCCGAGCCGGACTGGCCCGCCGACACCTATACGTGCTGCAGCGCCTCCAGCGTGACCGTCACCCTGAGCCACGACCAGCTACGCCTCGCGCAATGGGACCTAATACCCTTCTCCTGGGAACACCTGATCTACCACGAAGCGCTACGCGCACTGACCGAACAACGGTTCAACCAACTCAAGTCGCGCGCCGGAAGCGGCATCAACGACATCAAGACCGGCCCCCGCCGGCCACCGACGGTTCTGCTCGGCGTAGCGCTAGCCGCCGCGGCAGTCAACATCAGCGCCCAAAACAACCACAATCCCCGCGGCGCACAAGAGGTTGGCTTCACCCGAAAGTGGCGCGACCTCGAGGCAGACCTGGGCTACCCACCGACGCGCATCCCGCCCCGAAGCTAAATACAAATCACGAACTGGGCGGCCCGCCAATCGCGGGCCGCCCAGTTGCTGTTTGGCTCCTGAATACCCTGTGGAAATTCCCCACCCCGGAACGCCGTCCCCACCCCAGCCCACAAAGAACCGCAGTTCAACAGGCCGCAACCTGCGTATCGGTCCCGCCGAAACCGGACGCCCTCGGAGCCAACGAGAGCGCGCCTAACCGCCCGCGAAACCCTGCCTGGCCACCCCGAAAACCCTGTGGAATGCAGCTGAAATCCCGGTGGAATGACCCCATCACTACCGAGGGTGACCACCCAACGCGAACCGCTCACACAGAGCGGTTCTACGAACTGCGAGCACTGAGGTCACGAACTCGAAAGAGGTCGTGACCTTTGTGTTTGGTGGGGGTGATCGGACTCAGCCCGCCGAAATCAAGACGAGGGGACTTCGGCCCGGCAAGTCCCCTTTTTTGGGTCAATACTCGGAGCTGAGCTGACGCGGAAACCTCATCGCCGGTCTGCCGCAAATCATGCCCGCGGGAATACGCGCCTAACAACGTCCGCCGGCTAGGTCCGTCGCTCCTCACTCTTGAAACTTGCGACCCGACGCCAGTCGCTTCGCTGCCATTCCCATGCTCACGGAAGCGGACCGTTTTGCCCTGGACGTTCGTCATGCCACCATGACACCATGGTGGCATGACTCAGATCGTGCCCACCAAGACCGACACCACGGCGTTGACGGTGCGTCTGCCAGTCGAGCTCGCGGAGGCGTTGAAGAACTACGCCTTCGTCACCGAATTGTCCGGTAACGAGGTCGTCAAGCGTGCCCTGATCGAGTACCTGCAGATTCATGGCCGCCAAGATCTGATGCGGTCGGCGTTCGAGCGCGTCGTGGAGCAGCACAGCGAGGCGCTCGAAAAGCTGAAGGACTTGTAGGTGTGACGACCTACCTGTCCATTACTGAGGTCCTACATATCAACGAGGGGTTCGTCGGACCGGATCAACTCCGCGACCTCGGACTTCTCGACGCTGCCGTGATGCGTCCGCAGTCCAGCGCGTTCGGCGCGGACGCATTCCCCAGCCTCCATGACAAGGCGGCAGCCTTGCTTCACGGCCTGGCGCGCAACCACCCCTTCGTCGATGGCAACAAAAGGACAGCGTGGTCCGCGACCGCGGTGATCTATCTGGTCAACGGTTATTCCGTTCCGGTGCAGGCCAATGACGTAGTGAGCCTGATGCTCGATGCCGCCGAAGGCAGGTCTGATGTCGCCGACATCGCCGCCACCCTCAGGGAGTGGGCACAGCCCTTCCCGCCGGCCGACGACTGGATGGACACCCCGCCGGATCTCCGACGCGTGAGCCCGTTCGAAGGCCATTCCTGAATACGATGTGCGGCATCTGACGGGAGGGGGAAGCACCACGGATCAGAGCAAGGATCCGGCCAAAAAAACGACCTTTGTGTTTGGTACCGGAAGCCTGACCCGGGAAGGCAACTATTCGCTGGTGCGCTGACGGGCCAACTCGCGCAGCATGGTGTTGTAGGCGTCCACATCGTCGTCGTAGCCGGCGTCTTCGTGTCGGTCCGAGCGCTCCGAGGTGTGTCGGTCCTGGCGCGCCCACTGTGTCACCAACGCGATGACCACGATGACGACGGGCACTTCGCTTGCCCCCCAGGCGATTGCGCCGCCAAGATGCTGATCGGTCGTAAGGCTGGGTATCCAGGGCAGTGCCATGGTGCTGTAGTAGTCGCCGCCGACCGCGGACGGCTTCGTCATCATCGCGATTCCGAAGAGCGCATGGAAGGGCATGGTCGCGAACAACAACGCGAGCCTGCCGATGAACGGAAGACGGCGCGGGCCGGGATCGACGCCGATGATGGCCCAGTAGAACAGGTACCCGGTGAGCAGGAAGTGCAGCGACATCACGTCGTGGCCCCAGTGGTAGCGCACCAGAGTGTCGAACAACGGTGTGAAGTAGACGGCGTACAACGAGCCGACGAACAAGACGAATGCCGTGATCGGATTCGACAGGAACCTCGTGAATGGCGAATGGACCGCCCGCACGATCCACTCCCGCGGACCGGGTGGCGCCCCGGGCGCGGCACTGGGCAGCACCCGCAGGGCCAACGTGATGGGCGCCCCGAGCACCAGTAGAACCGGGACGAACATGTTCAGCGCCGTGTGCTCAACCATGTGGATACTGAACATCGCCGAGCCGTAGGCCCGGACCCCCGAGCTGGTTGCGAATACCAGGGCGGCGCAGCCGGCGAGCCAGGCCACCGAGCGGCCGGCCGGCCACGGGTCACCGCGGCGGCGCAGATGTAGCACCCCGGCGAGGTAGAGGGCGGCCAGGAGCAGCCCGCCGGCACCGAGGACGGTGTCGAAACGCCAGAACGTCAGCAACCGGAGCGGATCGGGTGCGCCGGGAAGCTCATAGCCGAGCAGAAGAAGGATTTGCGAGACGGCCGAACCCCCGCCGGTGATCATGACCCGCCGGTCGGTTTTCGCGTCGTAGTAACAGCACACCGCGCCCCACCATGGCAGTAGTCGGGGTGCGACCTGGACGGCCATCGCCGAAACCGCGGCCAGTGCGGTCATCGCGGTCAGGGCACTGAACGCCGCCGGCGCATGCCCGCGTAGGTCGACGATGAGGCCCGCGAGCAGTGCAACAGCGGCCAACAGCCCCAGCCGCCCGTATCCGGAGGCCAGCGGCGGGCCGGCCAGCAGCACCATCAGGAGCGCTCCATAGACCAGCGCCACCACGCCGGCGATCACCGCCGCCACTCGCACGGTGTGGCCGAGGGCACGGCGCGGGCCTGCCAACGCCGAGGTGATCTTCAGACCGGCCAGCACCGAGACCGCAACCGTGAACACAATGACCGAACTCGTGGCGTAGTCGTGGTCGGGACCGTAGCCGGCGTTACCGTTGACCGGGAACGCTACTACGCCGGTGATCGCCGGAATCAGCAGCAGCACATGCCAATTCGAATAGGGTCTCAGTCGCAGACCCAACGTGGTCAACGCCGCGCAGACTGCGACCACCACCCACGCCCGTGCGTACGCCGAGGCGCTCAGCGCATCTCCGACAGAGCCGATTCCGCCGCTGCTGAACAGCAGTGGCAGTGCGAGGCCGGCGTCGGCGGCGATTTGCACGACGACCATGACCAGCGCCGTCACCATCCACACCACGGACATCCGCTCCACTACCCGGTGAGCCCGGAATGAGGCGGTGTCGCTGACGCCACGACCGTCGGGGCGCGGGGTGATGAGGATCAGCACCAAACCACCCAGGCAGATCGCACCTGCGAGGGCGGCGGTGAAACTGCCGAGCGCCTGCGCGACGGTCGTCGATGGCGTGGGGGCGCCAAACGTGATCGCGTAACCCGCAACGGCGATCGCCGCCACGGCATAGCCGGCCAGTAACAACCGGTCCACCGCCCGGGACCGGCGGGCATCAGAATGCGTCGCGGTCATGGGTTCCCATCGTCAAGGACTGCCTCGTGGAATTGATCGCACGCCAGTAGGGCCATCTCGATCTCGATTTGGTCGTCGGTGATTGGCCGGCCACGCCGTTGTACTGCTTTGTTCACCCGATAACCCACCGTATTGCGATGTAGCGCAAGGTGTTCAGCCGCAGCGGTGTGGCTCGACCCCTCCCGGAGGAATATCCGGAGTGTCTCGCGCAGTTTCGCGTCGCCGGTGGTGTTGCTCGCGAGGGGTCCGAGCGTGTTCTTCACCCATTCTCGGGTGCGGGCGAGGTCATGGACCATCAGTGCGGCCACTCTCACCTCCGGGTCGGTGGCGGCCACGACGCTGCGTGCTGTGCGGCCGGCAACAGCCACCTTCCGTGCGTCCTGCGCCCGACGATGAGATTCGCGAAATCCGGCGACTCCGGATTCGGTTGGTCCCACCGCAACGCGGATTACGCCGTCATCGGCGAGCCGGCGAATCTCCGTGATCGGGTCGGCAGTGCCGGGCTGCAGCGGCAACCATGCCCAGCCGGTGCTCTGGTCGGCGGCGATGAAGAGGGGACTGTCGATCCTGAGCGCCTCGGCGACCTCGAGGCCGAACCGTTCCAAGCGCAGCATCTCCTGCTCATGGGCACCGGGTTCGGTGGTCCACAGGATCATCGCCAGGTGAGTGCCACCGACCGGATAGCCGATGGCGGACGTCGCGGCATCGATGTCGATCGGCTCATCGGCGGCGAGCAATTGCCGAACTCCCAGAAGCCGAGCACTGTTCTGGCGCTCAAGCCAACGCTCCCGCTCGGCTTCGTGGGTGTCTTTGAGCTGTTCGGTGATCCGGTCCACGTAGCCGAAGGAGCGGTCGATGAAGAAGTCGAGTACATCCAGCGCTGTGTCCCTGGTAAGCGTGGATTGGCGTATCTCGTTGATCACCAGGCGCAGGATCTTCTTGGAAGTAGCTCGCATGGGGTTGATGACGGCGCTGACTCCGATTCCGTTCTGGGCGAGACGCCGGACGTATTCGAGAGTCATCTGCGGTGCATGAACATTGTCGATGCTGATGTCATGGCTGAGGAACGCGAGGAAGGCCCGCATGTTTTCGAGGAGGGCAGTGCCGACGAGTTCGAGGAGTTGGGGTTCCACGGCCACACCCTGGGCAGGCTCGACGAGGAACTGAAGATAAGTCTCGAAGTCCGTCGCTTCCCGGTCCCTGAAGCGCGCGATCAACATCGCGACGGCATCCTCGGTGCTCGTGCTGACATCCCCGGCCGCCACAGGCGGCAGTTTAATCGACACACCCCTGGGTGCCGATCACACTTTTTGTGCTCGCAGTACAAATCCCAACAGGGGTTTACGCTGGCTCGCCGCAACGTGCAGGAAAGACGGTCCCGGTCCTAGAAATTCCTACCCTTGCGAGCACAAGGGTTGGACTATGTCTTCGCCGGGAGGCCGCACCGATGGATCGACACCGCAACGCCACGCCGGATTGCCCGATAACAACGTCAAGTCCGATCCGAACCCCGCGTCGGGGCAGGGGCAAGTCCCGTCGGACTGCGCCGTATTCGTGGCTCGGGGTCGGCGCCGTCGGCCTTGGGGTGGGAGCGGCGCTGGCTGGTGCGGCGCTGACCGGCGGGTCGGGCATCGCTGCCGCGGACACCCACACCGACACTCATGTCGACGGCCCACGCACGACGAAAGGACCGGGACGCTCAACAGCGCCGCACCCTGCGGCCGCGGCGACGTCCACGGCGAAGGCGCCGAAGTCAACCCCGGGCGCGAGGTCAACTGAAACAGCTGGTTTGCCAACGGTTGTCGCGCGCCGATCGTCCCGCAAAGACACCGCCGGTGAGCTGGCGCCGGTGGTGCCCGCTGCGCCGGCAAGGCCTGTAGCCGCGACCGGCATCACCAGTGCGCCGGTAGGGGCCGCCGCGGTCAAACCGGCTTCAACCGAAAAGGTTAGTGCTCCAGTAGCTTTAGCTGGTCCGCCGCCGCACGTGGCCGCGGTGGGTGTGCCCACCGCGTCGGCCGCGGCTGTGCAGGCCTGGGAGCCGGGGCAGGTGCTGAAAGGTGTCTACTCGATCTTCGTCTCCAATGGCACGGCCGAACGACCGAATGCGGGGTTGTTGGTCGGCAACGGTTACAGCTTCAGCTCCACCGACACCCAGTGCAGCGGGCCTGTGGTCTGCAATGGCGGCAGGGGTGGTCTGCTACTCGGTTCTGGCGGCAATGGTTACAACGGCGGCAACGGCGGCAACGCCGGATTGTTCTTCGGCACGACATACACCCCCGGCAACGGGGCCGGTGGCGCCGCCGGGTGCATCGCTGTCGCCTGTCTCGCCGGCCGCGGCGGCAACGCCATGCTGATCGGTCCCGGCGGGTCCGGCGGCAACGGTACGGACGCCGCTTACGACAGCACGACCGGGGCTTTGCTGTCCCCGGCGACCAACGGTGGCCTCGGTGGTAACGGCGGGTTGCTGCTCGGCGACGGCGGCGACGGCGGGTACGGCGGCGCGGACAACGGCAGCAAGACCCGCGCCGGTGCGACCGGCGGTAACGGCGGCGACGGCGGTCATGGCGGCCTGATCCTGGGCAATAGCGGCAGCGGTGGTCTGGGCGGGTATGTCTCGTTCGCCACGAACGGCAATGTCGTGGGCGGTAACGGCGGTAACGCGGGCTGGACCGGCCTGTTCGGCAACGGCGGCGGCGGCGGCGATGGCGGCGGCGCCACGCAGAACTGGGACGGCGTCGATGCTGACGGGGCCCTCGGCAGCGCGACCGGCGGCAATGGCGGCACCGGCGGCCGGGGCGGTCTGCTGGCCGGCAGCGGCGGGGCCGGTGGTGAGGCATGGGCGGGTTCGGTGTTCAGCACCTTCGGCGCCGCGACCGCCGGTAACGGCGGCGCCGGTGGTGCCAGCACCGTCGGAGCCGGCGGTAAGGGCGGCAACGGCGGCGCCGGGGCGTCCGCCAACATCGGCAACGCGGGCGAGGGCGGACCAGGCTCGGGTACCGCCACCGGCGGTTCGGGCGGCCGGGGCGGTTCGGTGTTGTTGGCCGGCCTGGGCGGGGCCGGCGGGGCCGCGAACCTACCGTTCGGGGGGAACGGTGCGATCAACCTGGGCGACGGCGTCGCGATCGCCGGCAACGGCGGTGAGGGCGGCGGCAGCGGCATCATCGGTGCCCTGTTCATCGGTGGGGCCGGCGGCGCTGGCGGCGCCGGCGGCACCGCGACCGCCAACCAGTCGGCGACCGGTGGCAATGGTGGCAAGGGCGGTCGGGGCGCGATCTTTGGTCCGGGCGGCGCCGGCGGCGATGGCGGCTTCGCGCAGACCCTGATCAGCGACACCGCCACCGCCACCGGCGGTAACGGTGGCGGCGGTGGGCTTGCCGGGTTCGCCGGCAAGGGCGGCGTCGGCGGGGCCGGCGGCGGTTCCGCGGCCTACCAGGCCGCCAACGCGGTCGCCGGCATCGGCGGTGGCGGCGGCCGGGCCAGTCTCTTCGGTGGCCGCGGAGGTGGCGGCGGGACGGGCGGCGCCGCGAAGGCCTATGGCACCGGTGCGGCCACCGGCGGCACCGGTGGGCAGGGCGGTGCGGCCACATACCTGGCCAACGGCGGCGCAGGCGGTTTCGGCGGCAACGCCAACACCGGCTCCGCCGCCGGGGGCAATGGCGGAAACGCCACCGCCGGGGCGGGCGGTCAGGGTGGCGTCGGCGGCTCCCTGGCCACCGGCGGGGCCGGTGGCTATGGCGGCAGCAGCAGCGTCTACACCGACGACCCTGCCAGCACGTCGGTGAGCGCCGCCGGGGTCGGCGGGGTCGGCGGGAAGGGCGGGTTCCTTTTCGGCAGCGGCGGTGACGGCGGCGGTGGCGGCAATGCCGGGGCGGCAGGAACCGGCGCTTCGGTCGTCACGCGGTTGGTCGGGGCGGGCGGGGCCGGGGGTGCGCACGGCGTCATCGGCGGCAAGGCCGGCGCCAACGGCCAGGCGGGTTCCACCTTCACCGTCTCCACCGTCGCGATCGGCGGCTACCTCGGCGGAGTGGGTGCGGCCCGCGCCGGCGCCGGCAATGCCGGCGACATCTACGTCACCAACTTCGACGGGACGTTGCCCTACATCACCCCCGCCGGCACCGTGGTCAACACCATCACGGTCGGCAACAACCCCAACGGGGTGGCGGTCAGCCCCACCGGCACCACCGCCGGCAACATCTATGTCGCCAACAGCGGTGACAACACCGTGTCGTGGTTGAACCCCGCCGGTGGCCTGATCAACACGATCACGGTCGGCGTCGGCCCCAGCGCGGTGGCGGTCAGCCCCACCGGCTCCACGGCAGGCTATGTCTACGTCGCCAATGACGATGCCGGCACGGTGTCGGTGATCAACACGACCGGCAACGTCGTCCAGACGATTACCGTCGGCCAAAACCCGAGCGGGGTGGCGGTCAGCCAAGCCGGCGCCAACGCCGGCAACGTCTACGTCACCAACTACAACAGCAACACGGTGTCGGTGATCAACGCGGCCGGGACGGTCATCAAAACCATCGACGTCGGCACCAATCCGCAAGGGGTGGCGGTCAGTTCGACCGGAGCCACCGCCGGTTATGTCTACGTCGCCAACAACGGGGCAGGCACGGTGTCGGTGATCAACCCCGCCGGCAAAGTCGTCGACACCATCGAGGTCGGCCCCAATCCGCAAGGGGTGGCGGTCAGTTCAACCGGGGCCACCGCGGGCTATGTCTACGTCGCCAACGGCGATACCGGCACGGTGTCGGTGATCAACCCCGCCGGGGTGGTCGTCAACACCGTCGACCTGGGCGCTTTCGCCTACGCGGTGACGGTCGGTACCACCGGCGCCAACGCCGGTTCCGTCTACATCTCGAACTTCTCTGCCGGGACGGTGTCGGTGATCAGCGGGTAATGGCACACCCCAGGCGGATGACAACCACGTGAAAGACGGCCGACCGGAAGGAATATCATGTTGTTTCGCAGGAAGAGCGCAACCGCAGCACTAGTCGCCGGCATATTGGCCGGCGCCACATCGGTGGCATCGCCGGCCTCCGCGGTGGTGCCCAATACAATGGGTAATTCCGCCCCTAATTTGAGTATTTTCGTCCCTCAGAAGGGCGGGATTTATGTAGGAGGCGCACTCTTCTCCATCGGGATCCCTACGAATACGACGTTACAGACCAGTACGGCGACATGGGTGAATCCGGCGAACAATACGATCGTCATCCCGAAACTACCCACCGTGGCTGGAACCGTGTCGGCCAAGGACATCGATCCTCGCGGGAGCATTTTCTCGGTGACTGCGGATAAAACTTATCGCTATTTCAAAGGCAACGGTCTGCCGTCCACACCGATGGGAAAATTCGGACCTCAACCCGGCACCGCCGCCTACCCCTACTACGCTGCGGCTCCGGGCGGCGTTAACACCCAACCGGGTTCGCCCGGGTTTGGACAACCCTATTCAAGCGCCGCCGCAATCGGCATTTCTCCGTACAATCTTGAAGTCAAAGTTCCCTTGGCCCCCAAGTACCTTCCTACGCCACAGCCGATCCAGTATTTGATCACCGGTATCACGCTCACCGGAACGGTGTGGCATGCAGAAATAGCGAATGCGTCAGCTACGGCTTGGTATAACCCGATTTCAATTCTGCCTTTGGACCAGTGCTTTGGACATCCTTACAGCCAGCAATATCATCTCCACGCTTATTCCTGGAAGTGTTTGCCCAACCAGGGGCTCATCGGCCAGTCGCCGCTACTCGGCTACGCGTTGGACGGATTTGGCATCTACGGACCGCGGGGCGCGGACGGCAAGGAGATCACCAACGCCCAACTGGATGAATGCCATGGGATGACGTCCCCGGTGTTATGGAACGGCAAGATCCAAAACATCTACCACTACGTGCTCAACAGTGAGTACCCCTACTCAGTGGGTTGCTTCCGGGGAGCGATCGATCCTGCGAATGTGTCAAACAACTTCTTCCCCACCCTTGGCCAACCGATGAGCATGCCGGGAATGGGCCGCTAGAAGAACGATCGACTCGCGGCAGTCAACGTCCTGTCGACAGCATCACGATCTCTGGGTCTTGAAGGCCCGCCAAATGCTGTGCCACGCTGCATCATTGGCCGGATCCAGTTCGAGTACCCGATAGCCGACATCGAAGTACTCGGGACGCACGATCGCGGGCGTGAGGTTGGCCGGGATGAAGCCGTCGGCCACCAGGGAATCCGGGTCGAGGGAGACCTGCGGCGGCTGATAGGCGATCGCGGCGAAGTTCAGCTTGGCGATCTTCGGTTCGAGCATGTGATTGATGAACAGGTGGGCCAGGACGGGGTTCTTTCCGCCCCGCAGGTTCACCAGCAGGTCGTTTTCGACCAGTCCCTTGCCGTCGGCGGGAAACCAGTAGCGCAGGATGTCGGGGCTGACTCCCTCCGGGAGGAAATTCTTCGCGTTGATGATGTCGCCCGACCACATCTGGGCCACGCTGATCAGCCCGGCGGGCAGGTCGCCGAACATCGTGACGGAGACCGTCGGCGCGGTGCTGGTCCGCAGCTCGCTCAGCGCGGCCTCGACCTTCTGCAGATCCTCGGCCGATGAGGTGTTGACGTCGGTGATTCCTATCTTCAGCAGCACCATGGCCATGGCGGTGTGCCAGTCGTCGATGACGGCTGTTTTGTTCTTGTATGCCGGATCCCACAGTGCCGCATAGGGATTCTCCAGCGCGGCGATGTCAGCCCGAACCTGGTCGGTTCGCCAGCCGATGCCGGTGGTGTAGACCGTGTAGGGCACGCTGTAGCGCCATTCCCGGTCGTACCAGGGGTTGCTGAAGACCGGCCACAGATTCTTGATGTTCGGCAGGTAGCTGTGGCTGAGCGGGCGGAGCAGTCCGCCGACTGCGAGTCGGCCTATCTGGTCGTAGCTCGGGGTGTAGATGTCGTAGTCGACGTCGCCGCGCTGGATCTTGGCCAGCGCCTCGTCGGTGTTGTTGAACGTCGAGACCTTGACCTTGGCGCCGTACGTCGTCTCGAAGGTTCGGAGGGCCTCGGGCGCGATGTAGTCGCTGTAGCTGTACACGTGCAGTGTTGCGTCCTTCTCCGGGCCAAGGCCTGCAGAGATCGGCGTGTTGTCCACCGGGATGTCCCAGGTCACGGGCTTGTCCGGCGCGGCGATCGTCAGGTTGGGCTCCGGATCGGATTGCTCGGCATCGGAACAGCCATCCAGAACAACGGCGAGGGCCGGAGTTCCCGCGGCGAGGAGAGCCGCGTGTTGGAGAAATTGTCGGCGGCTCGGACCGGGTCGATTGGGCGCTGGCATCCGCACCTCCGCGGTTTCGGGAGTCTCGTCGTCGGCGGACGTCGATGGTTGGACTCTGACACAGAAGGCTCTTTCAGGGGGTGTTTGCGCAGGCAAGAGGCTTGCTCGAGCCGCCGAAGGATATGGGACCATTGGTACGAGAATCAGATTCCCGGGCGGGAGAGGAGTGTGTGATGAGAGCGCTGTCCGCGCGTCGTCGTCCGAGGCGATCGGCCGCCCTCCTCGCCACAGCGCTGTTTGGCCTGACCGCGGCGGCTGGACCCGCGATGCTGCCGACCGCACGTGGCGGCGAGGTCATCTCCGGTCCGTACGCGTCGCTGTTGGCGGCGTCGAAGAACCTGGGTCCCTCGCGTGCCAGCGACGCCCAACTGACGGTGACACTGCCGTCAGCCGAGCGCCCCGGGGCACTCATCGGATGGGCCGGAACCCACGGACTCGCAGTGCGGTGGAAACCCGGTGACGACTGGGCGGTCGTGACCGGCTCTGCCGACAACATCGCAGCGGCCTTCGACGTCCCGGTCCGTGACTTCAGGGGCCGGCAGGGACAGCTTTTCTATGCGTCGCCGTTGCAGCCGGCGGTGCCGCCCGCGTTGCGCGGTGAGGTCACCGCCGTCGGACGAATCCTGAGCTACCTCCCCCACCGGATGGCGCGCCCGGTCCTGCCCCGCGACGTGCCGAGGCCCGGCTTGAACCCGATGGATCTGCTGACGGCCTACAACGCGAAGCCGCTGGCGGACGCCGGCTACAAGGGTCAGGACCAAACCGTCGTGGTCTTCGGGTTCGACGGGTTCAACCAGAGCGACCTCGACATGTTCGCCGACACCATGCAACTTCCGCGCTTTACCCCCGAGGTGGTCGGCGGCCCGCTCGGCCCAGCTCACGCGGAGACGGTCATGGACCTGGAGGTCGTGCACGCCATCGCTCCGGATGCCCGGCTCGTAGTGGTCAACGCCCGTCCGACGGTCGAGGGCGGTGGAACCTTCGAGAAGATCGGCCGGATGTTCGACGATGCGGCGCAGCGGTACCCACGCTCGGTGTGGACGCTGTCGATCGGGTGGGGATGTGAGGCTCTGATCTCCGCTGCCGACGTCGCCCCCGTGCGCGCCGCTCTGGTCAACGCGCATCGGCAAGGAATCACCGTTTTCGATGCAAGCGGCGACAACGCGGGGCTGGAGTGCAGGGGCGGCAAGGATTGGTCTTCCCCGCCCGGCCCGGATCACGTCGGAGTGGACACGATCGCATCCTTACCGGAGATGACTTCGGTCGGTGGAACGACGCTGTCAACCGATATGCAAGGTCGGTGGATGGAGGAGTGGGGCTGGATCGACCCGCCGTTGTCTCAGGGTTCCAGCGGTGGCATATCCCGCTTGTTCCCCCGCCCCGATTATCAGCGCGGGCTACCCGCCAACCGGGGTTCGGAGAGCCGGGCCGTCCCCGATGTGTCCGCGGTGGCCGACCCGTTCACCGGTATGCAGATCGTGGTCAATCAGGATCTCAGGATCGGTGGCGGCACCTCGCAGGCGGCACCGATCTGGGCCGGCATGACGGCTCTGATGAATCAGTACATCGTCGACAACGGCGGCCGGACCATCGGCGATATCAATCCGCTCCTGTATCGGATGGCCCAGGGATCGCAGCTGCCCGGATTTCGGGATATCACGGGCGGCGGTAACGCAGTCGACACTCCTGTCAAGGGCTACGACCTGGTTACCGGACTGGGGAGCCCCAACGTGGCCAATCTCGCCCGCAATTTGCTCGACGCTCAGCTAGCCCACTTGGCGGCTTCTGACTACCTGTCCGACGGAGGCTAGGTGGCCTCGTCCCCTTGCCCGGCGTGCGGAAGGGACGTTCTGGAAGGACAGTTCTGCGCGGCGTGTGGCGCGCGACGGTCACCAGGTCGCCGGGACGGTCGGCTACGCCTCAGCGCTTACGCGGCCGCACCACGGCAGCGTGTCCTTCGCCCGTGGGTGGCCAGTTCTCTGTTTCCGCAACTGCCACGATGCGCGCACGCGCATTTTCAGATCGGACTGATCATCGTGCTGGCGACAGCCGCTGGATTCGCCGTGCTGCGTTGGCAGGTGCCCGTCGCCGCTATCTCCGTGTTCGGGCTGCCCGTTCTGTTCGGTGTCTATCTGCGTGAGATCGACGTGCGGCGCAGCGGACGGGTCAGGTATTTCGCCTTGGCTGCGGTTGTCGCGCTCGGGTTGGGAGTGGGCTGGGCGCTCATTGCGGGCCCGATCGTGGCCGACGCCTACAACGCCGCGCTGGGAGGGCAGATGACCGCCGCGCAACTGCTTCTGTGCGGCGTGGCGATTCCGATCACTTACGGGCTGGCCATGGTTGCCCCCGCGATGCTGGTGCGCGCCGTGGACCGATCCAGCAGAGAGTCACTCGACGGCTTCACCATCGGCGCAGGGGGCGCGACGGTCGTCAATGCCGCCGCCACCGGCACGCTGCTGGCTCCACAGTTGGCGATGGGTGTGACCGCTGAGAGCCACTCGGTTGGCAGTCTGCTTGCCGAGGCGATGGTAGAGGGCGTGGCGTGGCCGTTGGGTGCGGTGGCCATTGGTGGAGTCGTCGGAATTGCGTTGTGGTTCATCCCGACTGCCGATGCTCCCCGGCGGTATCGCAAGGCCGTGGTCGTCCCGGGAGCCCTGCTGGGGGCGGTGGGCTTCTCGGTCGCGATGGGGATCGTGGATGTCGCACTGCTGCCATTAGTTGCCTACATCGCACTGCAGTTGCTGATCGCACTGTTGGCGGTGTTGGGGGTGAGAATCGTGATCGCGGACGCCCTGCTGCACGAGTCGACAGACGAGACCGGCGACCAACTCTTGCTGTGCGCGGAGTGTGACCACGTCGTCGCCAGCATGGCGTTCTGCAGCGACTGTGGCATAGCGACCCGCGCCGCTTCCCGAACTTCCCGGGCCAAGCGTCGGGCGCCGCCGGTGTCCTCGGACGACGGGCCGCACGCAGCCTCCGCCATGGTTGCCCAGCGGAAGACCTCGCCTGTGCGCGTGTTGGGACCGATGATCGCCGGTGTGGGTGCCGCGGTGGCTGTTTCAGTGGGGGTGGCGACGTTCATCAAGCCCGCCCCCGCGGCATACACGTGCCCGCCTGATTGCGGCGGGCCTGTAACGGGCAAACCGGTCGAATCCAATCCCCGGTACAGCGGGGACAACGGCGCGTTCTCCGTCGCCTATCCGGGTGAAGGCACCGCGTACGAGGTGACGTTGGATCCGCCGGGGATCGACGGCGTCCAACTGAAGTACGTCGGTGGCGATACGGGCATGCTGACCCTCTTCGGGGAGCCGGCGGGGAATCGCACGCCCGAGCAGGTCGCTCAGCAAGTTCTGCGTGCCCAGTATCCGCGCGCCGCCGTCGCCTACGAGATCCCCAACGCGTCGGTCGGTTACGAACCGGGCTACGGAGTTGTCGCCGACGTGTTCCCGCGCGACACCTCGAGTACCTACAACAGGCTCCGGGTCATCGTCATGGCGGCGGTCAGGCATGACTACGCTGTGATCGCGACGGCCTCCGGCCCGTATCACGAGTTCAGCCCGGACTATGGGACCGGCCATCCGTCGGGGGCCAACCTGGAAGTTGCCATGGACATGGGTAAATACGTCAACAGCTTCACGTGGTTCGGCGATCGGTACGCCCGGCCGTCCTGATCGGCGGCCGCCGCCGGGCGGGTCCATACCGAAGATCGCTCCGACGGTTCATGAGCCGATGCGGGACTGTCCGTCAGACTGGAGAAGTCTAAATTTTTAGACGACGGCCACCCTCGGTGGTCCCAGTTCGAGGAGAGCGTGATGCATACTCCCGCCTCGGCAATCATGGCCGCCCTTGCGTTAGCCGCTCTCCCGCTGAGCGGCTGCGGCGGTGCCGATGCCGCCGAGTCACCGCAGGCGATGACGTCGCCGTCCGCGGCGACGGTCAACGACCTCGCCGGTGCCGCGGCGCCGTTGGCGATCGATACTCCCCTGGCAGGGCGCGAATGGGCCGGGGGATCCGACGGCACCGGGATTTTCTTCGTCGGCACCCACGCCGGTAGCGGCGAACCGGCGGTGATCCCGCCCGGCCGCTACGAGGTCAAACTCTCCCCCGGGGCGCAGGACGGTAGTTGGATGCTGTGCGACAGCGCCCTGTGCGGGCCGGAGTTTCCGGAGAACGCGACAGTCATCGGCCGTCCCATCGGATCGCTCTCTTCGGTGGTGTACATCGGGTCGGGGTCGCAGACTCTCTGGGTAGGCAACGTCATCCTGAGCCCGGCTCATGGCTGAGCCCCTCTACAGCACAAGGGTCGCGCCATCGGGCACGACCGTTCTCAGACCCACAGGTCGGCTCAACCTCACGACCGCACCGAGCCTGCGTAGTCAGCTGCACGGGCTGATCGCGGCCGGCCACACCAATGTGGTGGTCGACCTCGCCGACACCGAGGCCGTTGACTCCTCCGGCATCGGGGCCTTGATCTCATCGCTCAAGGCGGCCCGCGCCGCCGGCGGGGATCTGCGAATCACGGCACCGAACGATCAGGTGAGAAGGGTTCTGAAACTCACGAACCTCGGCCTCGTCCTGGTCGTTCATACCGACCCGGATGACCCGTTCGACGACTTAGACCCGCCCTGCCCGACATGACCCGTCGCCGGTGGGTGATCACCGGGAATGACGGGATAGCCGAGGCTCAACGCAACGCGTCGCCGACCGCTCAGCGAGGATAGGAACATGGCCCCACGCAGCATTCGCGAGGAAGAAGAACTCAAGCCCTATCAGGTGGAGCTGCTCAAGCTGCAGCGCTACCTCGAAGAAGAGAATCGGCGGATGATCGTGCTCTTCGAGGGCCGCGACGCCGCGGGCAAGGGCGGAACCATCCGACGGGTCACCCGCTATATGAACGAGAAGCACTACCGGGTGGTGGCACTGGGCCGGCCCACCGAGGAACAGCGCAATCAGTGGTACTTCCAGCGCTATGTGGCGCAGTTCCCCACCGGCGGGGAGATGGTTCTGTTCGACCGCTCCTGGTACAACCGCGCGATGGTGGAGCCGGTCTTCGGGTTCTGCACCGACGAGGAGTACCGAAATTTCCTGAAGGGTGTGGTCGGCTTCGAGAAGGATCTCGTGCGGCAGGGCACCACGTTGGTGAAGCTGTATTTCAGTGTCACCAAGGAGGAGCAGGCCCGCCGGTTCGAGCGCCGTCGCGACGATCCGCTGCGGCAGTGGAAGCTCAGCGAGATCGACGTCCAGGCCCAGGAGCACTGGGACGAATTCACCGAGGCCAAGTACCGCATGCTGCGCCGGACCAGCACCCCCGATTCGCCGTGGACGGTCATCCGTTCGGAGAACAAGCACAAGGCCCGGCTCAACGCGATCCGGGTCATCCTCGACGCCGTCCCCTACAACGGCCGCGCCGAGGATGTCGACTTCGTGCCGGACCCCGAGATCGTGATCCCGGGGGCCCAGGAACTGGCACTGATGGAGGCCGACCGGATCCGCGGCGGCAAGTTCACCGGCTGACAATCCAGCGCCGCCGTAGGGTTACGTCATGATCGCGCGCCGTCTGCCGGCCGCGGCGGTGGTCGCCGCCGCGATCGCTTCGGTGACCGCCATGCCGGTGGACGTTCCGGTCACGCTCAGCGCCACGTCATTGGTGATGAGCGGTACCGGCAATTCGCTGAGCATCCCCGAGAACACCCCGGAGTACATCCGCTCCGCTGTCATGGGCACGGACCGGCAGTTTGTCGGCCCCAGCGGTCTGTGTGTCGGGGGTGATCCGGGGTGCACGCTGGTCGCGGTCTACACCCCTGAGCAACTGAGGCCCGTCACCGGATGGAATGACATGACTCTTGACGAGTCGGTGGCGGTGGGACAGGCCAATCTGGACAGGTGCATCCGCCGCGTGGCCTGCACCGTAACGATGCCGCCCTACACCGTCACGGGGCAGCAGCAATTGACGGACACCTCGGATGTGGTGTTCGGTCTCTCGCAGAGCGCCCTCATCGCGACCTATGAGAAGGCCGACCTGATCGCGCATCCGCCGGACAAAACCGTCAGCTTCATTCTTGTTGCGAATCCGGCCCGGCCCAACGGCGGCATTGCTGAGCGATTCGTCGGCCTCCACATCCCTTTTGTCGGAATCACGTTCAATGGAGCGACGCAAACCAATTCACCCCAGCCCACCCCGCTGCTGACTGAGGACGTCGCCCGCCAATATGACGGCTGGGCGGACTTCCCGACCAACCCGGTTAACCTGCTGGCCCTCGTCAATGCGCTCGCGGGGACGGTGTTCTTTCATCCGTACTACAGCGGGATCGACGCCCCCCAACTGTTGCAGGGCATGTACCAGGACACCACCTACTATCTGGAGCCCGCACCGATTGTGCCGCTTCTGGTCCCGCTCTCACGCATACCCGTCGTCGGGATGCCGCTGGCGCTCATGCTCGATCCTCCGTTGCGGGTTCTGGTGGAGGCCGGCTACAACCGGACGATCAATCCCGGCCAGCCAACGCCGGTTCAGTGGCATTACGCCACGAATGTGATCACGGCTGCCGTCAATCTGGTGCGCTCGGTACCCACCGGGTGGGACGACGCGATCGCCGCGGCTACCGACGATCCAGCCAATCGTCCATTCCATACCGAACCCCAAGGGGTCTACGGTGTCGGCGGCCCACCGGTATATGCAGGAGCGATTGACCCGTACGGTCCGCTTCCAGTGCAACCCGTTGCCGCACAAGCTGATCCGGCGCCAGCAGCAGCTCTCAGCCAGGAGAAGGCACCAGAGTTGGCGTCGATGGCCGAGCATCCGGCCCCCCGGCTCCCCCGGCCCGATCGGGCCACGCACCGCCGCGCCGCGGCCCCGCCACGGCCGCATCCCGCCGCAGCTGACGACGCGCGGGACTACTCGCCGCGATCGTCGAAAATCGCCACCGCGCGGGTCCATCCCGCCGACGCGGCCTGAACCTTCACCGGAAAGCAGGACACCTCGAATCCGGAAGCGGGCAGCGACTCCAGGTTGTGCAGCTTCTCGATGTGGCAATAGCCGATGGTCCTGCCGGCGCGGTGGCCCTCCCAGATGATCGACGCGTCGTGGTCGCGGGCGTACCGCTGCGCGGTGTAGCTGAACGGCGCGTCCCAACTCCAGGCGTCGGTGCCGGTCAGCCGGACTCCGCGTTCGAGCAGATACAGCGTCGCCTCGCGACCCATCCCGCATCCCTTGCCGACGTAGTCGGGCTGGCCGTAACGCATTCCGGCACTGGTGTTGACGAGCACGATCTCCAGCGGCTTCAGTCTGTGGCCGATGCGATCGAGTTCGTCCGCGACATCGGCCGCCGTCACCACGTACCCGTCGTCGAAGTGGCGGAAGTCCAGCTTCACCGCGGGCTGCAGGCACCACTCGAGCGGAACCTCGTCGATGGTGATCGCCCGCCTGCCGCCGTCCATCGTCGAGGCGTAGTGGTACGGCGCGTCCAGATGGGTGCCGTTGTGGGTGGTGATCCGTACCCGCTCGATCGCCCAGCCCTCGCCGTCGGGGAGGTCGTCCACGGTTGCCCCTGGGAAGAACGACACCACCTCGGCGGCGGTCTGGCGGTGGTCGTAGTAGTCGATCTCCGGCAGGTGCCCCGGCGGGTCGGAGGCGATCCCGGCCTGAAGCGGCACCGAGAGGTCGACGAATCGGCGCCGGCTCATGGGCTCCAATCGTACGACCCGGTTAGCCGTCCCTGCGGGGGTCGGCGGTGGTGTAATCGCGTCCATGACCACAGCCGGCAGCCCGAAGATCCCGGGGTCACCCGCGGAGGTCACCGCCGGCTGGCTGTCGGAGGTTCTCAGCGACGCCGACCGAGTCGTGACCGTGGACTCGGTCGAGGTCAGCCCGATCGGGACCGGCCAGACCGGAGCCACCTACCGGATCGCCGTCGGCTATGCGGGAGCACATCCCGGGCTGCCGGACTCGTTCGTCATCAAGCTGCCCGCGCAGGAGGACGCGGTGCGCGAGAGGGTGGCCCTGAGCTATCGCTCCGAGCACGCGTTCTACACCGGGGTCGCCGGGACGGTCGATGTGCCGCTCCCCCGCTGCTACTACTGCGGCCTGGCCGATGACGGCGCCGACTTCGCTCTGTTGCTGGCCGATATGGCCCCGGCAGAGCAAGGGGACCAGATCCGGGGATGTACCGCCGAGGAAGCGCGACTCGCCGTCTCCGCGCTCGCCGGACTGCACGGACCGCGGTGGTGCGATCCGGCCTGGCTGTCCTTCAGCGGCACGGTCATGCCCAAGGCCGACGAGGCCACGGCCCGGGGTCTGGGCGACATCACCCGGCTGGCCGCCCAGACCACCATCGACAGACTCGGGGCGCGGATGGACCCGGCCGACCGCGCCACCGTGCTGGAGTCCGCGGACCTGATCGCCGACTGGCTGCTGCGCTCCCCCGACCGGTTCAGCCTGTTGCACGGCGACTACCGGATCGACAACCTGCTCTTCGACCCCGCCCGCACCCGGGTGACCGTCGTGGATTGGCAGACCCTGGCCGTCGGGCTGCCGGCCCGCGACCTGGCCTACTTCATCGCCACCAGCCTGCCTCCGGACGACCGTGCGATCTACGAGCGGGAGCTCGTCGAGGCCTATGCCCGGGCCCTCCGCGGCCACGGGATTCAGGACTACGACGACGAAACATGTTGGCAGGACTACCGGTTCGGCATGCTGCAGGTTCCGCTGATCACCACGCTGGGGTTCGCGTTCTCATCCGCGACCGAACGTGGCGACGACATGGTGCTCGCGATGCTCGCGCGCGGGAGCCGGGCGATCCGGGAATTGGGGACGCTGGAACTGGTCGAGTCGACCACCCCGCCGCGGTAGCGCGGTTCAGTCGGCGCGGGCGTCCGAGGACGGGCCGTCGGGATCGCTGGAGATGTCGGGGGAGAACTCATCCGGGGACAGTTCGCCGGGGACATCGGCGATCTGCTCGGGCGCGGCCTCCGGGTGGCGGATTCCGTCGTGTCGCCAGTCCCGCAGCAGGAGCACTAGTCCGGCAACCGCAAGGCCGACCACCAGGACGGCCAGCGGTGTGCTTCCCGTCAGCAGGGCGACGACGAGCGCAATCAGTCCCGTGATGGCCAGAATCGCGACAGCGCGCACCTCGACAGTCTGCTACCGATGGAGCTGCCACGCCGACATGCCGGCCCCCACCCGCGTGTTCGGCCGGGGTGGTCCTCTCAGGCGGCGGCCGGCGGCCGGCGGAGCGTCACGTGGACGACGGTCGGCTCGGGGGTGGTCTGGGCGTCGGGGCGGGACAGCAGTTCGGCGCTCTCCGGCAACTGGCGCGGAGTGATCAGTCCCTCGGCGATCTGGCGCAGCACCGAATGGGCGTGCGCGAGTTGGTGCCGTTTGCGGTACTGGCCGCCGGGCAGTTTCACACCGGCCCACACGCCGTACTCCTCGCCGGCCTCGACCGCCTGGCCGGCGCACTGACGCTGCTGCTCGAGTGGGCAGCGGCGGAGGCAGATGGTCCGCGCCCGGGTCGCCGACTGTTCGTACGCGCGGGCCTTGGCCGCGCCGTCACTGGCGTCGTCATCGGAGTAGCCGAACCACAGGTCAGGGTCTGCCGAGCATGGGCGGATGTCCACTGCAACCTCCTTGAGGGGATATTCGATGACGAAAGCGTATACAAATATCCGGCACGGCGCAACGAAAACATACACAGAAACATATACGGATCGGTAGCTGTGTACGATTCGGCCATGGCTGGAGCCCGACGGTGAGCCGTGCGGCGGCAGGTGCTGCCATCCGGGCGCTGCGGGAGTCGCGGGACTGGTCCCTGGCCGAACTCGCGGCCGCCACCGGCGTCAGCATCATGGGGTTGAGCTACCTGGAGCGCGGCGCCCGGAAGCCCCACAAAGGCACGGTTCAGAAGGTGGAAAACGGGCTTGGCCTGCCGCCGGGCACCTATGCGAGGCTGCTTTCTGCCGATGATCCGGATGCCGAGTTGTCGCAGTTGCTGGCCGATACGCCGGAACGCCCGGGCGCTGCCCGGGACCCGGGCGCGGTGGTGGTCAGTCGCCATGCCGACGCCGACGTGCTGGAGGCACACGCGGAGGCGCACCTGGAGTCACTCAACTCATTGATAGCCCGGCTGCCAGCGGAGACGTCAAACGAATACGAGACGTATATTCAGTCCGTGATCGCGCAGTGCGTGAAGGCTGAGATGCTCGCCGCCAATTCGTGGCGGGTGGCGGTCAACGCCGGGTCGGAATCCGCCGGCCGGTTGATGGGCCATCTGAAGACTCTGGAGGGTATCCGCTCCGGACTGTTGGACCGGATGCCCGGCGGCATCGGCGCCCGGTTCGACCGGGCGTGCCGGCGCAGCGGATTGCCCGATGCGGTGATCGCGGCCCTCCTCGGGGTGCCCGCCGAGGAGATGTGGGCCATCCGCAACGGGGGCCTCGTCCCGCCCGGGGCGCTGCCCCGTGTGCGCGGCTTCGTCGAGGCGGGGTCGTGACCGACGAACTCGACGTCCTCCGCCGGGCCTATGCGCTGTTCGCCGGCCCGACCATCCGGCCGGCCCGCACTCCCCCAGCGGCCGCCGGCGTGCACCCGGAGCAGTCGGTCGGGGCGATGGCCGATGCCCACCACGCGGCGGCCTCGGGCCGGCGGGCACATGTGCAGGCCGCCCGCGAGGTCGACGACCGGCTGATCGGAATCCTGACCGAGGCACACCGCGACCACGGCGATGCCCGCCGCCGCACCGCTGCTGTGCTGGCGGCTGCCCGGTCGGACGCCGTTACGCTCCCCGACAACCCGATCGCCGCACGAGAAATCCTCCGACGCAGGGTGATTCGGCTCCGGACCCAGCACGCCCACGTGCGCACGGCGCGTACGCGCGCCGCGCACCAGCGCGCCGCACTGCACCGACTGCGATACCGAGCGCACCGCAGCGCCGGACGCGACTCCCGGGCGGCACGTGCTGTGCGGGCCGCCCTGGGAAGGCTGGGCCGGCCCTACGTATGGGGAGCAACCGGGCCGGACCGTTTCGATTGCTCGGGCCTGGTGCAGTGGGCCTACGCCCAGGCGGGCGTGCGCTTGCGCCGCACCACCTATGAGCAGATCCACGACGGCATACCGGTGGCCCGCAGCGACGTCCGTCCCGGAGACCTGGTCTTCCCCCACACCGGTCATGTCCAGTTGGCCATCGGGAACGGCCTGGTCGTCGAAGCCCCGCAACCAGGCGCGACGGTCCAGATCAGCCGGATGGGGGACGCGGTCTCGATCCGCCGCCCGGCTTAGCTGACCCGGGGGTCGCCGTAGGTGAGTTGTCGGCGGTAAGCCCCTTCAGTACGGTCGTGCCCATGTCGCAGCACGGCGATTCTTCCGACGCGCTCGAGTCGGCACGGCGGGCGCTGGCAGCCCGGGATGCCGACCTCGCCGACGCTGATCAGGCACTGGCCGAGACGGTCGCGGGTGCCCACGCCATCGCGGTCGAGGCGATCGGCCGTATCGAGGCGATCGGCGCCGAACTCGACGCCGCGGCCGCCGCGGGGCCCGGAGACAGCTCGACCGCCGCCCACGACGTCAGCCGCCGCCTTGTCGCGAAGAACCGCGACATCGCTGCTGTCGTCAGCGAGGCGAAGGCAGCCGCGCACGCTAAAACCGTTGCGCTCAAGGAGCTTACGGACCGATACCGGTAGTACACAGTGGTGAATTGTCCGCCGACTGCCACCGTGCCTACAGTCACCGCTATGAGAGGCTTCCGGTGGCGACGTACCGCGATCTGCTCGACGCGATAGCCCGCGTCCGCTCGGTCACCGGTGATCCGGACGCCTGGAAGAAGGGGCTGACCGGAGACGACGTCACGACCGCCTGCAACCCGGCCGGCCCGCCGGATGCACTGGGTGCGGTTCTGGCAAAGGTGACCGCCGCCCACCCGGAGGTATTCCTGTCCGGATCCACCAACGGCCCGTCAGTGCCGCCACCGCGGACCGGTGAGGGGGCCGCAGCCGAGGCGATCCGGGACGCCGAGGCAGCCCTCGCGCACCAGAACACCGATGCCGCGCACGTCGACCTGCAGGTCGTCACCGCGGTGCTCAACGCCCACGCCGCCCACGAGGACGGACTGGCCGAACTGGTTGCGCTGCAACGAGACATCGAGCAGGCGGTGGCGTCCCGGACCGACCTGGACACCCCGGCCGGCGCCCGGCAGTTCCAGCGCTTCCTGATCGGCAAGCTGCGCGACATCCGCGACGTGGTGGAGAACTCCAGTCTCGACGCCACCTCCAAGGCGGCCCTGGCGGCGGCCCTGGCGGCGCTGTATGCCTCCTCGACGCCCGACCCACAGGGCAGGGCACCGGTCGAGGGGCACCAATCGGAACCCGAGCCGGCACCGTCGGAACCCGGACGCCGGCGCGCAGCAGCGGCCGAAACCGCAAGCGGTGCAACGGGACCGGCGGCACCCTGGGCACCGGGCCCGGACGGACTGTCGGCGTTGGATCTTCTCGACCCGTTGCCGCCGGATCCGGACTGGCCGGATCCGTGGCTGCCCGGCCCCCCGGCCCCCGCCGCCGCCATCCCAGCGGCTCCCCTGCCGGTGCCGCCCGCCGCGGCGATGCCCGCCCCGGTCATGCCGCCACCGGCGATGTCCGCACCCCCGTGGACCGGAGGGCTGCCGGGCAGTGCGCCGTTCGGCGGCGGACTGCCGATGCTGGGCAGCCCGTCGGCCCCGGCCGCCCCGCTTCCGGAACTGCCGAAACCGGACGCCAGGCGCGCTCCGGCTGTCGCGGAGGACCTGTCGGAGCCGAAGCCCGACCCGGCCGACGCGCCGGCCGAGGTGACCGGAGACGAACCGGGTGACCTGCCCCCTGCCGACGGCCCCGACACCACCGTCGATCTGCCCGACGGCGACACCGTCGCCGCGTCGAGCCCGGAACTGGCCGCCGCCATCGCCGCCGCGGTGGGTGGCACCCCCATTCCCGAAGCATTCGCTCACCAGGGCATGAGGATCCCGGACCCCGGTTCGCCGATCACCGCGCCACTCGACCCGGCCTGGCTGACTCCCGGGGACATCGGACTGTTCACCGACCGGCACGCGGTCGCTCTGGGCAACGGCAAGGTCCTTCTGGACAACCGGATCCAACCCCTCGCCTGCGTGAGCGGCCCCGGATTCATAGGGTGGCAGCATCCGCCGCAGCCCGAAACCACCACGGCCACGCCGGTCGTCCCGGTACCGAACCGGGCCGCGGCGACGGCCCCGTCCTGACAGGAGTGAGTAATGGCAGAGCGACTCAACGTGGTGCCCGATGAGCTGCGGCAGGCAGCCGCCGAGCACCGCGGCACCGCGGAGTACCTGGCCGCGGTGCCCGTCGGCCACGCCGACATCATGGCGACCCTGGAGTCGCTGGGACCCATCTTCGCCGAGTTCCGCGAGGCCGGCAGGGAGCTGCTCGAGCAGCGCCGGATCTGCTACGAGCAGCAGGCCGTCGCGCACCAGGAACTGGCCGATCGGCTTCGCGACGCCGCCGGTGCGTGGGAGCACCATGACGCCGACGCGGCGCGCCGGTTGGGTGATGTCGCCGAAGGCCGCCCGTGAGCCGGCCCGGTGAGCCGGATCCGGAATTCGATGTGGTGCATCCCACCGGCACCCTGATGTTCCGGTCCTCTCGTGGCGGCTACCTGCACAGCGTCGTGCTCTCCGAATCGGTGCGCGATCACGATGCGGCCGGGTTGGCCGGAGCGGTCCTGCGTACCGCCGAGGTGTCTCACCTCAAGGCGGTGATGCAGATCCGCCGGGAGATCACCGATGCCGGCTTCAGCCCGTCGGCCGAACTGGCCACCCCTGCCGACCTGATCCGGGCCGAGGCGGCGCTGCAGGACCATCGGCTGGTGGCCGGGGACTGAGCACGAACGCTCGCGCTAGCGGGCCTTGCCGCGCTCAACCGGAGGACGGATGTCCCGAGGCGGCGCAACGGGATTGGACCCGAACAGGTCACGGGCGCGCCGCAGCAGCGACCGCACCTCGTCGAGTTGTTGTTGCAGCAGCGACTCAGCCATGCCGCCACGCTAACGCCTCCGGTGGGCGCCCACAATTCACCTGCGGGGAACCTCGGCATTGATCCGGTCCAGTAGGGCGGTATAGCGCCCCGCCTCGGGGTGTCCGCCCGGCTTGCCGCTGCTGACCAGCCCGACCGACAGCCGTCGTTCGGGGTCGGCCCAGATGGCGATGTTGGTCAGCCCGGTGTGGCCGAATGCACCCGCCGCGTCCTTGCCGAACGGTCCGAAACGCTTGGAGCCCAACATGAATCCGGTACCCCAGCGCATCGGCGCAAGGCCGGTCGCGATGTCCGGACGGAGCCGCCGGCACTCGCGGGTCGCCGCGCGCAGCGTCTCTGGCCGCATCACCCGAACGCCGTCGAGTTCCCCGCCGCGGCAGAGGATCTCGGCGAACCGGGAAAGCTCGTCGGCCGTCGACACGGTGCTCGACGACGGCACCACACTGGTGAGGAACCGCTCAGTGTTGGTGAACGGGATGATCTGCTGCATCGAGCCGCCCAGGGCGGTCTTCATGGCCGCGGCGATCGGGGCGGGAAGCGGCTTGCCGGTCACATAGCTCGGAGCCACCGACGCGACATCGGCCGGTGCCACCCCGTAGTTGGTCCACCGGAAGCCGAGGGGGTCGAGGATCTCGGTGGCCAGGATTTCACGGATGTTGCGACCCGTTGCGGCGGAGACGATTTCGCGGATCAGCGGACCCCAGGTAAGCCCGTGGTAGATGTGCATCAACCCGGGCCGGTGGATGGGCCTGAGTTCGCCCAATTTCTCGCGCGCGTAGTCACTGTCGTTCATCCGCCGGAGGTCCGGTCGGGGACCGGTGGCGAACGGCACTCCCGAGCTGTGGGTCATCACGTGCCGGACGGTGGTGCGCTCCTTGCCGTGCCCGGTATAGGTCGGCAGGTAGTCGCAGACCCGGGTATCGAGCGACATCTCGCCGCGTTCGACGAGCATGTGCACCACCGTCGTGGTGACGGCTTTGGCCGCCGAGTACACACAGAACGGCGTACCGATGGTGACCGGTACCCGTTCGGCGTCTGCGGCGTCCTGCGGCCCGTTTCCTCGGGCATGTCCGATGGCCCGGTTGAGGATGACGGCGCCGTCGATGCGCAGGCAGAGTTGGATCGACGGCTGCATACCGGCGAGGTACCAGTGCCGCACGGCCTCCCAGATCCGGTCGACGGCAGCGGGGGAGAGGCCGCCGGCGGCTTCGGCGCCGACATCGGTCACGGCGTCGAGGTTCGCCGGAATCCGGATCCGCCCCTCGCGCGCCGGGTTCACGACTGACGGTGCAGCGTTGCGGTCAAGTGGTGGACGAGGGGCTGGCCCACCGCGGCCATCATCAGGGTGTAGTGAAGTTCGTCGCCGTCGACCGTGATGGAACGTCGAAGTGCCATCACGTCTTTGGCCGACGAGCTCAGGCCCACGGTCGTCGAGTGGAGGTCGATGACGAGCCGGCCGCCCTGCTCGGTCAGCGAGCCCTCGTCGATCTCGGTGATCCCGGTCGGATGGGCGAGGATCAGTTCCACGCGGTGCGGCGATGCCATCCGCAGGTATCCGGTCTCGGCGTGCAGCGGGAGGCCGTCGTCGGAGCGGGTGCGCTGGGTATAGGTCAGGAAGGGCTTGCCGACGTGGCCGAAGGCGACGTCCTCGGTGTAGCCGAACGGCGTCATCGTCGGGTAGTCGCCGGTGCCGGCACCGGTCCAGGTGCCGAGCAGGGGAGCCAGAGCAGCGACGCCGGGATGCAGATCGGGCACGGTCGTCACACCGGTCCGACGAGCTCGACCCAGTTGCCGTCCGGGTCGGCGACGAAGCACCAGCCCATGCCCGGAACCGCGGGGAAGGCCGTCGGCTCCTCGACAACAGGGTGCCCGGCCGCAGCCGCCTGCCGGGCGGCGTCGCGGACGTCGGCCACCACCAGGGTGAGGTAGCGGATCCCGGCCTGTGCCCGCCCGCCGCCGGGCGCTGCGGGGGCGGGCGGCGGTTGGTCGTAGCTGACCAGCTTGAGCACGACGTTGGTGCCGACGGCGTAGCGCTTCATCGATCCGCCCGGAAAATCCAGGTCGGCCTGGTGTGCCAGCCCGAGGAAGTCCCCGTAGAAGCTGACCATCGCGTCGGGCTGGGTGGTCACCAGGCCGACCTCGATACTCGGGGCGAGCAGTTGAACGGCCATCGCGTCCTCCGGTCTTCAGTCCTGGGCTTTGGCGCCGATGGTGATGAGATCCCACACCGCGCGGGTCCACAGCGGTCGGTCGACGCGCCGTTGGCTGGTGATGCGGAAGCCCGCGTCGGTGAACAACGTGCGCATCTCCGTCGGCGTGGGGCTGTGGGCGACGGACGAGTCCTGCGTCGCCAGCCGGCGCAGCGCACCGGGCATCGACGGGCTGATGTTCGCCACCGCAGCCATGCCACCCGGGGCCAGCACCCGGTAGAACTCCCGCATGGCCGCCGGCTGGTCGAAGAAGTGGAACGCCGAGGTGGAGACGACGGCGTCCAGCGACCCGTCCTCGAACGGCAGCCGTTCAGCGGGGCCCTTGAGCCAGGTGACGGCACCGGAACGGGTCCGGGCCTGCTCGAGCATGCCGTCGGACATGTCGACGCCGTAGACTTTCTCCGGCTTCAGCTCGGCCTGGATGCGGGTCGCCAGAATGCCTGTGCCGCAGGCGATGTCGGCGATTCGCTGGGCGCCGTGGGTGCGCAATTCCGATACGACCTGGTCCTGCGCCGGCTGGTAGACCCAGCGTTGCAGAAACGGTAGATCGTAGATCGGCGCGGCCACGCTCCAGAACCGCGTCACCGCGGCATTGAATTGCCGACCCGGTGTGGTCATGACAACCCTCTTCTCCCCAGTGCCGACGTGTCCTAGGGGAGTATGCCGCAGGTGCTGTGCGGCAGTGCGCTCAGCTCAGGCGGCCGTGTGGGTGCGCGCCAGGGCCGCCACCGCCGAGACGATATTGGGTGCGGTCGGCATTATCCCGTCCAGATCGCAGATCCGCAGTAGCCGGTCCACCTCAGTGCCGGGAACCAGTACCCAGCCGATGCCGGCGCGGGCACAGCGGGAGTGCAACCGATGCAGCACGGAATATCCGGCGGCGCTGAAGAACGTCAGACGTGAGAGGTCCAGAACGAGTTGTCGGTAGCCGGCGAGGTTCCGCTCGATCCCCTCGGAGAAGGTTTCGGCGCTGGCGGCGTCGACTTCGCCAACGGCGGCGACCAGGACGGTGGTTGCGCTGAGTTTCCGGGCTCGGACGAGGTCGGGCCGGGTGTGACCGCCCGCCGAACGCGGGATCGCGAGGGGGCGCGTGGTGTGTGCGACAAGCATGAGGTCTCCTCGGTCGTAATCCGCAGGACCGGCAGGGGCGGGGGCGACGAGGCGGGCGTACAGGGCCTCGGCGTGGGAACTCGACCCGCGGTGTAGGTGATTCTTGAGAGGGGCTGTGAGCTCAACCTGAGAAGGAACTTACTACGGATTCCGTGGTACAGCCAGGGTGTGGCGAAAATTCTCGTATTAACTGTTCAACATCGACTTCTCCGAGGTTGCGGTCGGTCTTGGATACGCAATTGTGCAAATTGGCGACAGCTGTCAACGAAATCCGCAGCTACCGTGGCCGGCGTTTGCTGAATCCGCATGACCCGGCGGTTTGGCGGCGGTCCCGCCCGCATCCGCTGCGGCGCAGTATGGTCGTGTCGAGAACCATGACCATGCCCTATCCAGCACAGAGCCCGGCCGGGCCGCCCACGTGCTACCGACACCCCGACCGGCAGACCGCTGTGGGCTGCGCACGTTGCGGCCGCCCGGCCTGCCCTGAGTGCCTGCGCAGCGCGGCGGTGGGACATCAGTGCGTCGACTGCGTGCAGGCCGCGGCCTACTCCGTGCCGCCTGCGCGGACCGCTGCCGGCGGCATCCTGCGGCAGGGCATGCCGATGGTGACCTACGCGCTGATCGCCGCCAACGTGGCGGTGTTCGTGTTGCAGATCAGCTCGCAGACCCTGCAGTACAAGCTGAGCCTGTTCCCGGTGGCCGTGGCCGGCGGCCAGTACTACCGGTTGCTCACGTCGGCCTTCATGCACTACGGAATCGTCCACATCCTGTTCAACATGTGGGCGCTCTACGTCCTGGGACCACCGCTGGAACAGCAGCTCGGGCGCCTTCGGTTCGCCGCGCTCTACCTGCTCAGCGCGCTCGGCGGTTCGGTGGTCGTGTACCTGTTCTCACCGCTCAACGCGGCGACCGCCGGGGCATCCGGGGCGATCTTCGGGCTGTTCGGCGCAACGCTGGTCGCGGCCAAGCGGCTCCACCTCGACATCCGCTGGCTGATCAGCCTGATCGTCATCAACCTGGTCATCACCTTCACGGTGCCCGGGATCAGCTGGCAGGGTCACATCGGCGGCTTGGTCACCGGTGCGCTCGTGGCTGCGGCGTATGTCTACGCCCCGCGAGCCCGCCGCACCCTGGTGCAGGCAGCGTTCAGCATCGGTCTGCTGGCGCTGTTCGCCGTGCTGGTCTCCTGGCGCACCAACGAGATCGTCGACATGATCGCCCAGGTGAGCGGGCAGCGCTGAGTTACATCCGCGCGAGTCGGAACGGGTAGGTCACCGTGCCGCCCGGGGCGTTGTCGCACCCCGCGGCGAACGTCGACTGCAGGGTTCCGGCCAGTGTCACCGCGTCCCAGGTGTAGACGTCGTGCGTCGGGATGACCGGGCCGTAGTACACGTTGCCGCATCGAAGCCCGTCCGGGACGTCGACGGTCAGCGTGTAGGTCCCGTTGGCCTGATGTGCGGTGCCGTACCACTGGAAGGCCTTGGCGATCGGCATCGGGTTGGCCGACACCTGCGCGCATTCGCCGATGCCGTCGGGGGGAGTGCACGAACTGAACGTGAAGATCCAGGTGTGGAAGTCGTAACGGCCGTCGATGTAGGCGTTGTAGTGCCCGATCTGCATGCCGGCGTTGGCGACCGGCGCCGAGGCCAAGGCCGCCGGAACGATCAACGCGCCCAACAGTGCTGTCCAGACCCCGCGCACACCTGCCTCCTTCGCCCGACTCCCTCGAAATCTAGGCGGTCCGAACCAGGCCTGCCGGAAATCTTCCAGGTTGGCGTTCCCGCGACAGCCGCGCGCGCCGGGGATACGATCGTCGCCTTGTGCCCAGCGAATCCGCAGTGACGTCGCGACCGGTTGCGCCCCGCCTCGGCGCAGGCGTGGTGGTTGGTGCTCTCGGGGTGGTGTTCGGCGATATCGGCACCAGCCCCATCTACACCCTGCAGACGGTGTTCAACCCCGGCGATCCGCACCCGGTGCCGATCAATGTGAACAACGTCTATGGGGTGGTGTCGCTGATCTTCTGGTCGGTGATGGCCATCGTCACGCTGACCTACGTCGCGCTGGTGATGCGGGCCGACAATGACGGCGAGGGCGGGGTGATGGCCCTGATCACCCAGGTCCGCCG
>CAISDL010000089.1 GCA_903884065.1 uncultured Actinomycetes bacterium | reverse complement strand
TCGGTCAGGCCGAATGCGCCCAGCGCGCGCCCACTGGTCAGCAGCGGCAACCACTCCTGCTTCTGGGCCTCGGTGCCGAAGCGGTAGACCGGCATGGCGCCCAGCGACACCCCGCCCTCCAGGGTGATGGCGACACTCTGGTCGACCTTGCCCAGCTCCTCCAGAGCCAGGCACAGCGCGAAGTAGTCGCCGCCCATGCCGCCGTACTCCTCGGGGAACGGCAGGCCGAACAGACCCATGTCCGCCATCCCCGCGACCACCTCGTAGGGGAAGGAGTGCTCGGCGTCGTGCTGGGCCGAGACGGGGGCGACGACCTCGCGGGCGAAGTCGCGCACCGTCTTGGCCAGCTGCTGATACTCGTCGGGGAGCGTTGCCGTGGAGAGAAACTCACTCATCGTCCGTCACCTTCCGTAGTAGCCGTTATCCGGGCCAGCGGCTGGCCCACCTTGACCTGATCTCCGACTGCGACGAGCAACTCGACCACGCCGGCGACCGGCGATCGCAGCGAGTGCTCCATCTTCATGGCCTCGACGGCCACCACGACCTCACCGGCCTCGACCGTCGCACCGTCGGAAACACCCACTGCGACAACCGCACCCGGCATCGGGCTGACGATCTCGGCGTCGCCGGAGTGTTCGTCATCCGGGCGCGCCGGCGCCTCGCGCACCTCTTCGAGCATCACGGTGCCGAACTCCCCGGTCAGCCAGATCTGGTTCTGGTGGCCGGCCACCAGGAACTCACAACGGATGCCGTCGAGCGTGAGCGCCAGCCGTCCGTCGACGATGCCGGCGGTGAAAGGACGTCGTTTACCGCCCTCCACCCAGACCTCGGCGCGCCCCGGGTTCCCGACGATGTGGACGTGGTCGGTCCGCTCTCCGCCGCTGAGGCGGATCGCCCAGCCGGCATGCGCCCCCAGCCGCCATCCGCCGGGAATGTCCCAGATGTCGCCCGGCCCATCGGGCCAGGCGCGCAGCCATCGGTAGATGGCGGCAGCGATGAACACCTCGTCGTCGATATCGGGCGGGATGTACTGCAGCCGCTCCAACAGCTCGGTGTCCAGCCGGCCGGCGGCAACGTCGTCATCCGACAACACGAAACGCAGGAAGTCGACGTTGGTTCCCACGCCGAGGACGGCGGTCCGGGCCAGTGCGCGGTCAAGCCCGCCGAGCGCCGCGGCGCGGTCGTCGGCATGGACGATGACCTTGGCCAGCATGGGGTCGTAGTCGCTGCCCACGGTCATCCCGGCAGCCATGCCGGAGTCGACCCGGACGCCCGCACCGGACGGCTCGGAGATGCCCAGCACCGGCCCGCCCGTGGGCAGGAAGCCGGCGGCGGGGTCCTCGGCGTACACCCGCGCCTCGATGGCGTGACCGCGCAGCACGATGTCGTCCTGGGTGACCGGCAACCGCTCCCCCGCGGCGATGCGGACCTGCCATTCGACGAGATCCCAGCCGGTGACCATCTCGGTGACCGGGTGTTCGACCTGAAGCCGGGTGTTCATCTCCAGGAAGAAGAACTCGTCGGGCCGGTCGGCGGAGACGATGAATTCGACGGTGCCCGCTCCGACGTAGTCGACGCTGCGCGCGGTGTCGCAGGCGGCCGCGCCGATGCGCGCCCGGGTCGCCCCATCCAGCAGCACCGACGGCGCCTCCTCGATGACCTTCTGATGGCGGCGCTGCAGGCTGCATTCCCGCTCGCCGAGGTGCAGCACGTTGCCGTGGGTGTCGGCGAGCACCTGTACCTCGATGTGCCGGGGCCGCAGCACGAATCGCTCGAGGAAGAGCGTGTCGTCGCCGAAGGCTGCGGCGGCCTCGCGGCGGGAGGCGGCCAGTGCGGCGGGCAGGTCGGCCGGATCGTCGACCCGGCGCATCCCCTTTCCGCCCCCGCCGGCCGACGGTTTCACCAGAACCGGGAAACCGACGTCGGCCGCGGCAGCGACGAGGTCGTCGTCGGTGAGGCCCGGCTCGGCGATACCCGGAACGACGGGAACCCCGAACGACGACACCGTCGCCTTGGATGCGATCTTGTCGCCCATCGTGGCGATCGCGCCGACGGGCGGGCCGATGAAGACGATGCCGACGGATTGCAGTGCGGCCGCGAATTCTGATTTCTCCGAGAGGAATCCGTAGCCGGGATGCACGGCCTGTGCTCCGGTGCGCACGGCGGCAGCGACGACCGCGTCGATGTCGAGGTAACTCTCCCGTGCCGGCGGCGGCCCGATCCGGACCGCGATGTCGGCCTCGGTGACGTGACGCGCACCGGCGTCGGCGTCGCTGTAGACGGCGACCGAACGGATGCCCATCGCCTTGAGGCTGCGGATCACCCGCACGGCGATCTCGCCGCGGTTGGCGACGAGGACGGTGGAGAAGGGCTGGGAACTCACTGGTTGATTCGTCACGGTCACATCCGGAACACGCCGTAGGAGACCGGTTCCAGCGGCGCGTTAGCCGTAACCGAAAGTGCAAGGCCGAGAACGGTTCTGGTGTCGGCGGGGTCGATGACACCGTCGTCCCAGAGCCGCGCGGTGGAGTAGTACGGGTTGCCCTGCTCTTCGTACTGGGCCCGGATGGGGGCCTTGAACTCCTCAGCTTCCTCAGCGGTCATGTCTCCACGGACTTCGGCCAGCACCGAAGCGGCCTGCTCGCCACCCATCACCGAGATCCGCGCATTGGGCCACATCCACAGGAACCGCGGCGAATAGGCGCGCCCACACATCGAGTAGTTGCCCGCCCCGTAGGAGCCGCCGATGACGACCGTCAGCTTCGGGACCCGCGCACAGGCCACCGCCATCACCATCTTGGCGCCGTGCTTGGCAATCCCGCCGGCCTCGTAGTCGCGACCGACCATGAAGCCGGTGATGTTCTGCAGGAACACCAACGGTATGACGCGCTTGTCGCACAGTTCGATGAAATGCGCTCCCTTGAGTGCGGATTCGGCGAAGAGCACTCCGTTGTTGGCGACGATGCCGACCGGATGACCGTGGATGCGGGCGAACCCGGTGACCAGGGTGGTGCCGTAATCGGCTTTGAATTCGGTGAACTCGCCGGCGTCGACGATGCGGGTGATCACTTCACGGACGTCATAGGGCACCCGCGCGTCGACGGGAACCACGTCGTACAGGTCGTGCTGGTCGGCGATCGGGTCGACCGGCGGCCGGACGTCCCATGGCGCGGCGGGCGGCGCACCCAGGGTTGCGACGATGCCGCGGACGATGCGCAGCGCGTCGCGGTCATCGCGGGCGAGGTGGTCGACCACCCCGGAGGTCTTGGCGTGCAGGTCGCCGCCACCGAGATCCTCGGCGGTGACCACCTCGCCGGTGGCCGCTTTCACCAGCGGCGGGCCGCCCAGGAAGATGGTGCCCTGGTTGCGCACGATGACCGTCTCGTCGCTCATCGCCGGCACGTAGGCCCCACCGGCGGTGCAGGATCCGAGGACCGCGGCGATCTGCGGGATTCCGGCAGCACTCATGGTCGCCTGGTTGAAGAAGATGCGCCCGAAGTGGTCGCGGTCCGGGAACACCTCGTCCTGGCGCGGCAGAAACGCACCGCCGGAGTCCACCAGGTAGATGCACGGCAGGCGGTTCTGCGCGGCGATCTCCTGAGCGCGCAGGTGCTTCTTGACCGTCACCGGGTAGTAGGTGCCGCCTTTGACCGTCGCGTCGTTGGCGACGATCATGCATTCGCGTCCCGAGACCCGGCCGATTCCGGCGATGATGCCGGCCGCCGGACACTGGTCGTCGTACATGCCGTCGGCGGCCAGTGGCGCGATCTCCAGCAGTGGGCTGCCCGGATCGAGCAGTCCGTCGACCCGATCGCGCGGGAGCAGCTTGCCTCGGCCGACGTGACGATCCCGGGATTTCTGTGGACCGCCCGGCGCTGCGGCGGCGAGTTTCTCCCGCAACTGGCGGACCAGTTGCAGGTGCGCTTCCCTGTTGTCGGCGACAGCTGCCACGGGGGATGCCATGTACCCACCTTGTGTTAATGACGACTAACCGGTGTTAGGTTAGTGAAGGTTAACTCAGTCGTCCAGTGGCGTTCCGGGAGGGTCCGCATGAACACCCGCGACCGGCAGAAGTCGGACCGGCGCAGCCAACTGTTGGCCGCCGCCGAACAGCTGATCGCCGAACGGGGCTTCCTGGCGGTACGACTCGAGGACATCGGCGCCGCCGCCGGCGTCAGCGGCCCGGCCATCTACCGCCATTTCCCGGGCAAAGAGGGGTTACTCGTCGAGTTGCTGGTCGAGGTGAGCACTCGGCTGCTGTCCGGCGGGCAGGCCGTGGTGGCCGCGGCGCACGATGCCGACGCCGCACTGGAGGGCCTCATCGAGTTTCATCTGGACTTCGCGCTCGACGAACCGGACCTCATCCGGATTCAGGACCGCGACCTGGCCAACCTGCCGGCGCCGGCCCAACGCCAGGTGCGCCGTGCGCAACGGCGCTACGTCGAGACGTGGGTGAACGTGCTGCGCGAGGTCAATCCCCGGTGGGACGAGGACCGCGCCAGGGTGATGGCGCACGCCGCGTTCGGTCTGCTGAACTCGACCCCGTTCAGCGTGCGCACGGTCAGCCGGGATCAGTCACGGGCCGTACTGCGCGCCATGACCGTGGCCGCCCTGTCGGTAGATACCAAGAGCGGTCCGGGCGAGGCGGTCCGCCAAGCCGGTAGCCTGCATGGCGTGAGGCGGGAATGAGCAACCCACGCGGTCCGGACTGGTCGGACCCCACGAAGGCGGGCTACGGCTACCCGCCCAACACCGATCCCGCCTACTCGGGCCAGTACTGGGGTCCCGCGGCGTACGGACCCGGCTACGGCGCGCCGATGACGCAGCCCACCGAACAGTTGCCGCCCGTCTGGCAGGCCGGGCCGGGTTATCCGGCCGCGCCGCCGCCACCCCCCCAGCCGCCGAAGTCACCGCGCTGGCTGTGGATCGCCGCCGCCGCCGCCGTGCTGCTCGTCGCCGGTCTGGTCCTGGCGTTGGTGATCGTCAGCAGCAACTCCCGGGAGTCCACCGTGGTGGCCCCGCCCCAGTCCACCTCGAGCACTGCCGCCAGGCCCCCGTCCGGCACGACGACCCGGACGCCACTGCCCACCACCGCGTCGCGTGCCCCCCTGCCGATCCCGCCCACCTCCGCGCGACCGACCGAGTCCTTCGAACCGTCCGAGCCGTCCGATTCCGAGGCGCCGACGCCTGCGCCGGCCGGCGCAGAGTCGGTGGTCTACAGCGTGTCCGGCGAAGGCCGGGCGATCAACATCACCTACGTCGACACCGGCGGGGTCATGCAGACCGAGTTCAACGTCGCGCTGCCGTGGAGCAAGGAGGTCAGCCTCTCCGCGCCGGCCAGGAACTCCGCCAGCGTCGCGGTCGTCAATGTCGGCCGTGACGTCACCTGCAGCGTGTCGGTGAACGGCGCCCAGGTCCGGCAGCGCACCGGGCGCGGGCTGACCATCTGCACCGGCGTGGCTTAGCTCGCGGCCCGCCCGTCGACCCGCACGAACACCATTCCGACCAACCCCGCGGCCACCACCAGCAGAACACCGGCCAGTCCGGCCCGGTCGGTACCGAAGATGTCGACGAAGACGAAGAACAGCCACGGCGCCACGAAGGCGACCGCGCGCCCGGTCATGGTGTAGAGACCGAAGGCGACGCCCTCCTTGCCCTCACCGGTCATCCGCAGCAGCAGCGTGCGCGCGGCGGACTGGGTGGGACCGACCAGCAGAGCCAGCCCCAGTCCGCAGAACCAGAACGCCACCGGGCCCGACAGCGCCAGCATTGCGCACCCGACCAGCAGCAGCGCGCTCAGTGAGGTGACGATCACCGGCTTGGCGCCGAAACGGTCGTCGAGCCGGCCGCCGACGACGGCCCCCACGGCGGCGAAGGTCGACGCGACGATCCCGAAGATCAGGACGCTCGCCTGGGAGAGTCCGTAGACACTGACGCCCAGCACCGCCCCGAACGCGAAGATTCCGGCCAAGCCGTCCCGGAACACCGCACTGACCACCAGGTAGTAGACGAAGTTGCGGTCACGCTGCCACTCCTCGCGCAGATCCGACCAGAGCTGCCGGTACGCGCCGAACACCCCGGGGGCGGGGGCGTTGGCGTCAGGACCGCCGGCCAGCGTGTGGGCAGTCCACAACAGCGGCAGGGCCAGAACCGCCAGCCAGCAGGCCGCCATGAGCATCGCCGCCCGGACGTTCCACCCGTCGGCCACCGCCACCTGCAGCAGGCCGCGCGTCGGCCCGTCGCCCATGATGAAACCGACGTAGATCAGCACCAGCAGCAGGACGCTGCCGCTGTAGCCGGCGGCCCAGCCCAGTCCGGAGATCCGCCCGGCGGTCTGCGGGGTGGACAGCTGACGCAGCATCGCGTTGTAGGGCACGCTGGCCAGATCGCCGCACGCCGCGGTCAGCGCGAGCAGCGCCAGCCCCGCGGCGAGATAACGCGGGTCGGCACGGATGAAGACCATCGAGGCGGTGAACGTCACGGCCAGCGCGGTCAGCACCGTCAACGCGACCCGGCGCCGGCGGGGGACCTGAACCATGACGCCGGTGAGCGGCGCCAGCACCGCCACCGCCAGCCCGGAGACGGTCAGCGCGCGACCCAGCCAACTCGCCGGGGAGGTATCCCCCGCTAGGCCCACTCCGACCGTTCCGGTCAGATACACCGAGAAGACGAACGTCGCCACGATGGCGTTGAGCCCGGTGGACCCGCAGTCCCATAACGCCCAGGCGGCGACCTTTGCCCGCGGTGGCACCGGCACGGCCGTCGACTCGGGAGTCGCGGCGCTAGGCATGCGGGCCACCATATCCACCCCGCCTACGATGGCCCCATGCCAGTCCCCATGCCTTCGGCGGACAGCCGAGCCGTCGTCACCGGTGCCTCCCAGGGCATCGGCGAAGCCTTGGCCACCGAACTCGCCGCCCGCGGACATCACCTCATCGTCACGGCGCGCCGCCGGGAGGTGCTCGACTATCTCGCCGACCGGCTCACCCGGCGCTACGGCGTCACGGTCGAGGTGCGTGCGGTGGACCTGGCCGATCCGTCCCAGCGCGGCGAACTGGCCGATGAACTGGCCGCCCGCGACATCTCGATCCTGTGCGCCAACGCGGGCACCGCGACGTTCGGGCCGGTGGCCAAGCTCGACCCGGCAGCCGAGAAGGCCCAGGTTCAACTCAACGTCCTCGGCGTGCACGATCTGGTGCTGGCGGTCCTGCCGGGCATGCTGGCCCGCCGGGCCGGCGGCATCCTCATGTCGGGATCGGCGGCGGGCAACTCACCGATTCCCAACAACGCCACCTATGCGGCGACCAAGGCGTTCGTCAACACGTTCAGCGAATCGCTGCGCGGCGAGTTGCTCCACAGTGGGGTGCACGTCACCGTGCTGGCACCCGGCCCGGTGCGCGCCGAGGCACCCGACCCCGAGGAAGCGTCCCTGGTGGACAAACTGATTCCCGATTTCCTGTGGATCTCCGTCGAGCACACCGCGCAACTGTCGCTGGACAGTCTGGAGCGCAACAAGATGCGGGTCGTCCCTGGTGTGACGTCCAAGGCGATGTCGGTAGCCAGCGGATACGCCCCGCGCGCGATCGTGACCCCGATCGTCGGGCTGGTGTACAAGAAGCTGGGCGGCGACTAACTCGCCTGTCCCGCAGGGGTTTTCGCCACGCCGGCGTGCAGGTTCTTCGCAGTCGGCGAGGTCGCCACGGACTGCGGATCCGGGTAGGTGCCCAGCACCCGGTCAGCGAGTCCGGGCGTGGTGACGGCGAACCAGTAGTGCTCGTTCTTGAAATGGTGCAACCGGTGGTTGCGGTACATCGTGCGGTAGAACCAGGTCTTGGGCTTGTAGTCGGTGTGGACCAGGTAGTGGCTCCACTCGTAGACGACGCCGATGCCGGCCACCACCACGAGGAAGGTCAACCCCAGCCCGGTGCGGGGAATGATCACAAACGCGGTGACCAGGGCCGCGCCGAAGGCCCCGAACAGCGACTGCAGCGGAATGAAGATCAGCGCGGTGATGCGCGGGTCGGCGTGGTGCTCGCGGTGCTTGCGGGCCAGCACCGGGTCGACCATCACCCCGGCGACGCGGCGCGGGCGCCAGTGCAGGACGAAAACATGAATGATCCACTCCACGAGGGGAAATACCGCCAGGACGACGAACGGCAGCACCGCGTCGCTCCAACGGAAGTCGCCGACCGAGAGGCGCGCGACGACGGCGATGACGAACGCCACGGACAGCAACCACGGTGTGGGGTGACGCCAGAATTCGCGTGCGGCGTCGGCGAGGGTGACGCGCGCACGTTGCGGTCGTGGTCGGGTCATTGCGATTCCTCCATTGCGTTCAGCGCCGCGAGCAACGAGTGGGTGGCGGGTTCGAGAAGGTTGCGGGCGGCCGCCTCGGCGGCCGGCGGGTCGGCGGCCTCGACGGTCCGGGCCAGTGCGCGGTAGGCGGCGATGTTGCCGACCTCGGCGGACATCATGGTGGCCAGAGCCGGCAGGGCCGGCTCGTAGGCGGCGCGCAGGGTGTTGAACATCAGCCGGAAGACGATCGAGTCGGCGCCGTCGACGATGTGGTCCCAGAACGCCAACGCGTGCCGTTGCTGCCCCACCGGATCGGCGTCGGCCTCCAGAGCGCCGAGGGACTCGTCGAGTCGGGCCGCGAGGGTGTCCGGCCGGCGCCGCGCCGCCAACTCGGCGACCTTGGGTCCGTTGTGCAGCCGAGCCTCCAGGATGCTGCGGACCACGGCGACGTCGAGTCGATCGCCGCGCAGCAGAAGGCGGGGCAACAGGTCCAAGCCGGCATGACGACGGAAATCGCGGACCGTGGTGGCGTCGCCCTGGCGCACCTCGACCAGACCGGCGGCGGCGACCCGCTTGAGGGCCTCCCGGACGGCCGGGCGTGAGACGCCGAGCACTTCGGCCAGGCGGCGCTCGCTGGGCAGCGACTCACCGGGTGCCATCTCACCGCTGAGCACCTCGGCGAGGATCTGCTCGAAGACGTCCTCGGGGACCGAGCGTCGGCTCACCGGCTGAAGGGCCATGCCAAGGAGCATGCCCGGCTACCGGCCAGAGGTCAAGTGGTCAGACCAGTGCTATCTCCTCCGACGGCGTCCCGTCCCGAAGATGCTACGGGTGACCTCCCGGCCGATCACCGTGCCCGCCGAGCGCATGGCGCTCTTGAATGCGGGGTTGTCCATCATCTGCTCGAGCATGCCGGGCTCGGCCTTCTCCACCGGCGCCGGCATCGGCGGCAGATCGAACCCGGTCGGAATCGGCGGCAGATCCATGCTGATCGTGCCCGTCGTGGCCGCCTCGTCGGCCGGCGGCGGCGGCGGGGCCATGCTGGCGGCCAACTTCTCGTAGGCGGATTCACGGTCGACCGTCGGCCCGTATGTGAGGAACAACGGACTGGCCTGTGCGGCCGCCTTGATGTAGTCGGGGCCGATGGTGTCCATCAGCGAACGCGGGGAGCGCAGCCGGGTCCAGGCCACCGGCGTGGGAGCGCCTCGTTCGGACAGCACCGTGACAATCGCCTCGCCGATACCCAACGAGGTGAGATCGGTTGCCAGATCGTAGAACTCGGTCTTGGGGTAGGTCCGCACGGTCTTGCTCAGCGCCTGCTGGTCGTCCGGGGTGAACGCCCGCAGGGCGTGCTGGATACGCGCACCCAACTGGGACAACACGGCCTTGGGCACATCGGTGGGCAACTGCGTGCAGAAGAACACGCCGACGCCCTTGGAGCGGACCAACTTCACCGTCTGCTCGACCTGGTCCAGGAACGCCTTGGAGGCGTCCTTGAACAGCAGGTGCGCCTCGTCGAAGAAGAACACCAACTTGGGTTTGTCGACGTCGCCGACCTCGGGCAGTTCGTTGAACAGATTGGCCAGCACCCACATCAGGAACGTCGAGAACATCACCGGCCGGGAGGCCTGATCGCCGACCTCGAAGAGGCTGATCACGCCCTTGCCCTGGTCGTTGACCCGCAGCAGATCCGCGGGCTCGATTTCGGGCTCGCCGAAGAAGGTGTCCCCGCCGTCGGCCTCGAGGTTGACCAGCGCCCGCAGGATCACCCCGGCGGTCTGTGGGGACACCGCCCCCAGTGTCTTGAGTTGCGCCTTGCCATCAGCGGTCGTGGTGAGAAAGGTGATCACCTGCCGCAGGTCCTTCAGGTCCAGCAGCGGCAGCCCCTGTTTGTCGGCGTAATGGAAGATCAGCCCGAGGGTGGACTCCTGATTCTGGTTGAGCCCCAACACCTTTGACAGCAGGATCGGCCCGAACGCCAATATCGTCGCACGCACCGGCACCCCGATACCGCCGGTTCCCAGCGAGAAGAACTCCACAGGGAAGGGCGTTCCCACCCACTGATCGCCGGTGTCGGCGGCCCGTTCGGCGATCTTGTCGTTCGATTCGGCCGGCCGCGACAAACCGGACAGATCGCCCTTGAAATCGGCCATCACCACCGGCACCCCGGCAGCCGAGAGTTGTTCGGCGATCACCTGCAACGTCTTGGTCTTGCCCGTGCCGGTCGCCCCGGCCACTAGGCCGTGACGGTTCATCATGGCCAGCGGGATGCGGATCTGAGCCGAGGGGTCGGCGGTGCCGCCGATCATCACCGAGCCCAGTTCCAGCGCCTGCCCCGAGGTGGCGTAGCCGGCGGCGATCTGCTGGGCAGGAGTCGCTGTCGATTCCGTCATGGGAGTGCCCTTTCTTGGGTGCATGGTCCGGCTGTGAAGCCGGTAAGACCCTACTGCGTGGGCTGGGCTTAGTGTTTATGGCTGTGCGCGATGAATTGGTGTGGATCGATTGCGAGATGACCGGCCTGGACCTGCGGTCGGACCGGCTCATCGAGATCGCGGCGTTGGTGACCGACGCCGACCTGAACGTCCTGGGCGACGGTGTGGACGTGGTGATCCACACCGACGACGACGCCCTGGACAACATGGTCGAAGTCGTCGCCCAGATGCACAAGCGCTCCGGCCTGATCGAGGAGGTGCGAGCGTCGGTCGTCGACCTCGCCGCCGCCGAGGAACTGGTGATGGATTACATCCGCGATCACGTCAAGAACGCGAAAGCCGCTCCCCTGGCGGGCAATTCGATCGCCACCGACCGCGGATTCATCGCACGGGACATGCCTGCCCTCGACAATTTCCTGCACTACCGGATGATCGACGTGAGTTCGATCAAGGAACTGTGCCGGCGCTGGTACCCGCGGATCTACTACGGACAGCCGGAGAAAGGCCTGGCCCACCGTGCGCTGGCCGACATCGAGGAATCCATCAACGAGTTGAGGTACTACCGCGCCACGGCTTTCGTCCCCCAACCCGGGCCGTCTACCAGCGAGATCGCCGAGGCCGTCAGCGCATTGGACCGGCCCGTCGACGGCGACGGGGAATCCGATTCGGCCGTCGGCGGCGAAACCGGCTAATATCGAACACGCCGCTTCGGCGGTGATGGTGGCTGTAGTTCAGTTGGTAGAGCACCAGGTTGTGATCCTGGCTGTCGCGGGTTCGAGTCCCGTCAGCCACCCCGATGCTGAAAACCGCTCCTGAGAAGTTCAGGAGCGGTTTTTGGTTTGGCTGGAGCGGTGGTTCCGGACCCTTCGGCCGGGGTCGCGTAAGTTCTTAACGAATCGACCCGAGACCTACGCAGGATTTAACGAAAGTCATCATGTCCGAGGATCAGATCCCAGACGTTCCACCGAATCACCTCTCCATTGATCAGCACAGCCCTTTCTATAGCGAAGAGGCGCTTCTCCGCGGCGTGGGCATTCTCTTCAATGGCGTCGAGAAGACCAATGTTCACGAATACAACGTGGCCGAAGGTTGGGTGCGTGTTGAAGTCCCCACCGCCAAGGATCGTCGCGGAAACCCCATGGTGATCAAACTCAGCGGCACGGTCGAACCGTTTTTCCGCCTCGCGGAATAGCTGACCGGACGACGACAGCCGAGGACCCGCAGAGAGAAGCCCCGCCGCGAGGTGGAACCTGGCGGCGGGGCTTGACTCGCGTAGGACCGGGTTTATCCCCGGGTACCGGCCGTCGCACGGGACTCGGCCGCCTTCGCCGCCGACGCGTGACCACGCGGAGCGGGCTTGGCAAGCCGAGTGACGGCGGGACCGGCGTCCACCGCATCGGCAACCGTGGGGAGCTCAGCCACGGGCGAGGCCGTCGCGGGCGCAACGACTTCCACCGGAACGAGCTCAACCGGGACCTCGGCGGTGGGCGTCGCAATGACAACCTCGGTGGCCGTGGCCGACTCAGGAGCCGACTCGGTTGCCGGAGCCGACTCGGTTGCCGGAGCCGACTCGGTTGCCGGAGCCGACTCGGGGGCAGCCTCCGCGGCCGGCGCCTTGGCGACTGAATCCTCAGCCGGCGCAGCGGGCGCGGCGTCGCTCTCGGGGGCAACCGCCGCCACATCGGGATCAGCGGCGGGCGCAGGCAGGACCGTCAGGCTGCTGACGACCGCTGCGGGCTCGGCCGAGGCCGACGCCGCCCGCGCGGTGCTCAACGTGCTCGCCGCGGGGAAGAGCCCGCCAAGCAGACCGGAAAGCGCGTCGAGCACCGGCTTGATGTCGATGCCGACCACCGTCTGCACCGCCGCCCGCAGGATCTCGGGCAGGGCACCCAGCACACTGCCGACCTTGCCGGTCACGAACGCCTGGAATTCGGGGGTGAACAGCACCTGGCTGATCTGGGTCAGCGGCGCGGACAGTCCGTTGGTCAGGGCCTGCACGGCGCCTGGCAGATTGCCGACGTTGATCGCCGCAGTCACCGCCTCCATGATCGCCGCGAAGTCGATCTGGGGCGCGTCGGGGCCGCTCAGCAACTCCGCCAGCGTGGTGCCGACGAACTTGACCACGTCGCCCGCCGCGGCGGTGAGCACCGGAAGGGCCTCCTTGACGAATTCCGTGCCGATCGAGCCGATCAGCGAGGACACGCCGGCTTGAAGTGATCCGCCGCTGGAGATGGCCTGCACGACGGCGGCGATCGTCTCCCACGGAATGCTGGTGCCGGTCAGCGCAATCTCCGCGACCGTCGTCGCCGGCATTCCCGCGGCCCGCAGGTCGGCGGCAGACTGGACAGGCGAAAGGCTGATCGCGGTCGCCCCGACGACCGCGGCCATGCCTGCAGTCAGGTACGAACGAACTGAAATGTCCATGTGCATTCTCCAATCGTCTCGCGGCCCGCAGATAAGCCACGCCTGAGACTAACCTGAGCGAGAACGAAACCGCATATCGGGCGGTTACCGACCGGCGTTGCCGGCCTTCCACTGCGACCAGGGAATATTCCAGTCACCCAGGCCCTCGACGCCGGAAAGCGTCGAGCCGACGGTGCCGCGAACCTCGACGACGTCACCGCGCTTGGTGTTGTCGTAGAACCACTGCGCGTTCTCCGGGCTCACGTTCAAGCAACCGTGACTGGTGTTGGCGTTGCCCTGGGCGCCGACCGACCACGGTGCGGAGTGCACATAAATGCCGCTGTAGGACATCTGCGTCGCCCAATCGACCTCGAGCCGGTATCCCTTGGGCGAGTTGGACGGCACGCCGTAGGTCGAGGAATCCATGATCAGGTGCTGGTAGCGGTCGCCGATGATGTAGATGCCGTTATTGGTCGGGGTGTCATCCTTGCCCATCGATGTCGGAATGGTCTTGACCACTTCGCCGTTGCGCCGGATGGTCAGCGTCTTGGTGGCGTCGTCCGCGGAGACGATGAGCCGGTCGCCGATGGTGAAGGAGGTGTCGAGGTCCTCCTGGCCGAAAAGGCCGTTCCCGAGATCGACGCCGAACGTCTTGACCTTGACCCCGACCGTGGTGCCCGGCTCCCAGAAGTTCTCCGGGCGCCACCGAACCTCACGGTCGCTGAGCCAGTAGAAGGCGCCGTCGACCGGGGGGTCGGTGGTCACCGTGATCGCCTTCTCGGCGGCCTTGCGGTCGGGGATGGTCTCGTCGAAACGCACCGCGATGGGTTGACCCACGCCGACGACTCCCCCGCCCGGGGAGACGTAGGGCATCGTCAGATTCTCCGGGGAATGCGATTTGAAGCTGATCGCCTCGGTGGCCGGGCCACCGAGACCGTATGACTGCGCGGTGACGGTGTAGTGCTTGTTGTAATCCAGCCGACCGGTGGCCGACCAGGTCAATCCGTCGGGGCTGATGTCCCCTTTCACCTCGTCACCCGCGTCGTCGACCATGGAGACCGACCCCAGGACGCCGCCCTGGGCGGTGAGCGTGACGGGTTGGTCGACGGGTACACCTACCGCACCGTCCTTGACCGTCGCGGTCAGCTTCGGCACCAACAGATCGCCGTACGGCGTGCCTTTACCGGCGAGCACCTGGTGTTCGGGTGCGCGCCCGCAGCCGCCGGCCCCCACCACGGCGATGACCACCAGCAGCAGCGCAAACCAGGATCGCCAGCGCGACCGGGGAGCCGGTCCGACGTTGCGCATCCGGGCTCCAACCTCGCGTCGTGGGCGCGGAAGCGCACCCTGGGGAACCAAACCATCGTAAGGGGGCCCGAAGAAGCCGCGCGACTTTGCAGGTCAGGACACGTGGGGATCAGATTTCACCTCACCGCCGCGGGCCTGTTATTGTCGCTCACACGCGCCGTTAGCTCAGTTGGTAGAGCAGCTGACTCTTAATCAGCGGGTCCGGGGTTCGAAACCCTGACGGCGCACCACACGCAGTACCGGGTGCGAGAACTTAGGGGAACATCCATGACAACTGTGCACCTCACCCGCCGGATCGCGCTCGTCGCCGGCGGAGCCGCGATCATCGGAATGGGAGCTTTGACCGCCGGTTGCAGCACCCCCACCAAGGATGCTCCGGCGCCGTCAAGCACTTCGACCGCGACGTCGAGCGCACCTGCGCCGTCGAGCGCACCGGCGACATCGACTGCACCGTCGTTGTCTCCCACCGAGAAGGACGCGATCAAGCCGATCCCGAGCCTGGAGGATCGCGGCGCGATGGATTCACACGGTTGCGCGCCCGGGCAGAGCAAGTACAACGGCGTCTGCCAATAACTCTCTGGCCATCCAGTAACTCTCTGGCCCGCTAGCCAGCGATTCCGGGAGTTCGACGCGACGTCAACCGGATGATCGGCAGTTCGCGGTCGGTCTGGGACTGATACTCCGCGAAACGCTGGGACGCCGCGGTGATCTGTCGCCAGGCGGCGTCCCGCTCCGGGCCGTGAAGTTGTTCGGCGATGACGGATTCGCTCCGTCCGCCGAACTCGATCGAGACCCGCTCGGGGTGCGCGGCGAGGTTGTAGTACCAACTCGGGTTCTTCGCAGCACCGGCATACGAGGCCACGATCAACCGGCTGCCGTCCTCGGCGGGAAAGTACGCAAGGGGCGTCTTGCGCTCCAGCCCGCTCTTGCTGCCCATGGTCGTCAAGACCAGGGACGGCAGTTCGCCGAACGTCCCGGTCTTGCGGATTCGAACGGCTGAGTACTTGTTGAACAGCTTGAGGAAGCTGGTGAACAGACGTGGCTGGGACTTCCCATGACTTCCGCTGGGCGTGTTGAAGCTCATCTCCCGAAACCTACGCCGCCTTGACCCTCCGTGACCATCTGGTGACCGCGGGGTCCTACCCCCTTTCGGCGTCCCGCGGTAGTTACCGACTGACGGTACGATTCGGCCGTGCCTGCCAGCAAGCGGAGACTGGGCGATTTGATCCTCCGGTCCGACCGCTCGCGGCGGGTGCCCGACCTGGACACCGGGTTACCCGCTGTGGTGCTGTGGGCGTCGCGCTTTCCGTTGCAGCACAGCTGTTTAGGGGTCTTCCGCAGCCTGGGGCGGGCCGGTGTTCCGGTGTACGCCGTGGTCGGCGACCCGCACGCGCCCGTTGCCAGGTCGCGCTATCTCCGTGGGCAGATCCTCTGGGAGCCCGATCGCGGCGAGGGCTACGCGCAGTTGCTCGAGCATCTGATGGATTTCGGTCGTCGACTGGGCAAGCGGTCGCTGATCGTCTGCACCTCCGATGAGATGGCGGTGTTCGTCGCCCGGCGGCGGGCGATCCTGGAGGAATGGTTCGTGCTGCCGGAGGTGGACCCGAAACTGCCCGGTCAGCTGGCGGACAAGGACAGCCTCGGCGCAATGTGTCGCGATCTCGGCATGCCGACACCGTGGTCGATCGTCGTCGACACGAGGGCCCAACTCGACGCCGCCATGGCCGGACTCGACCAGCCGGTGATGGTGAAGAGCATCGCCCTGCGCGGTCAGGTGCAGAGCGTCGAGAATTCCACTCTGGTGCACAACCGCGAGGCCATGGGTGAGCTGGCCCGGGGCTGGGTGGAGCCGTTTCAGGTGTTATTGCAGGAATACCTGCCCGACGAGCACTGCGAGGATTGGTTCACCCACGGCTACTGCGACTCCGCCAGCCGGGCTCAGGTCGTCTTCACGGGCCGAAAGGTGCGCACCTGGCCCGCCCACGGCGGTGCCACCGCCGCCGCCTATACGGCTCCCGAACCGGAGATCGTCGCGGCGGCGAAGCGCTTCTGCGCGCAGGTCGGCTATCGGGGCATCTTCGACATGGACTGGCGACTCGACCGGCGTACCGGCAGCTACTACCTGCTCGACTTCAACCCCCGCGTCGGCGCGCAGTTCCGGATGTTCGAGGACGACGCGGGAGTGGACGTGGTGCGGGCCATGCACCTGGATCTGTCCGGTCGCCAGATCCCCGCCGGCTCCCAGATCGACGGCGAGCGTTTCGTCGTGGAGCCGTGGGACCTCGCCAGCATGCTGTCCACGCGACGCCATCCGCTCGACGGGTTGGGTGGCGCGGGCCGGCCCAAGGGCGCCTGGCTCGCCACCGACGACATGGCACCCGTCCGCGCGACAGCGCTCGCCCAGCTACGGCAGTCGCTGGCCGCGCGGGCACGACGGCTCGTCAAGCCGGCCGACCTCTAGGCCGGCCGCTCCGCGGTCTCCTCCGCCAGTGCGATCAGCCGGGCACGCACCAGGTCGGGCCGCTCGTCGATGATGAAGTGACCGGCGTCGACCGGCTCGAACGTGTAGTCGTCGGCGTTGGCGGTCGCCGGTGATGCGAGCGAGTGGTGGATGGCGAAATCGCGCATGCCGAACAACGCCCGGATCGGGGCGGTCGCGCGCCGGCGCTCCGGATGGCTTGCCGCCGAGGGCATTTCGCGCAGCAGGAAGGTGCGGTAGGTGTCGGTGGCCGCGCGGGCGCACACCGGATCGCGGAACCGGTCGGCGTAGATCTTGGCGGCGGCCCGGCCCACGCGGTGCCCCTTCGGGCCGGAGCCGAAGATGACGCGCTCCAGATAGGGGGTGCGTTGCTGCAACGCCATGCCGATGCTCGCCACGAACGGCTGGTAGGCCAGGAACCGCCAGAAGTGGGGCAGCATCGCCCGTGGGGTCTGCCAGGGGTGGGCCATGTTGCACACCAGGTAGCCGTCGAACCGGTCGGGCGCGGCCAGCAGCATCCGGTAGGCCACGAAGCCGCCCCAGTCGTGGCCGACCAGCAGGGCCCGATCCAGACCGAGCACGTCCATCAGTGCCAGCACGTCGTCGGCGACGTCCTCCTTGGCCCAACGATGCGGCGGCGGGCCCGACCACCCGTATCCGGGTAGGTCCGGCGCGATGATCCGGAGTCCCGGCGGCGGGTCCGCCAACAGATCCCGGTACACCCAGTGATGCTGTGGCCACCCGTGCAGCGCGATGACGGGCCGGCCGTCGACCGGGCCCGCCTCGGTGACGTGGAACCGCACCCCGCGCGCTTCGACGAAGGAACGCCGCACGCCGGCGATGGCGGGAGGTCCGCTGCTTGTGGTCATATCGGTAGCCATCACTGGACCATAATCTCCCCCATGCCGCCCTATCCCCCGCCGGTTGCACCGCACGCCTCGGCCGGCCGGAAGAACACCCTGGGGACGATCGCACTGATCGTCGGCATCGCCGGGTCCGTGCTGGCGTGCGTACCCGCAACTCTCACAGTCGGGTGGTACGTGCTGCCGGTCGCGTTCGTCCTGGGAATCGTGGGCCTGCTGCAGTCCGGCAAAGCCAAGAAATCCAGCGTCGCCGCGATCGTCGTGGCGGTCGTCGGAGCAGTTGTCAGTGCGAGCATCGTCGTCGGCACCGTGTCGGAACTGCTCTTCCGCATCGTTTTCGCGGGTCTCCTCAACGACCATCCGTGACGCCCCACCGGCAAACATTCTTCGGTAACTGGCCGTTCGGGCTACGGACCATTTCCAATGGTTTGACATGGTCTTTTTGGCGTAGGTATCCTTGCTTCCTGAAGCTTGTTAGTTAGCTCGGAAAACCGGATGGGACATCATGGCGAGGGAACGGCGCGGCTCCCAGGGTCCGTCGGCCGACGGCCACGACGGCGATGACGTCCCACTGCGCATCCATACCTGCGGCAGGGTCGGCATGCAGGCGAGCCCCCCGCGGGCCCGACTGACGGGCTGGTTGAGGCGGGGTTAGCGCGGTCGCGCTCTAACGGCGGATGCTGCGGATGATGATCACCATGGTCAGCACGCCCACACCGGCTAGGCTCGCCGCCACCGCGGGCTGCTTGAGAAACCTCAGCGCTGTCGCCTTGAGGTCTTCGGCGACACGCTGCGGATTGGCCCGCTCAGCCAGTGAATCGACCGTCACGGCCAGGCGGTCGCGTGCCGCAGCGATCTCCTGCTTGATGACCTCGGGATCCCGCTCCGCCACTTGAGTCCTCGCTTCCGCCCGCCGCGATGCAGCACTGCCGCACTACCCTAGATCAGCGCGGGCGCCCACGTCGTCAGTGGGCGACCCTCAGCCGACGAAGGAGATGCACCGTGACCGAATCAGCACGACTTGAGGTAGGCGACAAGGCACCGGCGTTCAGCCTGCCGGATGCGGACGGTAAGACCGTCACACTGTCGGGTTTCAAGGGCCGCAAGGTCATCGTCTACTTCTATCCGGCGGCCTCGACCCCGGGATGCACCAAGCAGGCCTGCAGCTTCCGGGACAGCCTGGCCACCCTCAACGATGCCGGGATCGACGTCGTCGGCATCTCGCCGGACAAGCCGGAGAAGCTGGCGAAGTTCCGCGACGCCGAGGCACTGACCTTCCCCCTGCTGTCCGATCCGGACAAGACGGTCTTGACCGCCTGGGGCACCTTCGGGGAGAAGAAGATGTACGGCAAGACCGTCCATGGCGTGATCCGCTCGACGTTCCTCATCGACGAGAAGGGCAAGATCGCCCTGGCCCAGTACAACGTGAAGGCGGCCAATACGGCCTCGGCGATCCAGAAGATCATCACGGAGAACGGCTGATCCCCGAGCGTTCAGCGCAAGCGGTCTCGCCGGCCGCGCCAGAGGGCAATCGCCACTAGGACCGCTCCGGCCAGACCGCAGAGCCAGGCCAGCGGTATGCACGCGAAGGGCTCGTGCAGCCATCCGTCCGCATCGACATGAGAGCCGATGAATCCGTAGGCCGCGATCAGTGCGGCGGCCAGCGCAAGCAGGAGTACGCCAGCGATGAGCAACGGGCTTCGACAGCGTGCGGACTTCGCCACGCAGTCAAGAATGCCACCGGCCCGCCACCTGCAGGTGACGGGCCGGTGTGGCGCTCGCGGTGTGACGGTCAGCGGCTGTGCCGCACGGTGGTGTCGACGTGCGGAACGTAGGCGCGCTGCTGGTGCTGCTGGTTCCAGACGACGTCGCTGAGGTCGGCGTGGGCGGGACCGGCCACTCCCATCAGGCCGGCGAACAGACCGCTGGCCAGCAGTGTCGAGGCTGCGAAACGCTTCATGATTTTCTCCCTGTGTTCTCGCCGGGCATCTCCCGGCTTGCTGACTCCCACATTGCCGGACCGGGCGGAGGCGCACTATCGGGCAGTTCGACGATGTTGCTGATGATCCCGCCTCCTGCAATCGGAGGAGGTCCGTGCTTTCCCCTCGCGTCACACGCGTAACGCTGGGCCCGGTATCGCCGACATCACGGTGGAATCACAGTCGCGGGACAGGCCGCGAAGGTTGATCGAGGACCGGAGGGCCAGTGAACCGTCGTGGGCGCGTGATGACGTGGTTGGCGGCGATCCTGGCCGTGCCGGCGACTGTGGCGATGGGCCCGGTCCACCCCGCAGAACCGCTGGGGTGGGAGCCCCAGATCGTGCTCGCCGCAGCCAGCCACGGATCTGCGGCTGCGGCCCCGCGTGCCGCGGTGCCGATCCGTCGGGCCCTGCCCGCCGGCCGCTGCGATGAGCGCGGCATGCAGGTGCAGACGATCCTGGCCGCGCGCGCGATCAGCAAGCGGTTCCCCGAGATCACCGAGATGGGCGGGGTCCGGGCCGACAGCATGAAGTGGCACCCCAACGGTCTGGCGGTGGACGTGATGATCCCGCACTGGGATACGCCGGCCGGTCGCGCCCTCGGCGACCGCATCGTGGATTACGTGTTCGCCAACGCCGACCGGTTCGGCCTCGAGTACGTGATCTGGCAGCGGAACTACCGGCCGGCTTCGGGATCACCCCGCCTGATGGATGACCTGGGCAGCCCGGATGCCAACCACTACACCCACGTCCACATCTCCAGCTACGGCGGCGGCTTCCCCAAGGGCGGCGAGCACTACTGGGAGTAGCCCGCTGACGATGCGCCCGATGCGCCCGATGCGCTCGATGAGCCCAATGAGCCCAGCAGGAGCGCCTCGGCGACGGCGGCCCGCTCCAGCACACCCAGATCCAGGCTCTCGTTGACGCTGTGCGCCTGCGTTCCGGGATCTTCGACGCCGGTCACCAGGATCGTCGCGTCGGGGAACGCGGCGGCGAACTCGGCGATGAACGGGATGGAGCCGCCCATTCCCATATCGACCGCCTCGACTCCCCACGCCCGGCGAAACGCCGCGCGGGCGGCGTCGTACACCGGACCGGTGGCGTCGATCGCATAGGGCTGGCCGACGTCGCCGGGGGTGACCGTGACGTGGGCACCCCACGGCGCGTTCTGCTCGAGGTGGCGGCGCAGCGCGTCCAGGTGGGCGGCGGCGTCACCGCCGGGAGCCACTCGCAGGCTGACCTTCGCCCGGGCCCGCGGGATCAGGGTGTTGGAGGCTCTGTCGATCGGCGTGGTGTCGATCCCGATGACGGTGATCGCCGGTTTGGCCCACAACCGCTGAGCAACTGTCCCCGAACCGATCTCGCCGACCCCGTCGAGCAGTCCGGACTCGGCCCGCACCCAGTCCGCCCCGCGGTCGACCGGTGCGGCGCTGCCCTGGTGCAGACCGGCGACCGCGACGTTTCCGTCGTCGTCGTGCAGGCTGGCCAGCAGCCGGACCAGGGCGGTCAGCGCGTCGGGCACCACCCCGCCCCACAGTCCGGAGTGCAGCCCGTGATCGAGGGTGGCCACCTCGACGACACAGTCGGCCAGACCGCGCAACGACACCGTCAGCGCCGGGATCTCGGAGGTCCAGTTGTCGGAGTCGGCGATCACGATGACGTCGGCGGCCAGCTTGGACTGGTGTGCGGCCAGCAGCCGGCTCAGCGAGGGCGAACCGCACTCCTCCTCGCCCTCGACGAACACCGTCACTCCGACGGGCGGATTCCCGCCGTGCGCCCGGAACGCCGCCAGATGGACGGCGATCCCGGCCTTGTCGTCGGCGGTGCCCCGGCCGTAGAGCCGGCCGTCCCGCTCAATCGGTTCGAAAGGGGCCGAATCCCATTGCGCCGCATCGCCTTCGGGCTGGACGTCATGGTGAGCGTAGAGCAGCACGGTCGGCGCACCCGGCGGTGCGGGGTGATGTGCGATGACAGCCGGAGCCCCGCCTTCGCTGACGATCTCAACGTGGGCGAAGCCGGCCTCGCGCAGCAGGTCGGCCACCTTCTCGGCGCTGCGGACGACCTCCGCGCGCCGGGCCGGATCCGACCACACCGATTGGATGCGCACCAGGTCCTCGAGGTCGCGGCGAACGTCGGGCAGCACGTCGTGCACGCGTTGAACCAGATCACTCACCGGGCGAGATTAGCCCCTCCGAGCGCCTCTGAGGCGCCACACTCGTCGCCGAGTGTCACCCCAGCGCGACGCTCGGCGGGAACCTAGAGCGTCTCGAGGATGGCGACGGCCGCCGCGGTGTCGCCCTCGTGGGTCAGCGAGACGTGGATCACCACGTCGGCGAGGTGCTCGGCGATCGCGCCGGTCAGCCGGACCTTCGGGCGGCCCCACATATCGGTGACGACCTCGATGTCGTGGTGAATGCCCTCGGGCAACACGGGACGCTGAGCGAACCGGGAGCCCGACCACGCCTTGATCACCGCCTCCTTGGCGGCCCAGCGGGCAGCCAGATGACGCGCGGCGAGCGAACTCTTGTCGGCGGCGTCGCGGCGCTCGCCCGGGGTGAACGTCTCGGCGAACACCGTGCCGGGCCGGTCCACCTGCTCGGCGAATTCCGGAATCGACACCAGGTCAATACCCACTCCCACGATCGCCACGCGCAGACCTTAGCGGCTATCGGGGCGCGATGTGACTAACCGGCCATCTAACCGGCGTATTCGCCACCCCCGCCGAGTCGCGAGGCCGGGTTGAGCAGCATGGCCGCCTCCCTGGCCTTCCCGGGCCCGTCGTGGTCGAACCGGCGACCGGACGGGCGCTCGTACATGGGGCGACCGCCGGCGATGGCCGAGGCCAGCCGCCGCTGGCCGGCCAGCACCCTGTCCTGCGCGCGCTGCAGGTAGTCCCGCCGTTCGTCGTCGGCCAGGGTGGCCAGGAAGGCCTGCGGATGCACCAGGGCGACCAGGCCCGACACGTGTCCGAAGCCCAGGCTGGTCAGGAGGCCGGCCTTGAGCGGGTAGCGCTCGCCGAGGTGCAGGGTCTTCCGGGGCCAGACGAGGTGGTCGGAGACGGCCAGTTCCTCGTCGACGCAGTCCAGACTGCGGTTGGGCGGGATGACGCCGTCCCGCAGAACCTGGCACAGCCCGATCGTCTGGAACACCGCCGCACCGCCCTTGGCGTGCCCGGTCAGGCTCTTCTGCGAGACCACGAACAGCGGCGCACCCGGTGAGCGGCCGAGCGCGTCGGCGAGACGCTCATGCAACTCGGTCTCGTTGGGATCGTTGGCCAGCGTCGAGGTGTCGTGCTTGGAAATCACCGCGATGTCGTCGGCGCCCAGCCCCAGCCGGTTCAACGACCGGGCCAGGGCCGAGTCGCGCCCGCCGCGGCCGGCGCCGAGGGCGCCGAGGCCCGGAGCCGGGATCGAGGTGTGCACCCCGTCGGCGAAGCTCTGGGCGTAGGCGACCACGGCGAGCACCGGAAGCCCCATCCTCAGGGCCAGGTCGCCGCGGGCCAGCAGGATGGTCCCGCCGCCCTGGGCCTCCAGGAAGCCCAACCGACGCCGGTCGTTGGCGCGCGAGATGTGCGCGTCGCTGATGCCGCGCGCACGCATCGTCTCGGTGTCCGCGGTCGCGGCCATGTCACCGAAGCCGATGATCGCGTCGGAGGTCATGTCGTCGAAGCCGCCGGCGACGACCAGTTCGGCCTTGCCGAGCCGGATCTTGTCGACGCCCTCCTCGACCGAGACCGCGGCGGTCGCGCAGGCTCCAACCGGATGCACCATGGCGCCGTAGCCGCCGACATAGGACTGCATCACATGGGCGGCAACGACATTCGGCAGAACCTCCTGCAGGATGTCGTTCGGCTTGGGAGTGCCCGTCAGGTTGCCGTGGAACATCGTCTGCATGCTGGTCAGACCGCCGATGCCGGTGCCCTGGGTGCTGGCCACCATCGCCGGATGCACCCAGCGCATCAGTTCGGTCGGGGTGAAACCCGAGGACAGGAACGCGTCCACCGTCGCGACCATGTTCCACAACGCCACCCGGTCGGTCGAGGCGACCATGTCGGGACTGATACCCCAGACCGTCGGGTCGAAGCCGGTCGGGATCTGCGCGCCCACGGTGCGGGACAGCTTGGTCTTGCGCGGCACCCGAATCTCGGTGCCCGCCTTGCGGATCACCTCCCAGTCGCCGGAGTCACCGGCCGGCCGGACCACGGTGTGGTCGGGGTCGAACGTCTCGAATGCCCGGGCCTCGGCCTCCGAGGTCACCACGAAGGTGAAGTCCCGGTCCAGGAAGACGCTCACGAGCAGATCCGTCGAGTGATCGGCGTGCAGTGCTCCGTCGGCGACGAACTCACGGATGCCGCAGCGCTGCACGACGGTGTCGTGGTAGCGCTGGGCGATCTCCTCCTCGGGGACCAGTTCGCCTGAGGCGGCGTCATACCAGCCGGGTTTGGGATCGCTCTCCCAGGTCACCAGTCCGGTGGTCCACGCCAGTTCCAGCACGCCGGCCGCCGACAGCTCGCCGGAGACCTCCATCTCGAAACGGGTGCGCGAGGAACCGTAGGGCCCCACCTCGGCGGCGCCGACGATGACGACGAGGTCGGCCGGGTCGATGTCGAGGGCCGGCCAGGCCGGCGGCGGGCTCGGGCGGTGCCCGCGCGGCGGCGAGGGCAGCGCGACGATCGTGCCGGTGGCGTCCTCGTCGGATTCGGTTGCCGCGGAAGCCATTTCCTCACGAGCCCGGGCCGCGAGCTCGGCCATGTCCAGTTCGATGTCGCCCAGACCACCGGTGAGGTCCGCCTGTAGCGGCGCCTCGGTGGCGGCCACCCTGGCCTCCACGGTGCACAGGTCGAGCAGCATCCCGGCCATCTCCGCGGTGCTGTAGGTCGTCACCCCGGCGTCCTCGACGGCGTCGACGATGGCGTCGTTGTGGCCCATCAGTCCGGTGCCCTTGGTCCAGCCGATCAGCGCGTGGGCGATCGTGACCCGTTGCGCCCACGACGATTCCGCGCTCCAGCGCGCCACGACCGCGTCAAGCGCGGACTTCGACTCGCCGTATGCGCCGTCCCCGCCGAACATGCCGCGGTTGGGCGAACCGGGCAGCACCACGTGCAGTCGGGAGGCGATGTCGCGTTCGGCGCCGATGGCCGACAGTCCGCCGACCAACCGCTCGACGGCCCACAGCAGCACCTTCATCTCCATCTCGGAGCGTGATCCGGCCTCCGAGAGGTCACCGGCCACCCGGGGCGCGGCGAACGGGAACAGCAGCGTGGGCGTCTGGGCGTCCTTGACGTGAACAGACTGCGGCCCAAGGTTTTCGGTCTGCTCGTTGCCGACCCACGAGATCAGTGCGTCGATGTCGGCGTAGGAGGCCATATTGGCCGGGACCACCCACAGCGCTGCGCCGAACCGGGCGTGGTCGCGGTAGAGCGACTTGTAGAACGCCAACCGCTCGTCGTCCAGTCGGGAGGTGGTGGCGACGACGGTCGCGCCGCCGTCGAGCAGCCTGGCGATGACCGAGGCCGCGATCGAACCCTTGGATGCACCGGTGACGACGGCGACCTCGTCGGCGTAACGACCGGGGGCGGGGTTCTGGGCACCGGCCGCGATGCGGCCGTAGAGCGAGGCGTGCGCGTCCCGGCCTCCGGCCAGCGCGCGGCCGCGCCACCAGTCGGCCTGGGTGGCGACGACGTTGCCCGCGCCCTCGAACCGCTGCGAGAGCCGGTCCCAGTCGGCCTCGACATCGTCGTCGTCGGCCAGCCACACTGTGACCAGGTCCTCTCGGGCACTGGCCCACCGGTCGTCGAGCAGCACCGCCTTGCGGGCGTCGAACACCGGCGCCACCAGTCGCGGCCAGTCTGCGCCGAGTTCGGCGGTGACCAGTTCGATCAGTTCGGTGTCGGCCTCCGCCGGTGCGGCACTGACCGCACCGTCCAGGCCCAGCTGACCCAGCACCATCCGGGCGGCCGAGGCCAGGACGCCATCACGGCCGGTGACCGTGGCGGCGAACTCGTCCAGCGCGGCGGAGTCGACCACACCCCCGGCCGCGCCTGCGGCCGACGGGAGCGCCACGGCGATGCCCCGCCGGGCGGCGACCGCGGCGACCGCCGCGTCGATGGCCGTGTCCACGGCGGCGGCGTCCTTGAGCGCGCCGTCGTGCAGACCGCCGAGCGGCCCGCCGCGCACACTGGAGCCCTCTCGGGTGCCCAGTGCGAGTTCGACGGTGACGTGCTTGGCCCAGCCCGGCCCGAGTTCCCACGTCTTGGCGAGGCGCTCGGCGATGACGCCGGGACGCTTGCCCGACGGGCCCAGCGTCGTGCGCAGCTGATCGTTGACGGCGTCGGTGAGCACCGGCCCGAACGGCTTGTAGGTCCGCGCCAGTTTGGAGACCTGGCCGCGCAGCGCGGTCAGGTCGGCCTCGGCGGCGCCGTCGATGGCCCCAAGGTTGAGCTCGGATCCCAGGTCGACGAGCAACTGGTTGCGCCGCGAGGAGGCGCCGTCGGTGATCGACTCGATGGAATCCAGCGGTTCGATCTGGTCGAGACGCATCTTGGCCGACAACGCGATCAGCGCGCACGTGGCGTCGGCGGCGTCGAAGGGCACGTCGTCGGGGCGCACGGTGCCCGAGGGCACGGCCGGGGCCGCGGCCGGCGCGGCGGCGGGAGCCGCCTCGAGGGCCTCGGGTTGCGCCGTCGGCGCGGCCGGTTCGGCCTCGGTCTCCGGCTCGGGCTCGGGGTCGGTGTCGGTGGCGAACAGCACGGCGGCATCGCGCTCGACATTCAGTACTTCGACTGTGCTGTAGGCGAATTCGGGTAATTTGAGGGTGTTGGTGGCCAGTCCGGCGACGGTGGGCGCGTTGCGGACGCCGATCTCGACGAAGCGCTCGACACCCACCCCGCCGGCGGCGGTCTCGTTGAACAGCAGGTCCTGGGTCTCGATCCAGCGCACCGGGCTGGCGAACTGCCAGGCGAGCAGTTCGATGACCACCCGCCGGCCGACCTCTCCCGGCCGCTCGGTGATCCAGGTGTCGTAGTCGGCGAGGATCTCGTCGAGCGGTTCCGCCGGAACGAGGTCGCGGATCTCCTGGATGAAATCGCGGTCGAGGGTGAACAGTCGCGGGACCAGGTTGGGGATGTAGCGGCCGATGAGCACCGACGGGTCGGCGTCGAGCGGCATGATGCGCTGCAGTGAACGGCGGAACTCGTCGACGCCGACCCGCAGCACGTCGGAGTGGAACGGCACATCGATGCCGGGCACCTGGATGTAGGCCCGCTTGCCGCCGGTGATCTCCCGGAGTCGCTCGATCTCCTCCTCGAGTGCGTCGAGTCCGCGCACGGTGCCGGCGATCGCGTACTGCGAGCCGCGCAGGTTGAAGTTGACGATCTGCAGGAATTCCCCGGTGCGCTCGGCGATCTCGGCGACGAACGCGGTCACGTCGGCGTCGTCGAGATCGATCTGGGAGGGCCGGATGGCGGCGAGGCGGTAGTTGGACCGGCCGAGTTCGTCGCGCGGGACGATGTCGTGCATCTTGCTGCCGCGGTGGAACACCACCTCCAGCAGGGCCTCGAGTTCATAGACCCCGGTGACGCAGGCCAGGGCGGTGTACTCGCCCACCGAGTGGCCGCAGGCGATGGCCCCTTCGACGAAGGCTCCCTGCTCGCGCATCTCGGCGACCTGGGCGGCGGCCACGGTGGCCATCGCGACCTGGGTGAACTGCGTCAGGTAGAGCACGCCGTCGGGGTGCTGATAGTGCACGCCGCGGGCGATGAGGCTGGTCGGGTTGTCGCGCACGACGTGCATCACCGAGAACCCGAGGGCGTCGCGGGTGAAGGCGTCGGCGCGGTCCCACACCGCACGGGCCGCCTTGGACCGGGCCCGGACCTCCATGCCCATGCCCTTGTGCTGAATGCCCTGGCCGGGGAAGGCGTAGGCCGTCTTGGGTGCGGCAAGGCGCGCGGTGGCCGACATGACGAGTTCGCCGTGGACCTTGGCCGTCACCTCCAAAACCTCGGCGCCCAAGTCGATTCCGACCCGGTCGACCCGGAAGTCGATCTCGTCGCCCGGGGACACCATGCCCAGGAACCGGGCCGTCCACCCGATCAGCTTGCCGGGCGCACCCGGCTTTCCGTCGGTGGCGGTGACGACGTGCTGGGCCGCGGCCGAGAGCCACATGCCGTGCACGATCGGCGCTTCCAGCCCGGCCAGCAGGGCCGCCGTCCGGTCGGTGTGGATCGGGTTGTGGTCACCGGAGACGACCGCGAAGGGACGCATGGCGTGCGGCGCGGCGACGGTGACGTCGCGGCGGCGGCGACGCGGGGTGTCGGTGGCGTTCACCGAGACCGCTCCCCCGGCCCGCACCGGGTCGGTCAGTTCGCCCGGGCCGGTGCGGCCGCGGATGGCGAAGCGCTCCTCGAGGACTGCCAGCACCGTTCCGGAGGTGTCGCTGACGTTGACGGTCACCGGCACCACGCGACCCACCTCGGTGTCGTAGGCGTGCGAGGAGGTCGCGGTGACGACGAGGTGAACGGGATGGGTGGGCAGCGGCCTGAGCAGCCGGGCGGCGTGGTCGAGGTGGACCAGACTCAGCAGGCCCTCGATGACCGGGAAGCCGACGTCGGTGACGGCGCCGCCGATCGCGGCGAACACCGCAGGCCAGCAGCGGCCGACCAGGGCGTCGGGCACGGTGGTCAGGGTGGGCGCCAGTGGCGCGCCGAACGTCGCGGTGACGCCGGTGTGGTCGGCCACCCGCTCGGGGTCCCAGTCCACGGTGGCGGTCGCCGAACCGTTCACCAGCGCGGGCAGCGCCTCGGGTCCATCGACACCGGCGGCGATGGCGAGCACGCCGCGCATCGCGGCGGCGGCGTCGGCGGTGATGACCATTGGGGCACCGCCGTCGACGACGGTAGGCGGCAGCGTGAAGGTGATGTCGATCCAGGTGCCCGACAACGGCACTCGCAGCACGACCCGGTCGGAGCCGATGACCTCCAGGCGCGCGCCGGTGGAATGGTTTGTGGCAGAGCCTGAATCGAGGATCTGCCACGCGTGCGGCGGGGCCAGCCGGTGCACCGGGTTGATGGCGGTGCGCCCGGCCCACAACACGTCCGGGGAATCCAGTACGAGGCCCAGCGGTCCACCGACATCAGCGCGGCCCTGCAGCCGTGAGAAGACCGGCTCGGGCTCGGCACCGGTGGCCAGCACCTCCCGCACGGCGGCCGATTCGAAGCGGTCGAGTAGTTCGGCGACCGGTTCGTCGACCCGGTCGATGCCGGCGACGGCGGCGGTGCCCGGGATGATGCACACCTGATCGGCGGTGTAACGGGCGTCGTGGGCCTGCCACAGCGAGTCGCTGCGCCACCAGCGGCGGACGTCCTTGTCGATGACCGGCACGAAGTTCACCGGCTTGCCCACCGTCTTGCACAGTTCGACGAAGAACGGCGTATCGGCCGGGTGCAGCAGGACGGTCGCCGCATCCGGGTAGCGGTCCAGCAGCGCGGCGATGGCCCGGTCGGGGTCCTCGAGGAGCGCGGAGTCGGGGCCGAACAGCGTCTCGATGCGGCCGGTGTCGGCGGCGTCGAGGCGGGCCTCGGCGCGCTGCAGCATCGCCGCGAAGCGCTCCCGCCAGGTCCCGTCAAGCCAGGGCGAGTCCGCGGATTTGGTGTCGGCGGTGCTGTCCCCGGCGCCGATGGCCAGTTCCACATATCGCGCCAGCCACTGCAGGTAGGTCATATCGGCGACGTCGCCGAAGTAGGGCTTTGCGGTGGGCGCCATGGCCGCGATGATCTCGTCGCGGCGCGCCGCGACCGCGTCGGCGTCACCGGCGACCTCGTCGAGCAGCCGCCCGCACCGCGACGCCGAGTTGTCGATCTCATGGATGTCGGCACCGAGTTGGCTGCGCCCGGAGGCCATGCCGTTCAAGGCTTTTCCGGCACCTACCCACTGATCGGTGCCTTTCGTATCGACCAGCATCTGCTTGACCGACGGCGAGGTGGTGGCCTCCAGGCAGGCCATCGCGGCGGTGCCGACCAGGATGCCGTCCACCGGCATCAGGGGGTATCCGTAGACGTGAGACCAACGGCCGGTGAGGTATTCGGCGGCGCGCTCCGGCGTGCCGATACCGCCGCCGACGCAGATGGTGATGTTGGACTGCGAGCGCAGTTCGGAATAGGTGCTCAGCAGCAGGTCGTCGAGGTCCTCCCAGGAGTGGTGGCCGCCGGCCCGGCCGCCCTCGATGTGGGCGATGACCGGGCGGGTGGGGACCTCCGCGGCGATGCGGATGACCGAGCGGATCTGCTCGACGGTCCCGGGCTTGAAGCAGATGTGGCTGATCCCGGCCGCGTGCAGTTCCTCGATGAGGTCGACGGCCTCGTCGAGATCGGGGAGACCGGCGCTGATGACCAGCCCGTCGATGGGGGCGCCGGACTGACGGGCCTTCTGCACCAGGCGTTTTCCGCCGACCTGCAGCTTCCACAGGTAGGGGTCGAGGTAGAGCGCGTTGAACTGCACGGCCCGGCCGGGCTCCAGGAGTTCGCCCAGTTCGGCCACCCGCCGCTCGAAGATCGGCTCGGTGACCTGTCCGCCGCCGGCCAGTTCGGCCCAGTGCCCGCCATTGGTGGCGGCGGCGACGATGCGCGCGTCGACGGTCGTGGGGGTCATGCCGGCCAGCAGGATCGGCGAGCGTCCGGTGAGCCGGGTGAACTTGGTCGACAGCTTCACCGAGCCGTCGGGCAGGCTGATCACGGTCGGCGCATAGCTCGACCACGGCGCACCGACCTCGGGGGCGGCACCGACGGTGAACAGGTTGCGCTGGCCGCCCCGGGTGGCGGCCGGCACGATGCCGACGCCCAGCCCGCGGATCACCGGCGCGGTGACCCGGGTCAGGATGTCGCCGGGGCCCAGGTCCAGGATCCACCGGGCACCGGAGTCGGCGATACCGATGACCGCCTCGACCCAGTCGACCTGCCGCACCAGCATGGCCTCGGCCATCCGACGGGCCAGGTCGTCGTCGATTCCGACAGCTTGCGCCCATCGCACGACGATGTCGACGCCGTCGGCGAGCCGGGGCGTGTGGAAGCCGACCTCGACCTGGACCGGGTCGAAGACGGGGGCGAACACCGCGCCGCCGCGCAGCTTGTTCTTGCGCTCGGCGGCCTCCTTGTCGGAGATCTGCCGGCAGAACAACTCGAAGCGGGACAGTTGCTCGGGCGTGCCGGTGATCACGACGGCGCGACGGCCGTTGCGGATCGACAGCGCCGGGGGTTCCACCGTGCGCACCTCGCGGGCGAACTCATCGAGCAGTTCGGCGATGCGTTCCGGGTCGGCGTGGGTCACCGAGACCATGGGGGTGCTGTCGCCGAGGGCGGTGATGCCGCGACGGCGGGCGACCAGAGTGCCGACCGCCCCGATCAGCTGCGAGAGCGCCAGCAGTTCCACGTCCCGGGTGCCGCCGGCCCGCAGCGCCTCCACGGCCAGCACTCCCTGGGAATGGCCGGCCACCGCGACCGGCGGCGTGGCGGAGAAGTCCAGGCCCTGGCGGCCAAGGGCGCGAATGGCGGCGATCTGGGTCAGCAGGACACCGGGCAGCGACACCGCCGCCGACGTCAGCTGCCGGGTGGTCGGGACCGGTTCGCCGGCCGCCAGCGCGCGTATCCAGCGCAGCGGCTCGAACCCGATCGGTCGCACGACGACGAGTTCGTCGGCGACCGGTTCCAGCAGCAGTTCGGCTTCACCGGCGATCCGGGCGAGTTCGGACTCGATGCCGGCCATGGTCACGAGTTCCTCGAGGCTGGCCAGCCAGGAACTGGCGCCCTGGCCGCCGAACGCCACGGCGTAGGGCTCGCCGGCGTTGAGCCGGTCCACGAGCGCGTGTGCGGTCACCCGGTCGGCAGCATCTCCGGTGGGCAGCCTGTCGTGCTCGTGGATCGTCATCGGTCTCCTCTTGCTGTACTACGATTCGTGCGCGCTAAGAATCCCATAATGGCGCGGGGTATTTCGCGCCCGAATTTGTTACCGGCGAGTTCTACGCACGGGTAACCCGATATAGGGGTCACACTTCGCCGCGCGTCCCCCGCCGACGGGTAGGACAAACGTCCTGCATGCGAGTGGTTACGGTTGAGTAGCCACAATATCGCTGCTCAAAGCACGATTGTTATGTAATCGTTACCTGCGGTCGGACGGTGGACGCGGCGGGAACACGTACCCCGACCAAGCAGTTGCTCAGTAATTCGGTCGACAATTGTTCACCGAAATTGAGCCGTGGACTTCGCCGGCTGAAACCTACGATTGAGTAGGTTTTACATTTTGCCGAATATTTCCGTGCGAGAAGGGGCGGTGTCCGGGCTCAGTCCCACTGGCCGAATTGCGGCTTGAGGATGTTGTTGAGGTCCACACCCACGCCGGCGACCTTGCGGGCGTCGATCTCGAACTGGTGCAGATGGGCCGCCGGGTGGACGAATCCCGTCGGCGTGCCCCAGTTGTGCTGCCAGAACCACGACCCGAGACCGTCCTGCAGCGCCCAATCGATGACTTTCGAGTTGCCGTAGACGCCGACCCGCTGATGGCCGATCACCGACTCCCAGCCGCGCAGGTAGGGAGCGACCTGCTGGGTGTACTGCTCGTAGCTGGGGTTGTCGTCAATCGAGGCGTAGATCGGCGCGGCGACGGGTCCACCGGCGGCGGTGTGCAACTCCACGCCGCGTTTTGCGTGGGTGATTCCGGCGGACTGACCGCCCAGCCAGTCGGAGGTCTCCTGCTTTCCGAACTGATAGTTGGAGACGATCTTCAGGCCGGCCTGATAGAGATCGCGGGCTTCGTCGATCTTGATCGGCTTGCCCAGCATCCAGCTGGCGCCCGGCCGCCGGTCGGACACGTAGCGGATGGCCCCGAGCGCTCCGGCGGCCTTGATGTCGGCGGCACTGAGCACGCCTGCGGCATAGTCGAGGAGCACCCCCGGGGAGTCGGCGGAGGCGACCGCCGCGCTGACCACGTCGGCCAGGGCTGCCATGCTCAGTGCCGCGGGGGTGGCAGCGGCGAATTTCAGCACGTTGCGGCGCGACACAGACATCCGATCACCCTATTTCAGCGGCCCCCCGATTCCGGGGATTGCGCTGGTCACAGCCGTGTCATCAGCGCCTCGGGGTCAGCTCACCGGTCAATTGCCGCGGGCTGCCTCCAGCAGGAGCCGCCGCTCGGCGGCGGCGACATTGCGCCGGGTTCGCTGCGCCGCGTCCGGGGTCACCGAGATCGACGTGATCCCCATCCGCACAAGGTGTTCGGCGAATTCCGGCCGGCTCGACGGGGCCTGCCCGCACAGCGACGCGGTGATGCCCAGCCGCCGGGCGGTGGTGATGATCTGCCCGATCGCGTCCAGCACGGCGGCGTCGGACTCGTCGTACAGTTCCGCGCACAGATCGGAGTCGCGGTCGACCCCCAGCATCAACTGGGTGAGGTCGTTACTGCCGATCGAGACCCCGTCGATGCCCATACCGACGTACTCGGGAAGCCAGTACACCACCGAGGGAACCTCGGCCATCACCCAGCGGTGCAGCCCGCGCTGGCGACCCAGCGGGCTGGCGTCGACCAGTTCCAGGCACTTCTCCAGTTCCCACTTCGTCCGCACGAAGGGAATCATCAAGTGCAGGTTGGGATTCTGTTCGCGCACCCGGGCAAGCGCCTGCAGTTCGAGGTCGAACAGATCCGGGTTGCTGATGTACCGGTAGCACCCGCGGTAGCCGATCATCGGGTTGTGTTCCTCGGGCTCGAACTCCGCGCCGCCCTGCAGATTGCGGAACTCGTTGGTCCGGAAGTCCGAGGCCCGGTACACCACCGGACGAGGCGCGAACGCGGCAGCCACCCGGCCGACGGCGGTGGCCAGTGAATCGACCAGGCTGTCCTGCTCGCCGTGGGCGATCAGGTCCCGGGGATGGCGGTTGTGCAGAGCATCCTCGAGGATCAGTTCGGCGCGCAGCAGACCGACGCCGTCGACGTCGAGGGCGGCGGCCTGCTCGGCCCTGTCCGGCATCGCGACGTTGACGTAGATCTTGGTGGCGGTCACCTCGGAAACGACGGCAGCCGCTCCACTCACCGGTGCGGTCTGGGCGCCACCGGTCTTCTCGGTCTCCATGCGGCCGGCCAGCACGCGCCCATGGGTTCCGTCCACGGTGACCACCGTGCCGTCCTTGAGATCCTTGGTGGCGGTGCGGGCGCCGACGATGCAGGGCACGCCGAGTTCGCGGGCGACGATGGCCGCATGGCAGGTCATCCCGCCGGTATCGGTCACCAGGGCCGAGGCGCGGCGCATCGTCGGCAGCCAGTCCGGATTGGTCATCTGGGCGACCAGCACCTCGCCGTCCTGCAGGCGGGCGCCGTCGGTGACGTCGGCGAGCACGCGCACGACACCGGACGCCGCGCCGGGCACCGCGGGCAGGCCCTGAAGCAGAACCTGATGCTGCTCGGCGGCCGGCTTCCCGGCCCGGTTGAGTGTGGTGATCGGGCGGGTCTGGACGATGTAGGTCTTGCCGTCGGCGATCGCCCACTCGGTGTCCTGGGGGCAGCCGGCATGGCGTTCGCTGCGGACCGCGATCTCGGCGATCAGACGCACCTCGTCGTCGCTGAGCACCTGCGC
>CAISDL010000088.1 GCA_903884065.1 uncultured Actinomycetes bacterium | reverse complement strand
CTCGGTATCGAGACCAAGGGCGGGGTGATGACCAAGCTCATCGAGCGCAACACCACCATCCCGACCAAGCGGTCGGAGACCTTCACCACCGCCGACGACAATCAGCCGTCGGTGCAGATCCAGGTCTTCCAGGGTGAGCGTGAGATCGCCGCGCACAACAAGCTGCTCGGCAGCTTCGAGTTGACCGGCATCCCGCCGGCTCCGCGCGGAGTGCCCCAGATCGAGGTCACCTTCGACATCGACGCCAACGGCATCGTGCACGTCACGGCCAAGGACAAGGGCACCGGTAAGGAGAACACGATCAAGATCCAGGAAGGCTCCGGCATTTCCAAGGAGGAGATCGACCGGATGATCAAGGATGCCGAGGCGCACGCCGACGAGGACCGCAAGCGTCGCGAGGAGGCCGACGTCCGCAACCAGGCCGAGTCGCTGGTCTACCAGACGGAGAAGTTCGTCAAGGAACAGCGCGAGCAGAAAGAGTCGGGGGGTGGTGCTGCAGTTCCCGAGGACACGCTGACCAAGGTCGACGGCGCGATCGCCGAGGCCAAGACCGCGCTGAACGGCTCGGACATCGGTGCGATCAAGTCCGCGATGGAGAATCTCGGCACCGAGTCGCAGGCTCTCGGCCAGGCGATCTACGAGGCCGCGCAGGCCGAGCAGGCTGCCGGGGGCGGCGCACAGGCCGATTCCTCGGCCGACGACGTCGTCGATGCCGAGGTCGTCGAGGACGATCAGGAGCCCCGGTGACCCACCCGGAGGGCAGGAGCGAAGCGACCCGGGATATGTCACGCGACAACCGCGAGGAGGAACCGGTGACGGTCACCGACAAGCGGCGGATCGACCCGCAGACCGGCGAGGTGCGTGAGGGTGTGTCCTTCGGTGCCGCCCCTTCGGGGGCGGCACCGGGGGCGCCCGAGTCGGCCGATGCCGACAAGGTCGCCGAGTTGACCGCCGACCTGCAGCGCGTGCAGGCCGACTTCGCCAACTACCGCAAGCGCGCCCTTCGTGACCAGGAGGCCGCCGGTGAGCGTGCCAAGGCCGTCGTCGTCAGCCAACTGCTGCCGGTGATCGACGACCTCGAGCGGGCCCGCAGCCACGGCGACCTGGAAAGCGGACCGCTGAAGTCGGTCGCCGACAAGCTCGCCGCCGCACTGGCCGGCCTGGGGCTCGTCGAATTCGGCACCGAGGGTGAGGTCTTCGATCCGTCCCTGCACGAGGCCGTGCAGCACGAGGGAGATGGCTCCGACCCGGTGATCGGCACCGTCATGCGCAAGGGCTACAAGCTCGGCGAGCTCGTGTTGCGGCCCGCGATGGTCGCGGTGGTTGATGCCGTTGAGGTCACAGACTCGAGCGACACGCCGCACGACGAGCAGAGTCTGAACCCGCAGAACGCAGAATCAGATCAGTAACCGCAGACAGGCGACAGCGAGGAGGTGACGCGGCATGGTCCAACGTGAATGGGTTGAGAAGGATTTCTACAAGGTGCTCGGCGTCTCCTCGGATGCCAGCGACGACGACATCCGGCGGGTCGCCAAGAAACTGCTCGCCGAGAACCACCCGGACCGCAACCCCAACAACCCGGCCGCCGAAGATCGGTACAAGGAGGTCGGCGAGGCTCGGGACGTGCTGACCGACAAGGCCAAGCGCAAGGAGTACGACGAGACCCGCCGGATGTTCGCCGGCGGCGGTTTCGGCCGTCGTTTCGCCGGCGGTGGTGGTGCCGGCGCCGGCGGTGGGGGATACACCTACGACGGCGGTGGCGGTGGGTTCAACCTCAACGACCTGTTCGGTCAGGCCGGGCAGGACGGCGGCGCCAATATCGGCGACCTGTTCGGCGGTCTGTTCAACCGCGGAGCCCAACCGCGACCCACCCGGCCCCGCCGCGGCAAGGACCTCGAAACCGAGACCGAACTCGACTTCCTGGAAGCCACCAAGGGCGTGGCCATGCCGCTTCGGCTGACCAGTCCGGCGCCGTGCACCAACTGCCACGGCAGCGGAGCGCGCCCGGGCACCAGCCCGAAGGTCTGCGCAGGCTGCAACGGGTCCGGTGTGATCAACCGCAACCAGGGCGCGTTCGGGTTCTCCGAGCCCTGTACAGATTGCCGGGGCAGCGGCTCGATCATCGAGGACCCCTGCACCGATTGCGGCGGGAACGGCGTCACCACGCGCAGTCGCACGATCAACGTGCGGATCCCCTCGGGCGTCGAGGACGGGCAGCGTATCCGGCTGGCCGGCCAGGGCGAGGCCGGTCTGCGCGGCGCGCCGTCCGGTGACCTCTACGTCACCGTGCACGTCCGGCCGGACAAGGTGTTCGGACGCGACGGCGACGATCTGACCGTGAGCGTGCCGGTCAGCTTCACCGAATTGGCCTTGGGCACAACGCTTTCGGTGCCGACGCTGGACGGCAAGGTGGGTGTGAAGGTCCCGAAGGGCACGGCCGACGGCCGCATCCTGCGGGTGCGGGGGCGCGGTGTGCCCAAGCGCAGCGGCGGTTCCGGCGACCTGCTCGTCACCGTCAAGGTGGCCGTTCCGCCGGCCCTGGAAGGCCCGGCACTGGAAGCTCTGGAAGCCTATGCGGCCGCGGAGAAGGCCAGCGGTTTCGATCCGCGCGCCGGGTGGTCGGGCAACCGGCCATGACCGCGGCCGGCGGTGATCCGCGTGACACCAGGACGTTCCTGATCTCGGTGGCCGCGGACCTGGCCGGGATGCATGCCCAGACGCTGCGTACCTATGACCGGCTGGGTCTGGTCAGCCCGGAGCGCAGCGCCGGGGGCGGGCGGCGATACTCCGAGCGCGATGTGGAACTGCTGCGGGAGATCCAGCGGCTGTCCCAGGACGAGGGCGTGAACCTCGCCGGAATCAAGCGCATCATCGAGTTGACCAATCAGGTCGAGGCGCTGCAGGCGCGGCTCTCCGAGATGGCCGGTGAATTGTCCCGCTCCAGGCCCCGCCGGGATCTCGCGGTGGTGCCCAAGAGCACGGCCGTGGTGGTCTGGAAGCCCCGCCGCTAGGGGCGGCGCTCCCGCCCAAACCGACGTTTGGGCGAAGAAGTGCGAGTGAAACGCGCCATTTCGTCGAGTTCGGCGGGTGCAGACGGCCCGACTACACCTTGATGGTGAAGCTTGCCGACGCCGGCCGCCCCGGCACCGCGACGCTGTAGCTGCCCTTGCGCAACGCGTTGGTGGGCGCAGTCATCGGCTCGATGCCCACCACGTCGTCGTTGCCGGGGGCGAAGATCTCCACCGCCGGATAGCCGTGGTTGAAGACCACCTCGATGCGGCGGTCCCCGCCGGACAGTGCGAACTTCCCGCCCTGCGGCACCTCGTCGAACCCGTCGTCGAAAGTCTTGTCGCCCAGCGGCTCTGCCATCGCCGGCCAATTCTCGGTGGCCCCGCTCGGGATGCCCCAGTTGTCCACCGGCAGGTGGCGCAACGGGGGAGTCTCCAGCTTCCATTCCGAGCGCGGCACACCGGGGATGGTCAGGTACGGGTGGAACCCGAAGCACAGCGGAACCGAGGCCGACGTCGTCGCAGTCACGGTGGTCTCGATGGTCAGTGCCCGATCCTCGAGTGCGATATCGAGGGTGACCACGTGTGGGAACGGGAAGCTGCACAGCAGGCGAGGCTGGCCGCCGTAGTCGAGGTCGGCGGAGAGTCGGTTGTCGGCGTTCTGCTTGACCAGCCAGCCGGGGTAGGCGGCGAGCACACCGTGGATCACCAGACCGTGCTCGTCGGAGCGCACCCCGCCCACGCCCGGGGTCAGCGTCACCGCACCGCCGTCGACCCCGTAGCCGTTGGCGCTCAGTCGGTTGGCCCACGGATAGAGGATCGGGATGCCCATCGTCTTGCCGGTCGTCATGTAGGCGTTCAGTCCGCGCCGCTGACCGAGCAATTCCACCCCGCCGTCGGTCAGTGAGGTGCACACCATGCCCGCAGACGGCACGAAGGTGGCGGTGACGGCGGACGACGGGTCCTTCAGGACTATCGAGGGCAACTGGGCCATCATCGGATTGTGCCATGTGCGATCACTGATTGACCAAGCTGCAGGCACATCAGCGGTGCTGGTCGGTTGCCCGGGCCGTCACCGGTGCGCATCGATATACGCCGTCAGGTCGTCGATCGTGCGCAGTGAGGCGTACTGCGACTCGGGGATGTCGACTTCGAAGCGCTTGTGCAACCGGACCAGGAAATTGAGCCAGTCCATCGAGTCCAGGTCCACCTGATCGCGCAGCAACTCGGCGTCGCTGAGGTCTGACTCCTCGATCTCCGGTGCGATGTCCAGAAGCTCGGCCACCACTCCGGCGCGGGTCTCACTGCTCACGGGAGTCTCCTTCTCGTCTCTTGTTCTCGGGGCTTACAGCTCGCCGGGCTGCTGCAGCAGCCGGTTGATCTCGGCCAGGAACAGCGCGCCCCGGGCGCCGTCGCTGGCGCGGTGGTCGGCGGCCAGGCTCACGTTCACCGTGGTGGCGACCCGGATTCCGCCGTCGACCACGACGACCCGCTGGGCCGGCTTTCCGAAGCCCACGATGGCCACCTGCTGGGGGTAGATCACCCCGAAGACCGAGTCGACGCCGTTGGCGCCCAGGTTGGTCACCGTGATCGTCGGGTCACTCATCTCCGAACTGCGCAGCGAACCCGCCCGCGCCCGGGCCACCAGATCGGTCAGATCGTCCATCAGTTCGGCCAGCGGCTTCTCGGCTACGTCGTGGATGGCCGGGGCCACCAGGCCGCCGCCGCGCAGTGAGATGGCGACGCCGACATGGGTTCCGTTCGCCGGCTCGAAGTGGTCCCCCGTCGAATCCGAGCGCCAGAACCCGTTGAACTCGCCGAACTTAATCGAGGCCAGGGCGACGGCCTTGAGTTGCAGCACCGCCGGCAGGATCCGCTCGGTGATGGGCCGGCCGGCGTTCTGTTCGGTCAGCCACGCCAGCGCGGTGTCGAGGATGACCTCGTCGGCCAGGTAGTAGTGCGGGATCTCGCGCTTGGAGCGGCTCATCGCCGCGGCGATCGACGCCCGCATGGCGGCGCCGCGTTCCCGGGCCTTCTCGGCGGCCGACTTCGGGGGGCTGCCGGCCGCCGGCGGGGGAGGCGGTGGTGGCGGCGCGGGCGCTTCGTGGTGCGCAGTCGCCGCGGCGTGCTCCACGTCGTGCAGAGTGATCGCACCCTGCGGGCCGGTCCCGTCGAGGGTCTTCAGATCCACCCCGAGCGCGGCGGCGGTGCGCCGTGCCACCGGCGATACCCACAGCCGATGGCCGATCGGCGCGGTGGGCGCGGCCGGGTGCTGCGGCGTCGGTGCCTCGGGGGTGGCCGGCGAGGCAACGGATTCGGCCGGGGGAGGCGACGGGGCCGACGGCGCGGCGCCGGGTGCCTCGCCCGGTTCCAGCAGCGTCGCGAGCGGCGTTCCGACGGCGACGGTCTCGCCGACCGGCACCAGTAACCGGTCGACGACGCCCTCCTGCCAGCATTCGATTTCGACTGCGGCCTTGGTGGTTTCGACGACGGCGACGATCTGCCCGCGGTTCACGGTGTCACCGGGTTGGATCCGCCACTCGTCGAGTCGGCCCTCGTCCATGTCCGCCCCGAGGGCGGGCATCGTGAACTCGATCAACTTTCGTTCACCCCGAGTCGCTGTGCTCCTGCCTGCCGGTCGTCCCCGAACAGTCCCTGCACCGCGGCCACAATCTTCTCGGGCTGCGGCAGGGCCGCCTCCTCAAGATGTTTGGCGTAGGGGATCGGCACCTCGGCGGTGCACACCCGGGCGATCGGTGCGTCGAGTTCGTAGAACGCCTGCTCGACGATGCGGGCGCTGATCTCCCCGGCCAGGCTGCCGGTGTGCCAGGCCTCGTCGACGACCACCACCCGGTGAGTTTTGCGTACCGACTCCATGATGGTGGCGTCGTCGAGGGGGCGCAGCACCCGCAGGTCGATCACGTCGCACTCGATCCCCGCCCGGGCAAGCTGTTCGGCGGCGTCCAGCGCCTTCGGGAGACAGCCGCCATAGGTGATGATCGTGGCGTCGTTTCCGTTGCGCCGCAACGCCGCTCGGCTGATGTCGGTGGGTAGCAGTTCCTCGAGTTCGGCCGAGAGGTTGTACAGCCCGACGTGCTCGACGATGATCACCGGGTCGGGGCTGGTCAGTGCGGTGCGCAGCATCCCGTAGGCGTCGGCGACGGTGGCCGGGGCCAGCACGGTGATACCGGGGATATGGGCGTACCAGTTCTCCAGGCTGTGCGAATGCTGCGCGGCCAACTGCCGGCCCGCCCCGGTGGCCATTCGCACCACCACCGGCACTGAGAACTGTCCGTTGGACATATGCCGCAGTGCTGCAGCGGTATTGACGATCTGGTCGAGTGCGAGCAGGCTGAAATTCACCGTCATCACCTCGACGACGGGCCGCAAGCCGCCCAGCGCGGCGCCGATCCCGATGCCGACGAAACCCAGTTCCGAGATCGGGGTGTCGCGGATGCGGTCCGGCCCGAACTCCTCGAGCATGCCCTTCGACACCGCGTACGTGCCGCCGTAGCGGCCCACGTCTTCGCCGAGCAGCACGACCCGCTCGTCGGCGCGCATCGCGTCGGCGATCGCGTCGTGCACGGCGCCGCGGTAGGTCGCCTTCATGAGGTCACCGGGGTCATCACGTTGTGGGTCAGGGTCTCGACGCTCTCCAGCGTCCCGGCTTCGGCGTAGGCCACCGCGTCGGCGACCTCTGCCGCCGCCGCCGCCTCGATCGCCGCGACGTCCTCGGCGCTCAGCAGGTTGGCGGCCAGGCACCGATCGGTGAACATGCGGATGGGGTCGTGCTCGTCGCGCCACTCGGCCACTTCGGCTTTGTCCCGGTACAACTCCGGGTCGAACATCGAGTGCGGCCGGAATCGGTAGGTGCGGAACTCCAGGAAGAACGGCCCGCCCGTCGTCCGGATGTGCTCGACGGCCCGCTGCATCGCGGCGTGGCTTGCCAGGACGTCCATGCCGTCCGCGGATGCGGCCGGAACGCGGTAGGCCTCGGCTTTGGCGATCAGATCCACCTGGGACAGCTCCCGATCGATCGCCGTGCCCATGGCGTATCTGTTGTTCTCGCAACAGAACAGCACCGGAAGCTGCCACAGTTCGGCCATGTTCATCGACTCGTGGAAGGCGCCCTCGGCCGTGGCGCCCTCGCCGAAGTAGCAGGCGCTGACCCGGTTGCGCCCCAGTTGCTTGTCGGCGAACGCCAGTCCGGCTGCAAGCGGCATTCCCGCGGCGACGATGGCGTTGCCGCCGTAGAAGCGCCGGCCGGCGTCGAAGAGATGCATGGAACCGCCCCGCCCGCCGGAGCAGCCTTCCTGCTTGCCGTACATCTCGGCCATGATCTTGGTCATGGGGATGCCGCGCAGTAGCGCGTGCGCGTGCTCCCGGTAGGTGGCGATGACCGCGTCATCGGCTTGGAGCACCCGCAGCGACCCCGCCGCTACTGCTTCTTCGCCGACGTACAGGTGCAGGAATCCGCGGATCTTCCCGGCGGAATACATCTCCGCGCACTTCTCCTCCATGCGCCGCACGCGGATCATGTCGGTGAGCAGGTCGCGGGCGAAACCCGGATCGGGGGAGGGGGATTCGGTCATGTCTTCACCCCGGGCGTCTCTTCAGTCGATGTCGACGCCCCGGGCGTCTCTTCAGTCGATGTCGACGCCCCGGGCGTCTCCACGGTGGAGATGTCGCCCTCGGGCAGGCCGAGTTCGCGGGCTTTGAGCAACCGCCGCATGATCTTGCCGCTTCGGGTGTGCGGGAGGGAGTCGACGAAGTCGATCTCCTTGGGCGCCACCGCCGCGCCGAGTCGCTTGCGGGCGTGGCCCATCAGGTCGCGGCGCAGGGCGTCGTCTGCGGTGTAGCCGGTCTTGAGCGTGACGAAGGCCTTCACCACCGCGCCGTAGGTCGGGTCGGGTTTGCCGATCACGGCGGCCTCGGCGACCGCCGGATGGTCGGTGAGCACGTTCTCCACCTCGAAGGGGCCGATCAAATGACCGGAGGCCTTGATGACGTCGTCGGCGCGCCCGACGAACCACAGGTATCCGTCGGCGTCGCGCTTGACCAGATCCCCGGACAGGTACAGGTCGCCCTGTGAATTCCCCCGGGGGTCGGCGTGGAAGCATTTCCGGTAGCGGTCGTCCTGATCGAGGTATCCGCGGAACATCGACGGCCACCCCACCCGCAGTGCCAGTTCGCCTTCCACATCCGGCTGGTCGATGATCGTGACGGCGCCGGTGTCCTCGTCGTGGTCGACGACGACGACGTCCACTCCGGGCAGCGGGCGGCCCATCGAGCCGGGTTTGATGTCGAAGGCCGGGGTGTTGGCCACCATGATGCCGCCGGTCTCGGTCTGCCACCAGTTGTCGTGAATCGGCAATCCCAGCACGCGTTTTCCCCACCAGACCGCTTCGGCGTTGAGCGGTTCCCCGACACTGGCGACGAACCGCAGGTGCGGGAAGGTGTACCTGGCTGCCAGTTCCGGCCCGGCCTTGATCAGCATCCGGACCGCGGTCGGAGCGGTGTACCAGACCGTGACGTCCTCCTCCTGCAGAATCCGGTACCAGTGTTCGGCGTCGAACTCCGCCTCGTCGATGATCGAGGTGACGCCGTGCAGCAGTGGCGCGATGATGCCGTAGGCCGTCCCGGTGACCCAGCCGGGATCGGCTGTGCACCAATAGATGTCCCCCGGATGCAGATCCAGGGCGAAAAGCCCGGTGATGTAATGCATCGCCACCGCGGCGTGCACGTGCTGAGCGCCCTTGGGGGTGCCGGTGGTGCCGCTGGTGAAATGCAGCAGCGACGGGTCGTCGGGTCCGGTGTGCTCGATCGGGGCGTCCTCGTCCGCCTGCCCCATGAGGGCCTGGAAGTTGTGCGTGCCAGGAAGTTCCTCATCGCCGACGATCAGCACGTGCTTGACCGACGGTAGTTCCTCGCGGATCTTGGCGATCTTGCGCTTGTAGATCGCCGCGGTGGTCACCAGGACGTCGGCTGCGCCGATGTTGACCCGGGTGGCGATCGGCTCGGGCCCGAATGCGGAGAACAGCGGCGAGACCACGCTGCCGTTGCGCAGCGCGCCGAGCATGCTGATGTAGAGCTCGGGGACCCGGCCCATGATGACAAAGACCTTGTCGCCCTTGCCGATTCCGAGGCCGCGCAGCACGTTGGTGAACTTACGGGTCAGCCGGCCCAGTTCGGCGTAGCTGAGGTCATGGGTGGTGAGTTCGGCAGTCCCGGGGTTGTCCGCGATGAATCGCAGTGCGGTGCGGCCGGCCTCGGGTCCCTCGGCATGACGGTCGACGGCGGCATAGGCGATGTTGCACCCGCCCGACCCCATCCCGGCGCAGACGTCGGGCACTTGCGACCACGCGAATGATCCGCGAGCGGCGTCGTAATCATCGAGGTTCGGAGTGAGCTTCAGGTCGGCGGGGCCCTTGTGGATGATCGCGTCGTCCATTGCCGTCTCTCTCAGGGGTCGTCCTCTCAGCGGTGTGGCGGTTGCAGGACACCGTCACGCCGGGCGCGGGGGAAGTTCGCCATCACCCGGTCGATCAGCGCCCCGTAGGCCGCGCCGTCGTTGAGGATGTCGAGGCGCTTCAAGTGCCGCAGGAAGGCGTCGATGCGACGTTCCAGCGGCCAGTCCCAGTAGTCGCGCCGAGTGAACGACGAGCACAAGAACTTCCACGCGATGCCGTCGATCTCCTCAGCCGAATCGGCCTTGGCCATCAAACTCCCCCTCGATCCCAACACGCCTGTGATTTTGGTCTCAAGGTCGGATTGCCGAAAGGGGCGAAAGTCCTTAACCCGCGACCGGGTCGTGCTGAATGCGTTCGGCGGGCGCGCCGTTGGCGATCAGGGCGGTGCGGGTGGCCGTCACCATAGCGGGTGGACCGCAGATCAGGATCTGCCGGTCGGTCCAGCCGCCGTACCCGCTGACGACCTCCGGCAGTCGCCCGATCTGGCGCACGTGCAGGCCGCGCGGCGGCTGCACGTCGGGGTAGTCGGCGGCCCAGGACGGGTCGCCGTGGAACTCCGACACCGGTGTCACCGAGAGCCACGGGCTGCAACCGGCGATCTGCCACAGCTTCGGCAAGTCGTAGAGCTCGCAGGGATAGCGGCCACCGAAGAACAGATGGACCCGCGGGTTCTCCCCGAACTGCAGGAGGTCCATGAGCAGGGCGCGCAACGGTGCCAGCCCGGTGCTGCCGGCCACCATCAGGACGTCGCCACCATCGCGGTCGACGTGCATTCCGCCGTGCGGGCTCGAAAGCCGCCACCGGTCACCCGGACGGGTTGCGCCGACGATCGCAGGGCTCACCGTGCCGCCGGGTACCGCGCGGACGTGGAACTCGACGGACCCGTCCGGGTCCGACGGCACCGCGGGGGACAGATAGCGCCAGTGCCGCGGGCACTGCGGCACCTGCACGCTCACGTACTGGCCGGGCAGGTACGGCATCGGTTGGTCGAGTTGCACCCGGACCACCGCGATGTCGCGGGAGACCCGATCGCTTTCGAGGACGGTTCCGTCCCACCAGGCGGGCTCCTGGTCGGCGGCCGCCGCACCGGACATCGCCCCGGCGATGAGCGTCAGGGCCTCGGTGGTGGCGTCGTCGACCGCGGCGGTGAATCGATCTCCCAGGCCCGCGCGCAAGGTGAGGAACAGCGACTGGCACATGCTGGTGTACTGGGACTCGGTCACCCCGTACTTGCGGTGGTCGCGACCCAACTGCGCCAGGAACGCCACCGGTTCCGCCGAACGCTGGGCGACGAATTCACCGAACAGCCACCGCAGCGCATCGGCGAACACGGTCCGCTGATGGGTCAGATCCGGTGGGAAGAGGTCACCGACCGAGGGGTCTCGAGCGAACCAGGTGGCGTAGAAGCGGCCGATGAGTTCCTCGGAGTCCGGGCCCTCGAGTGCGGATCGCACCACCCGTAGCGACTCGCGGTCTTCCAGGCCCACAGGTTGCGATTCTAGGCCGCGCTAGAGCGCGTGAATTCCCTTGTACAGCAAACCAGCACCGATCACCAGCAGGATCCCTGCGACCAGAGCGCCATGGTTGCGTTCCATCCAGACCTTCACCCGATCCAACGGTCCGTCCAGTCGGTCGCCGGCGAACAGGTACGCCAGGACGGGAATGGCCACCGACGAGGCCGACAGTGCGGTGAAGATCAGCACCGCCTGCCAGGCGCCGGTGCGGCCCAGGGCCGCGGTGCCGATGGCCACGCCCGCCGCCGCGCACATCGCGAAGACCTTGAGGTTGGCCACCGTCAGCACGATCGCCGTCAGGAACGCCCGCGCGGGACCCATGGAACTCATCGCCGTCATCCACTTCGGGTTGTGCGTCGACCGATGTCGTCCGAGCCACCGGTAGATGCCGAAGGCGATGAGTGCAATACCGAGGACGATGCGCACGTACGGCGCCCACGTCGGCTTGGTGTCGAGGCCGTCGTTTGAGACGTCCGAGCCGGCGACGAACGCCCCGGTGATGACGGCGATGCCCAGCACCCAGCCGGTCAGGAACGCGATACTGGTGGGTCGCGGGCGCGGGGTGTGCAGCACCAGGATGCCGGGGATGATCGACAACGGGGAGATGGCGATGACCAGCCCCAGCGGGATCAGTTCGGTGAGGTCGGACAGCACAGTGCTCACCGGGGAAACGTAGCCGATGGGGCCAGTAGCAGCCGCCCCAATTAATGTCACTTGGCCCTACCGCTGGACCCCGCGCATTCACTAGACTTGAGTGGAACAGACTCAAGGTTGCCGGTGTTATATATCTCGACAAGCTTCTACCAGGAGAAACGGAGGTGTCGTGGACGCATTTAACCCGACCACCAAGACCCAGGCGGCGCTGACTGCGGCGTTGCAGGCTGCCAGTGCGGCCGGCAACCCGGAGATCCGGCCCGCCCATCTGCTGATGGCTCTGCTCACGCAGACCGACGGCATCGCCGGCCCGCTGCTCGAGGCGGTCGGCGTCAACCCGGCGACGATCCGTGCCGAGGACCAGCGCCTCGTGGACCGGCTCCCGACCAGCAGCGGCGCGACATCGCAGCCGCAACTGTCGCGGGAGTCGCTGGCCGCCATCAACGCCGCCCAGCAGCTGGCCACCGAGATGAACGACGAGTTCGTCTCCACCGAGCACCTGTTGGTCGGCCTGGCCACCGGCGACTCCGATGTCGCCAAGCTGCTCACAGGAGCCGGCGCCTCCCCGCTGACACTGCGCGAGGCCTTCGTCAAGGTCCGCGGCAGCGCCCGGGTCACCAGTGCGGACCCCGAGGCCAAGTACCAGGCGTTGGAGAAGTACTCCACCGACCTCACCGCGCGTGCCCGTGAGGGCAAGCTCGACCCGGTTGTGGGGCGCGACAACGAGATTCGTCGCGTCATACAGGTTCTGAGTCGTCGCACCAAGAACAACCCGGTGCTCATCGGCGAGCCCGGTGTCGGCAAGACCGCGATCGTCGAGGGCCTGGCCCAGCGCATCATCGACGGCGACATTCCCGAGAGCCTGCGCGACAAGACCGTCATCTCCCTGGACCTGGGGTCCATGGTGGCCGGTGCGAAGTACCGCGGCGAGTTCGAGGAGCGCCTCAAGGCGGTGCTCGACGAGATCAAGGAATCCGCCGGGCAGATCATCACCTTCATCGACGAGTTGCACACCATCGTCGGTGCCGGCGCGACCGGCGAAGGCGCGATGGACGCCGGCAACATGATCAAGCCCATGCTGGCCCGCGGCGAACTGCGACTGGTCGGCGCGACCACCCTCGACGAGTACCGCAAGTACATCGAGAAGGACGCCGCCCTGGAGCGCCGTTTCCAGCAGGTGTTCG
>CAISDL010000087.1 GCA_903884065.1 uncultured Actinomycetes bacterium | reverse complement strand
TGGCGATCAAGGGTGTCGCGAACGCCCCGCAGTACGTGATCGGCGATCAGCCGAAGTTCACGATGGTCGTCACCAACATCGGTTTGGTGGCGTGCAAACGCGATGTCGGCGCCGCCGTCCTCGCCGCCTACGTGTACTCCCTCGACAACACGCGGCTCTGGTCGAATCTTGACTGCGCGCCATCCAACGAGACCCTGGTCAAGACGTTCAATCCGGGTGAGCAGGTCACCACCGAGGTGACGTGGACCGGCATGGGTTCGGCGCCGCAATGCCCACTCCCGCGTGAGCCGATCGGTCCTGGTACTTACAACCTCGTGGTCCAGCTGGGCAACCTACGTTCTGCCGCAGTGCCGTTCACGCTGTCGGACGCCCCACCGCCGCCACCCGCCGAACCGGCTCCGCCGGTCGGTGATCCGGCGCCGGCTCCCGCGGAGCCTGCACCACCGGCACCGGCTCCCGCTGGCTAGGTAGTCGCAGCGGCCATCGATCTGCACCGCGGGTCAGTTGCTGGTGGTCAGCACCGCTCGCAGTGCCTCGTTGATGGTGGTCGACTCGATGGTGCGCAGTCCTTTCGGTGCGGGCCCGCAGCCCGCCGGAACGATCGCGATGGAGAAACCCAGCCGGGCGGCCTCCGTCAACCGGCGGTCCATCCCGGTCACCCGGCGCAGATCACCGGCCAGGCCCACTTCGCCGAAAACCACCAGGGTCGGCGGCAGTGGGCGGCCCACGACCGCCGACGCCATCGCCGCCGCGATCGCCAGATCGGACGACGGATCGGTCAATCGCATCCCGCCGACCGTCGCCAGATAGATGTCGAGAGTGCCGATGGGCACTGACGCACGCTTCTGCAGCACCGCGCTGATCATCGACACCCGGGACTGGTCCATCCCACTGACCACGATCCGCCGCGGCGCCTTGTCATAGGTCGGGGCGGTCAGCAGCGCCTGAATCTCGCCGATCAGTGGGCGTTTGCCGTCCAGGGTGACGGTGACCGCCGTGCCGGGTACCGGATCGGCACGCTGGTCCAGGAACAGCCCGGACGGATCGGCAACGCACTCGATCCCCTTGTCCTGCAGCAGGAAACAACCGACTTCGTCAGCCGCACCGAACCGGTTCTTGACTCCGCGGACCATCCGCAGCGGGGTGTTGCGGTCACCCTCGAAGTGCAGCACGACGTCGACCAGATGCTCCAGCGAGCGTGGACCGGCGATCGCGCCGTCTTTGGTGACGTGGCCGACCAGAACCATCGCGACACCGGTGGACTTCGAGGCGGCGGTCAACGCCGCCGTCACGGCCCGAACCTGGGTGACTCCGCCGATCACGCCGTCGGTGTTCCCGGCGACCATGGTCTGGACGGAGTCGACGATCACCAGGCTGGGACCGACCGCGTCGATATGGCCCAGGACGGTCTGCACGTCGGACTCGGCCGCGAGGTAGACCTCGTCATGAGTGCACCCGGTTCGTTCGGCCCGCATCCGGATCTGGCCGGCCGACTCCTCCCCGGAGATGTAGAGCGCCCGACGGCCGTTCTGCGCCCACCGATGGGCAACCTCGAGGAGCAGGGTGGACTTTCCGACGCCGGGATCTCCCGCGAGCAGGCTCACCGAACCGGGCACCACCCCGCCGCCGAGCACCCGGTCGAGTTCGCTGACACCGGTCGGGAAGTGCCGGGTCTGGTCGGGGTCTATCGCGGTGATCGGGACGGCGGGCGACAAGGGCGCCACACCGCGTACCGGTTGTCCGCCGACCGCGGCGAGTGTTGCGACCTCGTCGACGGTTCCCCACGTGCCGCATTCCGGGCAGCGCCCGAACCACTTGGCCATCACGTGGCGACAGTCCGAGCAGCGATACTGCGAGCGAGGCTTGGCCACGTCGAGCACGCTAGCCGTTACGTGCGACAACCGGCGCGCACCCGCGCCGGATGAACTACTCCCCGGCGGACAGGGGCACGGCCACGGTTGTCGCGCCGGCCTTCTCGAAGGTGAAGGTGAAGGGGTAGCTCAGACCGTTGGTGATCGGCTTGGTCAGCGTCACGTCGGCACCGGCCGGAACGGCGCTGCCCATGGCCTCGGCCTGCCCCTTGGGCGCCACGACGAGTGCCTCGCCGGCCGGGATGGCACCGTCGCCACTGAGTGCCACCGTGCCGACGTCGGAGGTGATGCTCACCAGCTTGTCATCGACGTCCGGCGAACCGTTCGCCGCAACAAAGACCAGTGGCACGACCTTGCCGGGCATCAAGTAATCGCCGGTCTGGCTGACCTGCAGGTGGATGTTGCGCAACGCGATGTCCTTGGCGTTGGCCGACATGCCGTTGACGGCGGCCTCCTGGTCGGCGACCTGCGAAATCTGCCCCGAGCCGCAGCCGGTGAGGATCAAGCCGCAGGCGGCCAGGCCCGCGGACGCGGCCATGAGGCGGTTCGAGAAGCGGTTCACAGGGGCCTCCTGCTCGGGAGTGCGGTGGCACGGTTGAGCTGCCGCGGTTTCGACTATGGAGAGTAGTAGGTCGTGCGGCCGGGCGGTAGAGAAGGGCCGCCATCTGGCCCGGAGCCGTCCCAGCGGCGTCCGCGGTGGGGGCTGTCATGCAGATATTTCCGCTGCTGTCAACCCCTGGTGTTCGGCCGTGATGCCCCTGACCTGCACCGTTGATCCCCACGCCTACCTGCGCCGTGCTAACATTGGGTTGTGAAAGGGGCTCGAATCTGATGATTTTTAAGGTCGGAGACACCGTTGTCTATCCACACCACGGTGCTGCATTGATCGAGGCGATCGAAACCCGGACCATCAAGGGCGAAGCGAGGGAATATCTCGTCCTGAAGGTCGCCCAGGGGGATCTGACCGTTCGAGTTCCTGCGGATAACGCCGAGTACGTCGGCGTGCGTGACGTTGTCGGCCAGGAGGGTCTGGACAAGGTCTTCCAGGTTCTGCGGGCTCCGCACACCGAGGAACCCACCAACTGGTCGCGCCGCTACAAGGCGAACCTCGAGAAGCTGGCCTCCGGCGATGTCAACAAGGTCGCGGAGGTTGTTCGCGACCTGTGGCGCCGCGACCAGGAGCGCGGGCTGTCGGCCGGTGAGAAGAGGATGCTGGCCAAGGCCCGGCAGATTCTCGTCGGTGAACTGGCCCTGGCCGAGAACACCGATGACGCCAAGGCCTCGACCATTCTCGACGAGGTTCTGGCCGCAGCTTCCTGACAATCGTCTAGGCACACTGTGTCCGGAACGGTTGCGATCGTCTCCGCCGCCGGCTCTGGTGAGCGGCTCGGGGCGGGCATTCCCAAGGCTTACGTCGAGCTCTGTGGGCGCACCATGCTCGAGCATGCTGTCGATGGACTACTGGACTCGGGCGTGGTCGACCGAGTCGTGGTCGCCGTACCGGCCGACCGCGTCGCCGAGACCACGACACTGCTGGGTGGCCGAGCCGGTGTCGTCGAGGGCGGCGCGGAACGTCACGACAGCGTTCGCCTCGCTCTTGACCACGTCGGGGATCCCGACTTCGTCCTCGTCCACGACGCTGCCCGTCCGCTGACGCCCGTCGACCAGATCCGCCGGGTGGTCGCGGCGCTCGCCGAGGGACTGCGCGCCGTGGTTCCCGTCCTGCCCGTCGCGGACACCATCAAGGCCGTTGACGCGAACGGGGTCGTGCTGGGCACTCCGGATCGGTCCGGATTGCGCGCGGTCCAGACACCCCAGGGTTTCGCCACCGATCTATTGCGCAGGGCCTATCAGCGCGCCGGATCCGCCGCGGTCACTGATGACGCGTCACTGGTGGAAAATCTCGGCACCCCGGTGCACACCGTCGCCGGCGATCCGCTGGCATTCAAAGTGACCACCCCGCTGGATCTCCGGCTCGCCCGCGCGGTGCTGGAGCCGTGATGCTGCCGCGGGTCGGTGTGGGCACCGACGTGCATCCCATCGAAGCCGGTCGATCCTGCTGGTTGCTGGGACTGCTGTTCGAGGGCGCCGACGGGTGCTCCGGACATTCCGACGGCGATGTCGCTGTGCACGCGCTCTGCGATGCACTGCTGTCGGCCACCGGACTCGGTGATCTCGGGACGGTGTTCGGCGTCGATCAGCCGCAGTGGCGCGGGGTGACCGGGGCACAGATGCTCGGGCACGTCCGGGATCTGCTCACCCAGAGTGGATTCACCGTCGGGAATGCAGCGGTGCAGGTCATCACCAACCGCCCGAAGATCGGACCACGCCGCGAGGAGGCGCAGCGCGTGCTCACCGACCTGTTGGGGGCGCCCGTCTCGGTGTCGGCCACCACCACCGACGGTCTGGGACTCACCGGCCGCGGCGAGGGGATGGCCGCGGTCGCGACGGCTCTTGTCGTCGAGGCTTCCCGGTAGGCTGCCACGTCGTGACCACTTCCGGCCTGCGTCTGCACGACACCTATTCCGGTGCCGTGCGCGAGTTCGTGCCGCTGCGGCCGGGGCATGCGTCGATCTACCTCTGCGGAGCCACCGTTCAGGGCCTTCCGCATATCGGCCACGTCCGCAGCGGGGTGGCCTTCGACGTGCTGCGGCGCTGGCTGACGGCCAAGGGCTACGACGTCGCGTTCATCCGCAACGTCACCGATATCGACGACAAGATCCTGAACAAGGCCGCCGAGGCCGGGCGGCCGTGGTGGGAATGGGCCGCCACCCATGAGCGGGCGTTCGCCGCCGCCTACGACGCACTGGGGGTGCTGCCGCCGTCGGCCGAGCCGCGGGCCACCGGACACATCACCCAGATCGTCGAACTCATCGACCGGCTGATCGACAGAGGCCACGCGTACACCGGTGCCGGTGACGTCTATTTCAATGTGCTCAGCCTGCCGGAATACGGGAAGCTGTCGGGCCATCGGATCGATGACGTCCACCAGGGCGAGGGAGTGGCCACCGGCAAGCGCGACCCTCGCGACTTCACACTCTGGAAGGGGGCCAAGCCGGGGGAGCCGTCCTGGCCGACGCCGTGGGGCCGGGGCAGGCCGGGCTGGCACTCCGAGTGCGTGGCGATGGCCCACGAGTATCTTGGCCCCGAGTTCGACATCCATTGCGGTGGAATGGATCTCATCTTCCCGCACCATGAGAACGAGATCGCGCAGGCGCGTGCCGCCGGTGACGGCTTCGCCAGGTTCTGGCTGCACAACGGCTGGGTCACCATGGGCGGGGAGAAGATGAGCAAGTCATTGGGCAATGTGCTTGCGATTCCGGCTGTGCTGCAACGGGTCCGGCCCGCCGAACTTCGGTACTACCTGGGCAGCGCGCACTACCGATCCATGCTGGAGTTCACCGAGACGGCACTGCAGGACGCCGCCAGGGGCTACTCCGGGATTGAGGAGTTCCTGCACCGGGTCCGGACTCGAGTGGGAGCGGTGCCGTCGACCACCTGGACCGAGAAGTTCGCCGCCGCACTTGACGACGACCTTGCCGTACCCGCCGCACTGGCCGAGGTGCATGCCGCCCGCGCCGAAGGCAACCGGGCACTGGAGGCCGGTGACCATGACACCGCACTGGCCAGGGCGGGTGAGATTCGCGCCATGACAGGAATTCTCGGCTGCGACCCGCTCGACGAACGGTGGGAGACCCGCGATGAGACCGCCGCGGCACTGGCCGCGGTCGACGTGCTCGTCGGCGCGGAGCTCCGGCGCCGTGATGAAGCCCGCCAGACGCGCGACTGGGCTGCTGCCGACGATATCCGTGACAGACTCAAAGCGGCGGGTGTCGACGTGACCGATACCGCCGACGGACCGCAGTGGTCGCTCCTCGGACAGGACGTGAGCTAATGGCCGGCAACTCACAGCGCCGCGGCGCCGTACGTAAAGAAGGCACCAAGAAGGGTCCGGTCGTCGGCTCCGGCGGAGTGCGGCGGGGCGGCCTGGATGGCCGCGGCGCCACCCCGCCCGCTCACCTGCGGCCCGGTCACCCCGCCGCCCGTAAGGCCGCCGCCAAGGCCCGCAAATCAGCCGGACGGCCCGCCGGAAAGCCTGCCGACGAGACCGAGACCGTGCTCGGGCGCAACCCGGTTCTGGAATGCCTGCGAGCCAACGCGCCGGCCAATGCGCTGTACGTCGCCCTGGGGACCGAAGCCGACGAGCGACTGACCGAATCGGTGACACGGGCCGCCGACCGCGGCATCCCGATTCTGGAGGTGCCGCGCAGCGACCTCGACCGGCTCAGCGCAAACGGCCTGCATCAGGGCATCGCGCTGCAGGTTCCGCCGTACGCCTACGCCCACCCTGATGACCTCTTGGCGCTGGCCACCAACGACGTGCGGCCGGCACTGCTGGTCGCGCTGGACAACATCTCCGACCCCCGCAACCTCGGTGCCATCGTGCGCTCGGTCGCGGCCTTCGCCGGCCACGGCGTTCTCATCCCGCAGCGGCGATCGGCCTCGGTGACCGCCGTTGCATGGCGCTCCAGCGCAGGTGCGGCGGCCCGGGTGCCGGTCGCGCGGGCCACCAACCTCACCCGAACCCTCAAGGAGTGGGCCGACGCCGGGATCCAGGTGGTGGGCCTCGACGCCGAGGGCGACACGGCCCTCGACGAGTTGGACGCATCAGGGCCGTTGGTGGTGGTCGTCGGCTCCGAGGGCAAGGGCCTGTCGCGGTTGGTCCGGCAGAACTGCGACGCCGTGGTCTCGATCCCGATGGCCGGTCCGGCCGAGTCGCTCAACGCCGCGGTTGCGGCCGGTGTCGTCCTCGCCGAGGTCTCCCGCCAGCGTCGACGCTGAGCGCGCCGAGTGTGAACTCACTGCGGGATTCGCCTCGCCTTTCCGCAGTGGATTCACGCTCGGCGGCGAGAAGATGCGGCCTTGTTCGAACTATCCTCGGAGACTCGGGAATTTCCCGTTCCGGAATGCATCGGCGAACAGGCGGTGGTCGTCGCGAGTCCGCTGGGCGTACGCCTCGGACCAGTCCGTCACCGCCTTCGTGAACTGCTCCTCTTTGCCCGAAAAGCCGGCCAGGATGGCCTTGTCCGCTGAGCCGCTGATCAGCTTCTGATCGCTGTCCTCATCCGAGACACAGTGGATCTTGGCGACCACCCGACCGAGGTCTTTGACAAGCTGTTGAAGATCGTCGAACTTGTTGATGTCATCCCATTCCGGCGACGCTCCATAGGGCGAAACCTCACTCACCAGGACACCCGCGCCGTCCAACTCCGAGTAGCCCAACCACTGATCGGCGTGCGGAGCCTGCAATGCGCGCCGTGAGATCGCTGCGCGCTGACCCTGGTTCTTGAAGAAATCCTTGATGTTCTGGTCCTTGACCGCTATCGCCACCGCGGAGGGCCGCGACTGCTTGATCGCGAGGATGACGTCGTTGTCGAGCGTCTCATCTGGGCCCCCGAGCAGCAGCGAGTACATGCGCAGTCCGGCCGAGCCGATGCCGAACCCCTGGGTGGCGGTGGCATCCATGATGCGGTAGTTCTCTCCGGTTGGTTGCACTGGCTGTGGAAGGGTCTGAAGATAATTCTTGAACGTCGTCTCCACGGCCGCCCGGGTTCCGTCGTTGATCGTCGAGTTGACCTTGTTCCGAATGAACTTCCGCTCACCGTCGTTGATCTCGGTCAGGTTGTCCAGTAGCGCCAAACGGGTTTGCTGGCGCGCAGCGACGAGGACGTCTTTGACGACGCCCTGGGTGTTGTCGAGGGTGAGCGCGAACGTCTTGTCGTCCAGGCTTTCGGCGAATCGCTTCACCTGGCCGGTGTAGCTGTCGACGAAATCCGATATCAGTGCTCGGATCTGGTCATCCGAGAGTGCCTTGTCGTAACCGATCAGCGCCAGGCTTGTGGTGAACCGCTTCACGTCCCAGATGTAAGGCCCGACGTATGCCTCGTCGAAGTCGTTGACGTCGAAGATCAGCCGTCCGGTCGAGTCCAGATAGGAACCGAAATTCTCGGCGTGCAGATCACCCTGGATCCAGATCCGGCTCGCCTCCTTGGTGACGAACGGATCAGGCGCCTCGCCAGCGAGGTCGGTGTAGTAGACCGCCGCGCTGCCGCGGTAGAACGGGAATGCTCCGGCGGACATCTTGCGGAACTTCCCCTGCCAGGCCGAAGCTTGTGCGCGCATCTGCTCGCCGTAGTTGGTCTCGAATACATCGACCAGGAAATTCGTGCGCGCTGCGCTGGCCGCGGTGTCACAGGCCGTCGACGTCGAAGCCCCGTTCGCACCCACAGTGGACGGCGCGGCAGCAGCGGATTCGGGCGTGGGCTGCGCCGTCGGCTCTGCGACCGGCGTCTTGGCGCCGCCGCAGGCGGTGGCCAGGGAGGACAGCGCCGCGGCCCCACCCGCCATCGCGAGGCCACCAAGGAGTCTGCGCCGGGAGATGTGCTCGCGGTCGTCCGAATCCGCACGGTGAACAGGGTGGAGGGGACTCCGATCGGCCATGGCGGTTCAACCATCTTTCTGACCCAGTCGACTATTTGGTGGCGGCAATCGTGACACGGGAGACTTCGCGACGCTTCACATTGCGGCGGATTGGCCGCCGGATATTCCCTGGGTTACATCCAAGGATCGCCGCGTTGCCACAGCGACGGCAGATGCACTGTGACGCCGTCCCTTTCGGCCAGGGCGGTCAGCACACGCATCGTGACGTCGAGGTCGTCGCCCGCGTAGGGCAGGGCGCGCAACGGCTTGGTCAGCGGGCGGAAGAAGTCGTCCCAGTGGATGAGCACCACCAGTCGCGCGCCGACCGCCCGGACCGTCTCGTTCCAGTACTGCCGGATGTAGCGTTCCGGCTGCACGCCAAGTTGGCCCACGCCCAGATAGGCGACCTCGGCGCGCCGGCCGGCCAGAGCCCCCGTCGCGAATCCCGCGCTGCCCTGGATCAACAGCCTGTGCCCGCTGGGGCGGTGATGCACCAACGTCGACCACGCCTCGCCGCAGCGGTACGCCGAGGCTCTCACCGGCGGCACCACCGGGACGGTGATCGACCCGGGGAACCGGTCGGGCGGGCAGTGGTGTGACTCGATCAGGGTCACCCCGAAGTTCCCGAGTTCCATCTCCGAACCCGGCGTCGCGATGCGGATGCGATCCTCTGACAGTCGCTGTCCCCGAGCAACATTGACCGCAGAAGCGCCGCCGACGACCAACGCCCCGGTGCGCTGTGCCACCACAGCGCTGTCCATGGCGTGGTCGTAGTGGGTGTGCACCGGCAGCACAGCATCGAGATGGTGGATGCCCGCCCGACTCAGTGCGGCGTCGATGCGCGACGACGACGGCCGCAGCTTGCGGATACCGACGTCGATCAGACGTGGCCGGGAGAAGAAACCGTCGGTCAACAGCGCCGACGTGCCGTCGTCGACCAGCAGCGTGGACACGCCCATCCAGGTGACCGTCAGCGGCGACGCCGGAGTCGCGTCCGGGAGATCGACATGACTGCTGTACGTCGAGATATCGGGACGTCCGAGCTTGAGTCGCATCAGGTGAACGCCGCCAATTCGATTCCCGCCGCGAGCAGATGATCACGCACCGCCGCGGCGATACCCACCGCACCCGGGGAGTCGCCGTGGACGCAGACGGACTGCACCTCGACGCCAATGGTGCTGCCGTCGACCGCGATGACCGTTCCGGTCTCCACCATGGTCAATACCCGGCCTGCTATGCGGGCCGGGTCACTGAGCACCGCGCCGGCTTCCGAGCGCGGCACCAGTCGGCCGTCGGGCTGGTAGGCCCGATCGGCGAAGGCTTCGGCGACCGTCCGCAAGCCCAGTCGGTCAGCCTCGTCGAAGAAGACCGACCCGGCCAGGCCCAGTACCGGCAGGGCCGGGTCGACGGCATGGACGGCTTCGGCGACGGCGCGGGCCTGCGGGCGGTCGGTGACGATGGTGTTGTACAGCGCCCCATGAGGTTTGACGTACCCCAACGTCGATCCGGCGGCGCGGGCCAGCGCCTGCAGCGCCCCGATCTGGTAGATCACGTCGGCGGTCAGTTCGGCCGGCGCGACCTCGATCCGCCGGCGGCCGAACCCCGCGAGGTCGAAGTAGCCCACCTGCGCGCCGATCCGAACGCCGCGCTTCCGTGCGGCGTGGCAGGTCCGTGCCAGTCCCACCGGGTTTCCGGCGTGGAAGCCGCAGGCCAGATTGGCGCTGGTGACGATGTCCAGCATGGCGTCGTCGTCGCCGAGTTCCCACACCCCGAAGCCCTCGGCGAGGTCGGCGTTGAGGTCGATGGACGGCATCAGGCCTGGTCGTCGCCGATCAGCAGTCGGACGGCGAGGTCGAGACGCTTGCTGACGTCACTGGCCGACGCCCGGCGGGTGAGCCATGCCAGCAGGTTGGACAGCCACACATCCGAGATCACCCGCGCGATGTGGTACTGATCCTCGGTCGGCTCACCGTCGCTCATCGCACGGGCGAACATGCTGTCGATGATCTTCTCGACGTGGTCCACCTCGCCGGCCGCCGACGCGTCGGCGAACACGTACGCACGAGTCATGGCCTCGGTGAGCAACGGGTTGCGCTGCATCGCGCGGTTGAGCTTGCTGACCATGAAATTCAGCCGCTGGTAAGGGGTTCCGCCGGTGACCAGCGAGCGGTCGGTCTTGGCGTCGATGCGTTCGAACTCCCGGCCCAGTGCGGAGACGAGCAGGTGCACCTTCGACGGGAAGTAGCGATACAGCGTCCCCACGGCGACATCGGCACGGTCAGCGACCGCGCGCATCTGCACGGCCTCGTATCCGCCCTTGGAGGCGATGGCCAGGGTGGCGTCGAGAATGCGCTTGCGCCTCTCCCGTTGGGCCTCTGAGCCCAACTCCGACTCGGCCAGAACCGACACCGGCATCACTTCGCGGGGTTGTGACCCGGACTCGGCGGCGGCCGATTTCGGCCCTGGCGAGGACACTGTTGCGGACTCCTTCTCGGCGGTTGAACCACGGTCGACTTGACGGCTCATCGCTGGCACTATTAGAACACGTTCTAGTGGGCTTGGACCTGATGTGAGCCCATCTCCGCCGACCGTAGGAGCGCAGGTGGCCGCCCCCATCACCGACGAACAGTTCGCCGTGCGTGATTTGGTTCGTCGCTGGTCGGCCGGCGCGGGAGCGCCGGTCGCGGTGCGCGAGGTCGAGCACGGACGTCCCGACGCCTGGCGGCAGGTCTACGGCGGCGTCGCCGAACTGGGCCTGTTCGGGGTCGCCGTCGACGAGCAGGCCGGCGGAGCCGGCGGGTCGGTCGGGGATCTCTGCGTGATGATCGAGGAGGCGGCCCGCGCGCTGGTGCCCGGACCGATCGCCAGCACAGCGCTGGCCACCCTGGTGATCTCGGATGCGACTGTGCTGCAGGCGCTCTCGACTGGGGAGGTGACGGCCGGTGTCGCCCTCGACGCGAACCTGCGCGGCGATGCCGGCACGGTATCCGGTTCGGCCGACTACGTCCTGGGCGGGCAAGCCTCCGGGGTCTTGTTACTGCCGGTCGGTGAGCACGTGGTGCTGGTGGAGGCTTCTGGTCCGGGTGTTGTCGTCGAGTCGCTGGCCGCCAGCGACTTCTCCCGCCCGCTGGCCAGAGTCACCTGTGACGCCGCTCCGTTCACCCGCTTGGCGGTGTCTCGACGACGGTTCGAGGATCTGGCCGCGACCGTGCTGGCCGCCGAGGCGGCCGGTGTCGCCGGTTGGGCGCTGGACACCGCCGTGGAATACGCCAAGGTGCGCGAGCAGTTCGGCAAGCCGATCGGCAGTTTCCAGGCCGTCAAACACATGTGCGCCGAGATGTTGCTGCGCGCCCAGCAGATCGCCGTCGCCGCGGGGGATGCCGCGGTGGCCGCGGACTGCGGAGACGACGAGCAACTGTCGATCGCGGCGGCGGTGGCCACGGCGGCGGGCATCGAGGCCGCGACGGCCAACGCCAAGGACTGCATCCAGGTGCTCGGCGGTATCGGCATCACCTGGGAGCACGACGCGCATCTGTACCTGCGGCGCGCCTACGCCATCGGCCAGTTCCTCGGTGGGCGGTCGCGTTGGCTGCGCCGGGTCGCGGAACTGACCGTCGGCGGAATCCGCCGCGATCTGCACATCGACCTCGATTCGGTCGCGCATCTGCGCTCGGAGATCAGTGCCGCCGTGGCGCAGGTGGCCGCGTTGCCGGTGGAGAAGCGTCAGGTCGCCCTGGCCGATTCGGGGCTGCTGGCGCCGCACTGGCCCAAGCCGCACGGCCGCGAGGCTTCCCCGGCCGAGCAACTTCTGATCGATCAGGAACTGGTAGCCGCCGGAGTCGTGCGCCCTGATCTGGTGATCGGATGGTGGGCGGTGCCGACCATCCTCGAGGCCGGAACGCCCGATCAGATCGCGCGGTTCGTGCCCGCCACGCTGCGCGGCGAGGTGCTGTGGTGCCAGCTGTTCAGTGAGCCGGAGGCGGGTTCGGATCTGGCCGCGCTGCGCACCAAAGCCGAACGCGCCGAAGGCGGTTGGCTGCTGAAGGGGCAGAAGGTGTGGACGTCGGCGGCGCATAAGGCCGACTGGGGCGTGTGCCTGGCGCGCACCGACCCCGATGCTCCGAAACACAAGGGGATCACCTACTTCCTGGTCGACATGCGCTCGCCCGGCATCGTGATCCGGCCGCTGCGCGAGATCACCGGCGACGAACTGTTCAACGAGGTGTTCTTCGACGACGTCTTCGTCCCCGACGACATGGTGGTCGGCACGGTCAACGACGGCTGGCGCCTGGCCCGTAGCACCCTGGCCAGCGAGCGGGTGGCCATGGCCCACGGCACCGCGCTGGGCAACCCGATGGAACAGATGCTGCGCACCATGGCCGGTTCGGAGCCGGACCCGGCACTGGCCGATCGTCTGGGCGGTCTGCTGCTGGCGGCCCAGGTCGGGTCGCTGCTCGATCACCGGATTGCGCAACTGGCGGTCGGTGGCCAGGACACCAGCGCCGAAGCCAGCGCGCGCAAGCTGATCGGCGTGCGCTACCGGCAGTCGCTCGAGGAACTGCGGATGGAACTGTCGCCGGGGGCTGGCCTGGTCACCAACGAGGCGGTGCTGAGCTTCCTGAACACCCGGTGCCTGTCGATCGCCGGCGGCACCGAGCAGATCCTGCTCACGATGGCGGGGGAGAGGCTGCTGGGTCTACCGCGTTAGCGATGAACCGGCGACTGGCGAAGAAGAGCACCAGCACCGATGCGACCGACAGCAGGCTGAGGATCAACTGGGATCGCAGGTCGTGCTGGAAGTACATCTGCACCAGGATCGCCACGATGGCGGCCCCGGTCAGGAGCGACAGCGATGGGAACAACCACATCTTCAGCGTCAGTTGGTCGTCGGGTGTTCGGTAGCGAAGCACGATCTGCGAGGCGACGATCAGCAGGTAGACGAACAGGATGATGGCCCCGCTGGAGTTCAGCAGGAACGCGAAGATGGTGTCGGGGGAGAACGCCGCGGCGATGACGCAGAGCAGTCCGATGACCGACGACAGCAGGATGGCGTACACCGGTACACCCCGACTGGTGATCTCGACCAGTTTCGCCGGCGCCTCGCGACGGGCCGCCAGCACGAACAACATCCGCGATGCGGTGTACATCCCGGAGTTGAGACAACTCAACACCGCGGTGAGCACGACCGCGTTCATGATCTGGTCCGCGTAGGGGATGCCCATCTCGGTGAACGCCGCCACGAACGGAGACGACGTTCTGTCGTCGTTCCACGGCAGGATCGTGACGATCAGGAACAACGCGCCGACGAAGAACACCGCGATACGCACGATCACGGAGTTCGCCGCCTTCGCGATGGCGCGTTCGGGGTCCGCGGACTCCGCTGCGGCAATGGTGGCGATCTCCGGGCCGACCATCGAGAAGATCGCCGTGACCACGGCGACGGTGACGGCGCCGACGCCGAGCGGGAAGAATCCGCCGTGCGACCACAGGTTGGAGAAGTCCGCGTGCCGGTGCGGCCACAATCCGGTGACGTAGAGCGTGCCCAGGGCGATGAAGACGATGATCGCCGCGACTTTGACTCCGGCGAACCAGTATTCGAACTCGCCGAAGGAGGAGACCGACAACAGGTTCGTGACGGTCATCGCCACCAGCAGCACCAACCCGGTCAGCCACAGCGGGATGTCCACCCAGTAGTTGATGATCTTGGCGCCGGCGATCGCCTCGAAGCCGACGACGATCACCCAGAAGTACCAGTACAGCCAGCCGACCGAGAATCCGGCCCAGTCGCCCAGGGCATTGCGGGCGTAATCGGCGAACGACCCCGTCGACGGGTTGGCCACCGCCATCTCGGCCAGCATCCGCATGACCGACACGATCAGCAGGCCCGACAGCAGATAGGTCAGGAAGGCGCTCGGCCCGGTGCTCCTGATCACCACCCCGGACCCGACGAACAGGCCGGCCCCGATCACGCCGCCCATGGCGATCATCCTCAGGTGCCGCTGACTGAGCGCCTTCTTCAGTCCGATCTGGGATGGCTGGTGGCTAGTCGTAGCTGACCTCGACCTCATCGGTCACCGGGTGGGCCTGGCAGGCCAGGATCAGACCGTCGGCCAGATCGTCGGGTTCGAGCACGTCGTTGGTCTCCATCTCGACCTCGCCGGTGACGACCGTCGTCGCACACGCGCCGCAGTGTCCTTCCCGGCAGGAGTAGGGCGCTTCGATTCCCTTCTCGAGCAGGACGTCGAGCAGCTTCTCCCCCCGCGGCCATGACACGGTGTGGGTCTGTCCGTCCAGTTGCACCACGACGGTGGCCGGATTGTCGGAGGTCGGCACGAGACGATCGATCCCTTCGGTTAACTAGAACACGTTATAGAAATGACAATACGATGAACTACCTGGCACTAGTACCGTCTGCTCGACACAAATCGTAACGTGTTCTAGTCTGAGTTCCAGTTCAGCACTCCCGGGAGGCATGCAGTGACGTCCATTCAGCAGCGTGACGCGCAGACCGTTCTTTCCGCCATCGATGCCCTGCTCCCACGACTGCGTGAGCGGGCCCCTGAGGCGGAGCAGTTGCGGCGCCTTCCCGATGCCAACATCGCCGACCTCGAGGAGGCCGGCTTCTTCAAACTGCTGCAGCCCGAGCAGTGGGGCGGCCTGCAGTGCGATCCCACGTTGTTCTTCGAAGCGGTCCGTCGCATCGCCAGTGCCTGCGGGTCCACCGGATGGGCCGGCGGCATCCTCGGCGTGCACAACTGGCATCTGGCGCAGTTCGACCAGCAGGCCCAGGAGGACGTCTGGGCCGACGACCCGAGCGTGCGGGTGTCCTCGTCCTACGCGCCGATGGGCGCCGGCGTCGTCGTCGACGGTGGTTACCTGGTGAACGGCACCTGGTTGTGGTCCTCGGGCTGCGACCACGCCGCCTGGACCTTCGTCGGCGGTCCGGTGATCAAGGACGGGCGTCCGGTGGACTTCGGCAGCTTCCTGATGCCGCTGGGCGATTACCAGATCCGCGATGAATGGAATGTGGTCGGCCTGAAGGCCACCGGCAGCAACACGCTGGTCGTCAAGGACGTGTTCGTGCCGCGTCACCGGTTCCTGTCCTACGGGGCCATGAACGACGGTTCGGCCGGCGGACTGAAGACCAATACGGCGTCGGTATACCGGATGCCATGGGGCACAATGCATCCCACCACCATCTCAACGCCCATCGTCGGTATGGCCTACGGCGCCTACGACGCCCACGTGGAGCACCAGGGCAAGCGGGTTCGCGCCGCGTTCGCCGGCGAGAAGGCCAAGGACGACCCGTTCGCCAAGATCCGCATCGCCGAGGCTGCCAGCGACATCGACGCGGCCTGGCGCCAGTTGAGCGGCAATCTCGCCGAGGAGTACGCGCTGCTGTGTGACGGCAAAGAGGTCCCGATGGAGTTGCGGGCCCGCGCCCGTCGCGATCAGGTGCGCGCCACCGGCCGCGCCATCGCCTCCATCGACCGGCTCTTCGAAGCCGCCGGAGCCACCGCCCTCAACAACGACCAAGCCCTGCAACGCTTCTGGCGTGATGCCCATGCCGGCCGGGTGCATGCCGCCAACGATGCCGAGCGCGCCTACGTGATGTACGGCAACCAGGAGTTCGGGCTCCCGCTCGGCGACACGATGGTCTAGGGGTTCCCTGATTTCATGACGTCGTTCATCCAGGAAGCCGAGTCACAGCAGGACATCACCTTCGAATCCACCTCTCGCTACGCCGACGTCCATTCGTCCGCCGGAGATTTTCAGCGGGACATGCGGCTGCACTACCACGAGGCCGGCGAGGGCAACGACCAGACGATCGTGCTGCTGCACGGTGGTGGTCCGGGCGCGTCAAGCTGGTCGAACTTCGGACGCAACATCGCCGTGCTGGCGCGGCACTTCCACGTCATCGCCATCGATCAACCGGGGTACGGACACTCCGACAAGCACGCCGAACACGAGCAGTACAACCGGTACAGCGCCAACGCGGTGCTGGCCCTCTTCGACCACCTCGGTATCGACAGCGCTGCGCTGGTGGGTAATTCGCTGGGCGGCGGAACGGCGGTGCGTTTCGCGCTGGACAACCCGAAGCGCGCCGGCCGACTGGTGCTGATGGGGCCGGGCGGCTTGAGCGTCAATCTGTTCTCCCCCGACCCGACCGAGGGCGTCAAGCTGCTGGGCCGGTTCAGCGCCGACCCGACGCGGGAGAACATGGAACGCTTCCTGCGGATCATGGTGTTCGACCAGAAGCTGATCACCCCCGAACTCGTCGACGAGCGGTTCGCCATCGCCAGCACGCCGGAGTCACTGGCCGCCGCACGTGCCATGGGGAAGTCCTTCGCCGGGCCGGACTTCGAACTCGGCATGATGTGGCGTGAGGTCTACAAGCTGCGCCAGCGGGTGCTGCTGATCTGGGGCCGCGAAGACCGGGTCAATCCGCTCGACGGAGCCCTGGTGGCGCTCAAGCAGATCCCCCGGGTTCAGCTGCACGTTTTCGGGCAATGCGGTCACTGGGCCCAGGTGGAGAAGTTCGACGAGTTCAACAGGCTGACGATCGATTTCCTCGGAGGTGACGCATGAGCAGCAGTGCGATCCGATCGCTGGGCTATCTGCGTTTCGAATCCACCGATGTGCCTGCGTGGCGAGAGTACGCGCTCAAGGTGCTGGGGATGGTCGAGGGCAAGGGCGTCGTGGACGGCGCGCTGTACCTGCGGATGGATGACTTCCCGGCCCGACTGGTCATCGTTCCCGGTGAGCATGACCGACTGTCGGTGGCAGGCTGGGAGTGTGCGAATGCCGAAGGGCTGCAGCACATCCGCAGCGCGCTGGATGTCGAGGGCGTCCCCTACAAGGAGGCCACCGCGGCGCAGTTGGCAGACCGTCGCGTCGACGAGATGATCACCTTCGCCGACCCGTCCGGCAATCAGTTGGAGGTGTTTCACGGCGCCGCACTGGAACATCGCCGCGTCGTCAGCCCGTACGGGCACACGTTCGTCACCGGAGACCAGGGCCTGGGCCACGTGGTGCTGTCCACCCGCGACGACGCCGAGGCTCTGCACTTCTACCGCGACGTTCTGGGTTTCACACTGCGCGACTCGATGCGGCTGCCGCCGCAACTGGTGGGGCGTCCGGCAGACGGGCCCCCGGCATGGCTTCGGTTCTTCGGCTGCAACCCGCGCCATCACAGCCTCGCCTTCCTGCCGATGCCGACGCCCAGTGGCGTCGTGCATCTCATGATGGAAGTGGAGGGCAGCGACGACGTCGGGTTGTGTCTCGACCGCGCACTGCGGCGCAAGGTCCCGATGTCGGCCACCCTGGGCCGGCACGTCAACGATAAGATGCTGTCGTTCTACATGAAGACACCGAGTGGCTTCGACGTCGAATTCGGTTGTGAGGGATTGCAAGTCGAGGATGACGACGGCTGGATCGCGCGGGAGAGCACCGCGGTGAGCCTGTGGGGTCACGACTTCACCATCGGCTCGCACGTCACCACGTAGATGTCCCCGCAACCCATCGACCCGCGGGCTTTCCGTCAGGCACTCGGGCAGTTCTGCACCGGCATCACGATCATCACCACCATGGATGACGGGGCGCCCATCGGCTTCGCCTGCCAGTCCTTCGCGGCGCTGTCGCTGGACCCACCCCTGGTGCTGTTCTGTCCCACCAAGATGTCCCGGTCATGGCAGGCCATCGAGGCCAGCGGAACGTTCTGTGTCAACGTGCTGACCGAGAAGCAGCGGGAGATCTGCGCCCGATTCGGATCCAGGGAGCCGGACAAGTTCGCCGGCGTCGACTGGCACACCTCGCCGCTCGGTTCGCCGGTGATCGACAACTCGCTGGCCCACATCGACTGCACGGTTCACGCCGTGCACGACGGCGGTGATCACTTCGTGGTGTTCGGCCTGGTGCAGTCGCTGTCGGAGGTGCCGACGGTCAAGCCGAGGCCGCTGTTGTTCTACCGCGGCGAGTACACCGGCATTGAGCCGGACAAGACCACGCCCGCGCAGTGGCGCGACGACCTCGAGTCGTTCCTGACCGCCACGTCGCCGGATACCTGGCTCTAACCGGTTGCGCGGTCGATGAAGTCGACGATCGCGGCGGTCACCTCGGCGTGCGCGGTGTCGTTGAGGACGTCATGGCGGGTTCCGGCGAATTCGAGGTACTCCAGCGCCTCGATCTGCGCGGCGTAGGCCCGCACGGCGCCCGGGGAGGCGATCGGGTCGATCTCCCCGTGCACCGCCAGGGTCGGCACCGTCAGGGCGGGGAGTTCGGCCCCGAAACGGTCCCAGCCCCGGTCGAGTTCGCGGGTCAGGCTGCGGCTGTCGGCGCTGGTGAACGCCAGCGGATCGTTCTCGATGAGGTCCAGGTAGAAGGGATCGCTGGACAACCCGGCCGGGTCGAGGTTCAGCGCGGTGTTGAGGTCGACCAACTCCGGTATCGGCACCAGCGGCGCACCGGAGATGATGCCGGCCCGGTACCGGGCGGGGTTCTCCAGCAGCCGGAACAGCGTCACAACCGCACCGTATGAATGTCCCTGTGCCACAAGCGGAATGCCGGGGTGTGCCTGCTCGGCCAGGGTGGTCAGCGCCTCGGCCAGCGCTGAACTGTCCTCCAGTGTGCCGATCTGCCCGCGCTCGCCTGGTGACAGGCCATGGCCCAACTGATCGACGGCCCACAGGTCGATGCCCGCGGCGTTCAACGCAATGCCGTAGCGGTCATACAGCCCGGTGTGCTCGCCGAATCCGTGCAGAAAAATCACGGTGGCTCGTGGCTCGGCCACCGCCCAGTGCTGGTAGTAGATATGGCCGAGGGCGTGGTCCAGAAATGGCATGCCCTTACCCTATGTCGGGGAAGGAGCGCCGATGACGCAGACCAATTCCGGGCTGAGGCGGGTGGTGGGCCGCCTCGATGGCGGGCACCGTCGTTGAGTGGTACACGCCGTGCACTTCGTGGTGATCCCTCAGGCGGGTCGGGCCGCTGACCGATTCGGCCGGTCACCGCGATCTTCGCCGGTTCACTGGCGCCCATCATCGCCGTGAAACTGCTGGCGACCTACAAGTCCTCGCTGCCGATCGCGCTGTATCTGGCCGACGTCGACGCGGCCGACGCGGCCCACCTCGCTCAGTCGTCGAACTGGTCGAGTATCCGGGTGTAGACCAAATCCTGATCCTGGTACTCGATGAGAATCTTCGGGTCCAGGTCGACCTTGCTCCAGATGGTGTCGGTGACATTGCCGTCGAAGTCGACCCGCAGCACTCCGGTGGCCGGATCGATCACACCCCCCGTTGCCTTGACGGGAAGCGCCGGCGGCACATACGTGAACTGCAGCGTGTTGTCCGGGTTGATCGCGAAGGTTCCCAGGTAGGCGTCACCGGCGTTGTAGAGGTTACCGCCCTTCGCGGTCCGGCTCATTGTAGGCGTGAAAGCCATTGTGACAGAGGCACTTCCACCTCCGGCAATCTTGGTGGTCTCCAATACGCCGACGGCCGGGGTCCCGGTCTGGTAGGCCACCGACAGGCTCGGGTTGTAGGAGGTGGTGTTGTAGCTGGGCCGGTCGCGGCCCAGCGACCAGAACGACAGCAGGCCGACGCCCTTGTCGAGGGCCCAGTTCAACACGGTTTCGGCCGCCGGGTCCGTGCCACCCACCTGGGCGGGGGTGATGGCCTCGACGGCCGCCCCGTCACCGGCTGTGAAGCCCTCAGGCGTGGCGTCCTTCACATAGACGGTGTCATCCTGGCCGATCATCAGCGTCACGCCCAGCTTCTGGAAGGCGTCCTGGGTGTCCGTCGCGAGGCCGTAGTCCACCAGGTATTGGACAGCGCCCTTGATCGGGAAGTACGGATCCACCGTGATTCCCGTCTCGGCCTCCCCGATCAGCATGTCCACCATGTTCGCCTCGTTGTCCAGCATGTATTGGTAGGAGGCCGGCCCGTAGTCGAAGGCCATCATGTTCCAGGTGCTCACCTTCAGGCCGATCTCGCCCGCTGCCTTGATGAGCCGGCCCGGATCGACCGTGGGGGCCCAGCCGGTGTTGGGGCCGATGGGCAGGACGTAGGAGAGTTCCATGTCGGGGAAGGTGTTCTCGTCCTGGAAGGCCTTGAAGACCCGGTGGCGTTGGTTGTTGATGCCCGCCTGGCCGATCGACAGGGCGGGGCCCTCGATATCGAGATCGAAGTGGCGGATGCCCATGTCGTAGAAGTACTGGATGGCGTCCTTGTAGGCCTGCTTCATCCGCAGGAATCCGGCTTCGATGCCGTAACTCAGATTGGTGCCGACGGGGCCGTAGTTCGGCGTCACCTCCCTGTCGAACTCGAACGTGATGGCGCTTCCGTCGGGCGCGATCGTCCCCTTCGTCGCTATGGGAACCTGGTAGCTCACCTGGTGGGTGAAGGTGAATGTGCCGCTGTTGCCGACCGTGTACAGGTCGGTCACCGCGTCGTTGATCTTGATCTGTCCGCTGATGGTGCCGGGCTCCATGGCGGCGAAATCGATCGGTTGGTTCAGCGTCAGGGTCATCGACTTCGCGCCGGTGCCGGCGATCGGGGTGCTGCTCAGTGCCGCGGCCTCGCCATTGAGCTGACCGATCTCCACCCCGTTCTGGCAAGCGGTGATGCCGCCGAAGGAAACGATGATGTTCAGGCCGTTGTCCTTGGCGGCCTGGATGTCGGCCTTGATCTTCTTACCCGGATCGGTGTCGAATTCGATGTTTCCCAGAGGGTTGTCGGAGCTGCCCCAGACGAAGTCCCCGCCCCTGCCCTGCTGGTTGACGAATGCCAGGGTCGCGGCCTCGATACCGGTCTTGGTCATCGTCGACACCAGGCTCGGGGTCCCGGGTTTGGTGGGATCCGTGCTGTCGTTCATGTACCAGGTCTCTTCGCGCTGCGTCGTCGAGGCCATGTCGATGTAGGGGGCGAACACCCGATTCGGGGGGCACGAACCAGCGCAACCGCCGCCTGCGCTGCCGTCCCTGCCGTCGATGCCGGGCGTCCCGACCCGCTTGAAGAGGACCAGTAGCCGCCCTACGCCGGCTTCGCCACCCACGCCGCCGACCCCGGGGATTCCGTATGTGGCGTCGCCGCCGTTGCCGCCGCCTCCGCCGTTGCCGCCAGTGCCGAAGATCCAGCTGCCGTTGCCGCCGCGTCCACCGCTACCGCCGTCGCCGCCGTCGCTCTCGGTGCCTCCCGCGGCGCCATTGCCCGCGGCTCCGCCGTTGCCGCCGCGGCCCCAGACCGACAGCAGGCCGGTGCTCCCGCCGTCGCCGCCGTTGCCGCCGATACCCCCTACTGCCAGGGCATCCCCGCCTTTGCCCCCGCTCCCGCCGTCACCGACGAACAACCCGCCGCGTCCGCCGGTACCGGCGGACTGCCCGGGGAGGCCGCCGCCGCCGCCGCCGCCGTTGCCGAACCACCCGGCCGCCCCGCCGTTGCCGCCGTTGTAGCCACTTCCGCCATTGCCGAGCAGTCCCGCCTTGCCGCCGTTGCAGACGGTCTGGCCGAGGCAGGTCTGGGCGTCGTAGCTGAACCCGCTGCCGATCAGGACTCCGGCGTCCGGGTGATCGGCGGTGCCGTTGCTGACGAAGATGCCGATGAAATCGGCGATGGGATGGGCAGCTGATTCCCTGCGGGTGACCGCGGCCGCAGCCCACGCCAGGGGAGCGGCAGCGGGTGCGTCGCCGTTGCTGTGCGAGCCCAACCAGGCCAGCGCACTCGGTGCGGACACCGACCCACTGGCCGCCGCCTGCGGGGTTGCGACCATGACGGGTGCAGCCTGCGTGGCGGCCTTGGGTGTGGCCCATTCGAGTGTTGGCGCCGCGGGCTGGGTCGGCCTGGCGGAGGTCGCCGTGGCCTCGGCGGACCGGACCAGGCCAACCGGGCCTGTCGAAACGAAGGTCGGCTGAGCATCGTGGGTCGGGCCGGCGACCTCGTTGGAGGGCGGGAGTGACAAGGGCGCTGCGGACTCCCGCGGAGGTTCGACAACGACGGCGGAGGCGGACTTGCTGACCGGCGACGTGTCGACGGTCCCGGTGGAACCACGTCGCTTGGTGGCGGCACTCGGTGCGGGCCCCTCAGCGGAGCTGCGGGGTGCCGACGTCGAACCACCGGTGTTGACCACCGCGGTCCGGCTGCCACGAATGGTTGAACGTTCGCGCGCCGACGGGGCGGCGCCGGTCGACGCCGACCCGGCGGTCGAATCCGTCGAGTCGGTCGAATCGGCGCTCGCGACCGTCGGTACGGCCGCGATTGCCACCCCGATGCCCAGAGCCACCGCCAAGGCGCCGACTCGGCCGATGTAGCGGCCGGAGCCGTACTCGATGTCCTTGGTGGTCATGCGCCGCCCCAATCAGCCGAAAAGTCTCTATTCCCGGACCGTAACAGTGACGGGTGCTGTCTGCGTCGTATGTCCTCAATCACACCTGATGCGCCGTCAACGGCTCAGCCAGGGCCCCAGTCGGCGCAGTGCCTCGTCGATATCGGCCGTCGGCCCGGCGAACGACAGACGCACCGACGAACCGCCCCGCATCGTGTCGAAGTCGATTCCCGGGGCGATCGCCAGTCCGGTGTCGGTCAGCAGCCTCTCGCAGAACCTCAGTGAGTCCGAGGTGAAGTCGGAGACGTCGGCGTAGACGTAGAACGCCCCGTCCGCCGGTGCCAGCCGGGCCAGACCGAGTTGGCGCAGACCGGCGATCAGCGTCTCCCGGTTGGCGGCGTAGTGGTGCAGGTGTCCGTCTGCCTCGGCGACGGCCTCCGGGGTGAAGGCCGCGACTGCCGCGTGCTGGGCGAGTACCGGGGGACAGATGGTGAAGTTGCCGGTCAGGCAGTCCACCGCGCGGCGCAACTCCTCGGGCACCAGCAGCCAGCCGAGCCGCCACCCCGTCATCGCGTAGTACTTCGAAAAGCTGTTCACCACAACGGCGTTGCGGGAGGTCTGCCACGCGCACGAGGTCGCCGGCGCACCGGGATACACCAGCCCGTGGTAGACCTCGTCGCTGACCAGTCGCACGCCCTGCTCGTCGCACCATCCGGCGATGGCGGCAAGTTCGGACGGGGGGATCACCGTCCCGGTCGGGTTGGCCGGGCTGGCGATGATCACCCCCTGCACCGGGGGGTCGAGTTCGGCGAGCATCGCCACCGTGGGCTGGAACCGGGTCCGCTCGTCGCACTCGATCTCCACCACGTCACAGCCCAGTGCCGAGAGGATGTTGCGGTAGCAGGGGTAGCCCGGGCTGGCGATGGCCACCCGGTCGCCGGCGTCGAAACAGGCCAGAAAGGTGAGCAGGAAGCCGCCGGAGGACCCGGTGGTCAGAACGACGTCGTCGACGCCGACATCCAAGCCGAACTTGTCGGCGTAGGAATCCGCGATGGCCTGGCGAAGCTCCGGAATGCCAAGCGCCACCGTGTATCCCAGCGGGCCGGATCGCAGCGCCTTCTCGGCGGCGGCGAGTACCGGTGCGGGCGCTCCGACGCTCGGCTGGCCGGCCGACAGGTTGACCAGGTCGCCGTGGGTCCGTTGGCGTTCAGCGGCGGCCAGCCAGACGTCCATGACGTAGAACGGCGGGATTCCGGCTCGGCGTGCGACGTGACCGCTCATCTCGCCCAGGTTAGAACACGCCCCTAGTGGATCTCCGATTCGAGGCGCCGCAACTGCTCTCGTGGTGGTCCGAACAACTGGGCGCTGCTGTGCGCCCGCTTGAAGTACAGATGCATGTCGTGTTCCCAGGTGATCGCGATCCCCCCGTGCAACTGGACCGCCTCTCCGGCGACCGTGCAGAACGTCTCGCTGGCTGCCAGCCTGGCCAGGGCGGCGCTCACCGGGGTGAGGTCGGCGACGGCGTCGCCCACCACCGCGCGTGCCGATTGGACGGCGACGTACATGTCGGCCATCCGGTGCTTGAGGGCCTGGAAGCTGCCGATCGGGCGGCCGAATTGCACGCGCTGCTTGGTGTATTCGACGGTCAGTTCCAGGCAGCGCGCGGCGGCGCCGACCTGCTCGGCGGCCAGCAGGACCGCGGCGATGTCGGCCAGGCCCGGGTCCGACCCGACCACCGATGTTGCACCGGGGCTCAGTCGCGCCAGGCGGCGGGTGGGATCCAGCGGCGTGCGGGGCTCCGCTGTCACATCCGTCCAGCGGACCACCCGGCCGGCGTCGATCGACAGGACCACGTCGGCGACGTCACCGCTGACCACATAGTCCCGGTCGAAGACCACCGTCCCGATCGATTCCCCCGCGGCGAGTCGCTCGAGGGTGTCAGCGTCGGGGTCCTCGGCCGCCATCAGCGCCAGCTCCGCCAACGTGGTCGCCAGCAGCGGCGTGGGCACCAGCCCGCGGCCGAGTTCCTCGAGAACCGCTGCCGCATCGGCCAATTCACCGCCGGCACCGCCGAGCTCATCCGGTACCACCAGCGCCGCGGCGCCCACCTGCTCGCACAGCATGGTCCACAGCGCCTCGTCGTAACCGCGTTCGGAGTCCATGGCGCGCCGCACCGCCTCGGGTCCCGCATGCTTGTCGACCAGGGCCGCGACGGTCTGTCGCAACATCTGCCGTTCGTCCTTGGTGGTCACCGCACCTCCGGTGCTTCTCGGCCCAGCGCCTCCAGGACGCGACGGCGATGGCTTGCGGGGTCACCCCAGGCCGAATGCAGCGCCTGCACCCGCAGCAGCCAGTGCGACAGGTCGTGCTCGGCGGTGTAGCCGATCGCGCCGTGAGTCTGCAGTGCCGTGCGCGCCGCCAGCAGGGCGGCATCGGAGGCGGCGGCCTTGGCCGCACTGACGTCCCGGGCGGCGTGATCAGAGTCGTCGGCCAGTGACAGCGCCGCGCCGAAGACCAACGGACGGGCCAACTCACACGCGATGTGCACGTCGGCCAGTTTGTGCTTGATGGCCTGATAGCTGCCGATCGGCCGGCCGAACTGGGTGCGCTGCTTGGCGTAGTCCACCGACATGTCCAGCATCGCCTGCCCGGCGCCGACGAGTTGGGCGGCGGTCGCGAGTACCCCGACGTCGTAAGCCCGTGCGACGTCGGCCGGCCGGGCCCGGCCGGCCGGGTCGACGTCGAACAGTCGCCGCGCCGGGTCCACCGACTCGTGGTCGGCACCAGCCGTCGCGTCGGTGACACCGGCGTCGGTGGCCAGCAGGACCAGGTCCGCGAACTCGGCATCGACCGCGCGCGGCACCACCGGGGGCATCGCCACGGTGGCGATCAGTTCACCGCTGGCCAGCGCGGCTGCCCGGTCGTCGTCGGCGAGCAGAACCGGCGCCACCGCAATCGATTCCGTGACCGGGCCGGGGACGCACCACCGGCCCAGCCGTTCAGAAGCGACGACGAGATCCACCGGATGGGCGCCGATCCCGTCGAACTTCTCCGGCACCGCAAGAGCCGTGACACCGAGGTCGGCCAGTCGTGCCCACACCGCACGACCCGGCACGGTGTCACCACCGATCCAGGCCCGGATCGCCGCCGGCACATCGGCGGCACCCAATGCGGCGTCGATGCTGGCCGCGAAGTCGCGCTGTTGGGGGTCGAGGGAGAACCTCATCAGGCCTTCGCACCGTCCTTGGGCAGGCCCAGGAGTCGCTCGGCGATGATGTTGCGCTGAACCTCGTTGGTACCCGCGTAAATCGGGCCGCCCAGGGCGAACAGCAGACCGTCGGTCCAGGAGTCGGCGAGTTCGGCGTCCGGCCCGCGCAGGTCCAGTGCGGTCTGATGAAGGGCGACATCGAGGTCGGACCAGAACACCTTGGTGACCGACGATTCGGCGCCCAACTCCCCGCCCTCGGCGATGCGGGTGACCGTCCCGAAGGTGTGCAACCGGTAGGCCTGGGCCTTGATCCAGGCATCGGCCACCCGGTCGGCGAACGCCGGGTCCGCGCCGCGGTCCCGCCACTCGGTGACCAGGCGCTGGGCCGGGGCGACGAAACGCGCCGGGCTGCGCAGCGACATCCCGCGTTCGTTGCTGGCGGTGCTCATCGCCGCCCGCCAGCCCTCGCCGGCCTCCCCGATGACATCGGCATCCGGGACGAAGACGTCGTCGAGGAAGATCTCGCCGAAACCCGTTGCCCCGCCGAGCTGTTCGATGGCGCGGACCGTCACACCGTCTGCCTGCAGGTCGAACATCAGATACGTCAGGCCGCGGTGACGCTGGGAATCCGGATCGGAGCGGAACAGCCCGAAAGCCCGGTCCCCGAACGGAGCGCGGCTGCTCCAGATCTTCTGGCCGTTGAGCAGCCAGCCGCCATCGGTCCGGGTGGCGGTGGACCGCAGCGAGGCCAGGTCACTGCCGGACTCCGGTTCCGACCAGGCTTGGGCCCAGATCTGTTCGCCACTGGCCATTGTCGGCAGGATCCGCATCCGCTGCTCCTCGGTGCCGTGGCCGAAGAGTGTCGGGGCCAGCATGGAGGTGCCGTTGGCACTGGCCCGCCCGGGGGCCCCGGCGCGGAAGTACTCCTCCTCGAACACCACCCACTGCAGCAGGGTCGCGTCGCGCCCGCCGTACCGTTCCGGCCAGGAGATGACCGAGAGTCCGGCGTCGAAGAGCACCCGGTCCCAACGGCGGTGTTGGGCGAAGCCGTCGGCGGTGTCGTAGGACTTCGTCGGGAACTCGTGGGTGTTCGCCGCGAGGAAGGTGCGGACCTCGTCGCGGAAGGCGCAGGTCGCGTCGTCGTAGTCGATGTCCATCACGCCATCTTCCGCAGAGTCGGTTTGACCACTTTCCCGCCGGCATTGCGGGGCAGTTGGTCGAGGAATACCACCGAGCGGGGGGCTTTGAAATTCGCCAGATGCTTTCGGGCGTAGGCGATCACAGCCTCCTCGTCGATCTCGGCGCCGGTGCGGCGCACGACGAAGGCCCGGCCCACTTCGCCGAGGCGATCGTCGGGAACGCCGATGACCGCCGACTCGGCGACCCCGTCGAGGCGGGCCAGGACCTGCTCGACCTCGGCGGGGTAGACGTTGAACCCGCCGCAGATGTACATGTCCTTGAGCCGGTCGGTGATCCGCAGGTTCCCGGCGTCGTCGACGGTGCCGATATCGCCGGTGTGCAGCCAGCCGTCGGCGTCGATGGTCGCCGCGGTCGCGGCCGGGTCGTCGAGGTAGCCCACCATGACGTTGGGGCCCCGCAACAGAACCTCGCCGGCGCCGGCGTCGGCGGCTCCGGCGATGCGCAGTTCGAAATCAGCCATCGGACGACCGCAGGTGGTGGCCACCGTGATCGGATCGTCGTCGGCCCGGCACATCGTGCCGAATCCGCTCGCCTCGGTGAGACCGTAGGCGGTGAGCACGATGGTGAAGTCGAGTTCGCTCTGCATCCGCTCGATCAGCACCACCGGCACGGTCGCCGCGCCGGTGACCGCGAACCGTAGCGAGCTCAGGTCGAAGTCCTTGCGGGACGGGTGATCCAGCAGGATCTGATAGACGGTCGGCGGGCCCGGCAGCACGGTGATCCGGTGTTCCTGCACCAGCCGCATCGCCTCCTCGGCGTCGAACGTCAGCTGAGGAACCAGCGTCGCGCCGGTCTGCAGGCAGGCCAGGATCCCGGCCTTGTAGCCGAAGTTGTGGAAGAACGGGTTGATGCACAGATAGCGGTCGGCGCTGGTGACCTGACCGCACGCCGCCCATGAGGCCGACGCGGACAACGACTGTCGGTGCCGGCACAGCACGCCCTTGCTGCGCCCCGTGGTTCCGGAGGTGAACAGGATGTCGGAGACATCGTCGGGTCGCACGGCCGCGGCCCGGGCGTCGACCTCGGACATCGGCGGCTGCGGACCCGCGAGGAAGTCATCCCAGCTGCCGTCGGCCTCCTCGACGGGGATGCGGACGATGTGGCGCAGTGCCGGCAGATCCTCGCGGTTGAGTTCGGCGACCCGGTCGGCGCCCAGGAACCGGCCCATCGCGATCAGCAGGGGCGCGCCGGTCCGGCCGATGATGTCGGCGGCCTCCTCGGCGGTGTAGCGGGTGTTGATCGGCACCATGACGCCGCCCGCGTAGTGGACGGCCAGACAGGCGACCACCCAGTGCCAGGTGTTGGGCGACCACAGCGCCACCCGGTCTCCGGGGCGCACGCCGAGGCCGGCGATGGCCGCCGCGGTGCGGCGGACTTCCTCGCGCAGTTCGGCGAAGGTGAATTGGCGGTCGCCGGTGACCACGGCCTGGTGGTCGGCGAAGTCGCACGCCATCCGGTCCAGCACCGCCGGTGTGGTGAGCAGGCCCGTCATCGCGATGCTCCGTCCGTAATGCCTGGTTCGTTGTCCGCCGGGCCACCAAAGCAAGTGCTTGGTAGGTTAGCCTACAGGGGTGATCACGGTCGAGAAGTTCCGGGCGGAGGTCCGCGGGTGGTTGGCCGACAATCTGGTCGGCGACTATGCCGCACTGAAGGGTCTCGGCGGCCCGGGCCGCGAACATGAGGCCTTCGAGGAACGGCGGGCCTGGAACCGCCATCTGGCGGCGGCGGGGCTGACCTGCCTGGGCTGGCCGGTCGAGCACGGCGGCCGCGGACTGTCGGTGGCCCATCGGGTGGCGTTCTACGAGGAGTACGCGCGCGCCGACGCCCCGGACAAGGTCAACCATCTCGGTGAGGAACTGGTCGGACCGACGCTCATCGCCTACGGCACTGCGGCGCAGCAGCAGCGTTTCCTCCCCGCGATCAGGGACGTGACCGAACTGTGGTGCCAGGGCTATTCCGAGCCGGGGGCGGGCAGCGACCTGGCCAACGTGGCGACGTCTGCCGTCCTCGATGGCGACGCCGGGGCGAGCGAAGCGACGGGGAAACAGCAGTGGATCATCAACGGGCAGAAGGTGTGGACGTCGCTGGCGCACTGGGCCCAGTGGTGCTTCGTCATCGCCCGATCCGAGAAGGGCTCCAAGCGGCACAATGGTCTGGCGTATCTGCTTGTGCCACTGGATCAGCCGGGTGTCGAGATCCGACCCATCGTGCAGCTCACCGGGGACTCCGAGTTCAACGAGGTGTTCTTCACCGACGCCCGCACCGATGCGGACCTGGTGGTCGGGGAGCCGGGGGATGGCTGGCGGGTGGCGATGGGCACTCTGCAGTTCGAGCGCGGCGTCTCCACCCTGGGTCAGCAGATCCGTTACGCACGTGAGCTTTCCGGCCTGGTGGAACTCGCCACGAAGAGCGGAGCCGCCGAGGATCCGCTGATCCGCGAGCGGCTGACGCGAGCCTGGGCGGGCCTGCAGGCGATGCGGTCGTTCGCATTGGCCACGATGGACGACGAGGATGGCGGCCGGGCCGCCGGGGCCGATTCAGTCTCGAAGCTGCTGTGGGCCAACTGGCATCGCGATCTCGGTGAACTCGCCTTCGATATCGAGGGCAAAGCCGGGATGGTCCTTGCCGACGGCGAGTTCGACGAGTGGCAGCGCCTGTTCCTGTTCTCCCGGGCCGACACCATCTACGGCGGTTCCAACGAGGTGCAGCGCAACATCATCGCTGAGCGTGTGCTCGGCCTGCCGAGAGAGGCGAGGGGCTGATGGCATCGCTGTCGACACCACCCGACGAGGTCGGGGGACACGGTCTGCTCGACGGGAAAGTCGTCGTCGTCACCGCGGCCGCCGGCACCGGGATCGGATCGGCCACCGCCCGTCGCGCCCTGCTGGAAGGCGCCGACGTGATGATCTCCGATCACCACGAGCGACGCCTGGGTGAGACCCGGGATGCGCTGTCCGCGTTGGGCCTCGGCCGGGTGGAGAGCGTCGTGTGCGACGTGACGTCCTCGGCTCAGATCGACGCGATGATCTCCTCCACCACCGCCCGCTTCGGCCGCCTCGACGTTCTGGTCAACAACGCCGGCCTCGGTGGGCAGACCCCGGTGATCGAGATGACCGACGAGGAGTGGGATCGGGTGCTCAACGTCACCCTCACCTCGGTGATGCGAGCCACCCGCGCCGCGCTGGAATACTTCCGCGAGGCGGGGCACGGCGGAGCCATCGTCAACAACGCCAGCGTCCTGGGCTGGCGGGCCCAGCACTCCCAGGCCCACTACGCCGCCGCCAAGGCCGGCGTGATGGCGCTGACCCGTTGCAGCGCAATTGAAGCCGTCGAGTACGGCGTGCGGATCAATGCCGTCTCGCCGAGTATCGCCCGCCACAAGTTCCTGGAGAAGACCAGTTCCACCGATCTGCTCGACCGACTGTCGGAGGGCGAGGCGTTCGGCAGGGCCGCCGAACCGTGGGAAGTCGCCGCAACCATCGCATTCCTGGCCAGTGACTACTCCAGTTACCTGACCGGCGAGGTCATCTCGGTGTCGAGCCAGCATCCATGACCAGTCCCGCGCCGCCCTCTCGCCGTGACGAATTACTGGGCCTGGCCGCGACCATGTTCGCCGAGCGCGGGTTGCGGGCCACCACCGTCCGTGACATCGCCGATGCCGCCGGCATTCTCTCCGGCAGCCTGTACCACCACTTCTCCTCGAAGGAGGCGATGGTCGATGAGGTGCTGCGCGGCTTCCTGGACTGGCTGTTCGACCGCTACCAAAAGATCATCGATACCGAAGCCAACCCGATGGAGCGACTCAAGGGTCTGTTCATGGCCTCGTTCGACGCCATCGAGCACCACCACGCCGAGGTCGTCATCTACCAGGACGAGGCCAAGCGACTGTCGCAGCACCCCCGGTTCTCCTATGTGTCCGAACTCAATCGGCGGCAGCGGAAGATGTGGGTCGACGTTCTCAACGAGGGCATCGAGCAGGGGTGCTTTCGCCCCGATATCGACGTCGATCTGGTCTATCGGTTCATCCGCGACACCACCTGGGTCTCGGTGCGCTGGTACACCCCCGGCGGACCATTGACCGCCGAGCAGGTGGGCCGGCAGTACCTCTCGATCGTCCTCGGCGGGATCGCCGCCCCCACTGACAAGGAGATCCGACATGCCTGAGGCATATGTCGTCGACGCGGTTCGCACTGCGGTCGGCAAGCGCAACGGTTCGCTGGCCGGCATCCATCCGATCGATCTCGGGGTGTATGCCTTCCGCGGGATCTTCGACCGCAACGACGTTGATCCCGCCGCCGTGGATGACGCGATCGTCGGTTGTGTCGACACCGTCGGCGGCCAGGCCGGCAATATCGGTCGGCTCGCCTGGCTCGCCGCCGGCTACCCGGAGGAGGTCCCCGGCGTGACTGTCGACCGGCAGTGCGGTTCGAGTCAGCAGGCGATTTCCTTTGGGGCGCAGGCCATCATGGCCGGTACCGCCGATCTCATCCTGGCCGGCGGTATACAGAACATGAGCCAGATCCCGATCTCCTCGGCGATGATCGCCGGGCAGCAGTTCGGCTTCAGCACGCCGACGGCTGAGTCTAGAAGCTGGTTGGCCCGCTACGGCGACCAGGAGATCTCGCAGTTCCGCGGCGCCGAGATGATCGCCGAGCAGTGGGACATCTCCCGCGAGGACATGGAGCGCTGGGCGCTGGGTAGCCACCAGCGCGCCTTCGGCGCCATCCGCGGTGGCCACTTCGACAACGAGATCATCGCCGTGGAGGGTTTCGGCGTCGACGAAACACCCAGGGAGACAACGCTCGACAAGATGGCCGGCCTACCGACCTTGAGCGAGGGCGGCCGGATGACGGCGGCGGTGGCCAGCCAGATCTGCGACGGCGCCAGTGCGGTGCTGCTGGCCTCGGAGCAGGCGGTCAAAGACCACGGACTGACACCCCGCGCCCGCATCCACCACATGAGCTGCCGCGGCGCCGACCCGGTGCTGATGCTGACCGGCCCGATCCCGGCCACCCGCTACGCATTGGACAAGACCGGACTGTCGATGGACGACATCGACGTCGTCGAGATCAACGAGGCGTTCGCCCCCGTGGTGCTGGCGTGGCTGAAGGAGACCGGGGCCGATCCGGCGAAGGTCAACCCCAATGGCGGTGGGATCGCACTCGGGCATCCCCTGGGGGCGACCGGTGCCAAGCTGTTCGCCACCATGCTCAACGAGTTGGAGCGCACCGGTGGGCGGTACGGACTGCAGACGATGTGTGAAGGCGGCGGCACCGCGAACGTGACGATCATCGAACGGCTGTAGCTCAGGACGTGATCGACATTCGCAGAAAGTGGCCGATGCTGACCCGTTCGAAGGTCCGCCGCCGGTCTCGCGGCAGCAGTGGCAGCGCCTGGGTGGAGTCGATCAACTCGGGGGCCGATACGCGGTAGGTCCGCCCCTTGCTGATGAGGGTGGCCTCCCCGGCCGTCATGACATTGCGAACCCAGTCGACCTGGGTCCCGTAGGGGAGCGGGATGAGGACGTGATCGCCCACCCGGTCGGCCACGATCGGTGTCGAATAACGCTTGCCGGACCGGCGGCCGGTGTGCTCGACGACGGATGCGTACCAGAATCGTTTGCCCGCCAACCGCAACATCAACGGGTTGAGCAGGTATTTGTTCGACGTCCGGATCAGCGCCTGAAACGGTGTGGGCCAACTCTCCGGCGCGATCCCCATAGGACGACGGTACGCGGGTGATCGGAGGTGATTTCCGCGACGAACCCATCCGATGGACCACCGGCTCCGAATAGCCCGTGATTGCCCGGTCATCCGATCGGTGCGTGAAGTTACCGGGCCGCGAAACAGACAAGCGGCCAATGGAAGGGTTTTCAGTGATGATTTCGTTGCGCGCATGGTTGGTATCCGGCACTTTTGCGGCCGGGTTGAGCGCCGGCATGCTGAGCGGTGCGGGGTTCGCCGCCGCTGACACCGGCGGGGACACCGGAGCGACGAAGGTGTCGGCACATTCCGCCAGCGACTCCCCGAGGTCAGAGAGATCCGGTCGGCGTGCGGCCCCCAGTGCACGGCCGGACGCCACGGCCGTCGTTCGGACCCCGGGCGCCCGCATCGGCGCCGCGAAAGCCGCGATCTCGGCGCCGGAGCCAGGTAAGTCGACGCCGGGCACGTCGAAGCCCCCGGCGGCGAGCACCGCGAATGCGCTTGCCGCCCGGGTTGTGGCCTCGGTGTCCAGCGCTGCGGCGCCTGCTGCGTCTCCCGCGAAGATTGCGGCGCCCAAACCGGCGGCGGCCAAACCGGCGGCGGCCGTCGGGGCGCCGGCTGCCGCGGCGCAGCCCATTCCGGTGGTGCCGTCGAGTACCCCGGTGGATCCGGCGAAGTTCGCCGGGACGTACTACGAGCAGGGCAGCGTGAAGCAGTTCTTCTCCATCGGCCTGGTGAACACCTCGGCGACCTACACCCTGAATCCCGACGGAACGATTCGCGTCCAGAACTCCGGGAATTACTTCTTCAACCGTGGTCCGCGCTCCTCCATCGTCGGATCCGCGGTCGCGGTCAACGCCGACAACACCGCGCTGAACGTCGGTTTCTCGCCGTTCGGCAAGCCCTCGGCCAATCCTCCCGGGAACTACACCATCCTTGCGGCCGCCCCGGACTACAGCTACGTCATCGTCAGTGATCCCTCGGGCCGAAGCGGCTACATCCTGACCAGGAGCAAGACCATCTCCCCGCAGGAGTACCAGCAGCTGCTCGACCAGGCACGTTCCCTGGGCGTGAAAGGTCGCATCACCGTGACCAAGCAGTACGCCTGATCAGGTCGGGCCGGAACTTCCGAGCCGTCGGGTCATGGGGATTCGTTGGTGCTGTCCGTCGCCGTGACCAGAGTGGGACGATGGTGGCGCAGGGCCGCGCTGAGTTCAGAGCGCTTGGTGATGTCCAGCTTGCGGAACACGCGGTAGAGGTGGGCATCGACGGTGCGGGGCGAGATGCAGAGGCGGTCGGCGATCTGTCGGGTGGGTAGCCCGGCTGTCGCTAGTTCGGCGATCCGTTGCTCTTGAATGGTGAGAGTGGGGGTTGTGCTGCCGCCTGGGGTGTTCGGTGCTGTGGCCGCTAGCAGTTCGATTCGTGCCTGCTTGGCCCACGGATGTGACCCGAGCCGATCGAAACCCTCTGCAGCTGCCCCAAGAGCTGCCCGCGCCTCAGTATGCTTGCGCTCACGTCGAAGCCGTATGCCTTGTGCCAGAGTGATTCTCGCGTGATGGAACGGAGACTCGGCCAACCCGGGGTGGGCCAGTGCCGCCCGGTAAAGGGTGCCGGCTTCGGAGGCAGGCGCCGACATTGCCGACATCGCCAGGGTCATCGCTTCGACGCGGGGCGAGATGCCGGCCAGGCCTAACCGGATGGCCGTATCCGCGCGCTGGTGGGCCATCGTGTTCCGCTCGGTGCGCACGGCCGCCTCGACCAGATCAAACCAGTCGTCGATGACGTCGCGAATGTTGTGCCGGGGGGTTTTGCCGGCCGGACTGATCCTGGTCGCCGTCCGATAGGCCTCGTCGTAGTCACCCTCGGCAAGGGCGACTCGAACCTCGATACGATCTGCGCCATCGATGAGCCGTTGCAAGCCTCGCGGCGCGGCCCACGCCCTCACCCTGGCGGCATAAGTCCGGGCGATCTCGGTGTTGCCCCGGTCCGCAGCGAGCAGCCCGAGATCGGCGAGCAACTGGTGGCGGCGCAACTGGCTGCCCTGGGTCTGTTGAGACATCAGCAGGCAGTGCCGACCGACCCGTTCAGCCTCCTCCCAGCGGCCGGTGGCCATCAAATCCAGTGTCACGACCCGCCCACCCTCAATGGCGTCGATGGATGCGCCGTGTTCGCATAACTGGTCGTAAGCCAGCCTCAGCGGCGCCCGAAACGGACCCATGGTGTCGACGCAGTACGCCGGGAACGCGAGCAGCATCACCTGTCGTGCATGCATACGCGGGAGCCGGTCCACGTACCTGTCCGTCAACACCTCGCGCAGCTGGGCACCGGTGCTGGCGATGTCGTCCATCCCGGTTCGGTACATCAAGATCGCCGGGTTCAACCGCCCTTCCACCGGGGCGAGTGCGGCGTTGGTCCGGTCCCAGTGCCGGGTGTTGCCGGCGTAGTTGGTGATGGACACCAATAGGTGCGCCAGCCTGCTCACGGTCTTGTCGTCGAGGGAATCAGCCCGTGACAGTGCGTCCACGAGCATCCCGTGAGTGGAGATCACATCGCCGTTGCGATGAAACTCCCGATATGCCTCGGCCAGGATCGTCGACGGCGATCTGTCGGGACCGGTATCGGTCTCGTCGAGGAAATCCTGTGTCTCGGCGAGCCTTCCCGCGCGGGCGGCGACGAAGACCGCGTCGGCGAACAACGCGTCCCGGCGCTGTGGATCGGGGCTCAACTCGGCCGCTCTGCGCAGCCACTTGATCGCGACCGCCAGCCCGCCCCGGCGGCTGGACAGCTTCGCCGCCCGGACGATCAGTTCGGCTACCTCCTGGTCAGGCTCGACCGTCGCCGCTACCAGATGGAACGCCCGGCGCATCAACACGTCGTCGTACAGTGCGCTCAATTCGCGGTGGGCATCGCGAATTTCCTGGGGGTCGGCTTGATGGATCACCGCGGACAGAACGAGGGGATGGCGAAAGACGACTCGCCCGCCCGGTTCGATGACCAACAGTCCGGCCCCGACGGCGGACTGGACGTGGTGCATCACGTAGCGAGACCGGTGCGCGCCACCGTCGAGGGCGGCTCGCAACATGCTGGCGCGCACGGCGGGTTCGAGGAGTTCCAACCGCTCGCCGAAGGTCGACATCAGTCGATCGGTCAGCGGCATGGTTCCGCTGCCGGCCTCGATCTGGGATACGCACCGGGGAAGTTCAGACAAGGCCAACGGATTACCGGACGCGGCCTCCAAGATCACCGCGCGTACCGCACTCGTCAACGGCGGCTCGGCCCGATCCAGCAGGAGTCGCGACTCTCTGGGGCTGAGCGAACCAAGGGTCAATTCCGTCCAGCCGACACTGGAGAACAGCGACTCGTTGGGTATCCGCAGCCCGGCCACGATCCGGACCCGGGGACGGGTCAGTCGGCGTCCGACCGCGCTCAACACCTGCGCGCTGACATCGTCGAGCCACTGGGCGTCATCGACCGCGAGCACCACAGGCTGGGTTTCGGCCGCGACGGTCAGCAGATTGAGTAACGCTCCCACCAGCGGTAGGGCGGCGACCGTCGCGCCCGGCTCACCGCCGTAGACCGGATCCAGGATCAGGCGCGATCTCTCGTCCAGACGGTCGGCGAACTCCTCCAGGCTGAAGACAATTTGATGCAATCCCGCCAACGCGAACTGCTTCTCGGCCGGCACACCCATCGCGCGGACCACATTCCAACCCTCTGCCGAGGCACCGCCGCAGAACTGGTCGATCACCGCCGTTTTGCCGACGCCGGCATCGCCGCGCAGTACAACACCCCGCTCGGAGTGTGTGGTGAGAAGCGTGCTCAGGAACAGCTGCTCGTCCATGCGGCCAATGAGGCCAGCCGATGCTGACACGACTCGGAATTTACCCCGGTCGGTCGGCAATTACGCCTTCGGGTACGCCGATAGCTACGTTGGGAGCGCCACCGCTGGCGACAGCCGGCACAGTCGTAACGACCGTCGTGTCCGGGTGTACACGCCCGGCCTGCACGCCCTTTGCAGCACGGGCTGTTCCGTCACGTACGTTACGGCCGATGAGGCCTTCGCCGCCATCGCCTCCCGCCGGGCCAAGTCGGCTCGATTCGAGCTGACCGGGTGATCGCAGTTCGATGAGAGTCCACGGCAGCCCGTCCGATGGGAACGTCACGCCTACCCTGGCCGCGCGCCGGTATTCCGACCGCGGTGGACTGCGACGGGACCTCCCGGCGGCATGGTCGTCGATTATGCGCACGGTCGCCGGGGCGAACGCCATGGACGAAAGCCATCGCGCTCTTGAGCGAACGTGGTCGATGAATGAGCAGATACCGGAGTTCATCCGCCTGCACACTGCGATTGCGGTGGCAGAGATCATGGCCAACACCGTCGAGCATGGGACCTCCGGGCAGCACGTTGTGCTGGTCGAGATGCACGTTTCCGTTAGGCCCGATCGCATTCGGGTCGCCCTGATCGACGACGGGAATCAGACGCGCGCCGATCTCAACACCATCGCCATGCCCGGGCCTCTGGCTGAACGAGGTCGTGGTCTTGCCACGGCCCAGAGGTTTCTTGACGGGCTTGTCTATCAACGTATTTGCTGCTCGAACCTCTGGCTGCTGACAAGCAGAGCATTCTGATTGGACGGCGTCGCCGCATCCCGGTACCGCAGGGTTTAGTCGATGAGGGCGTTCGCCGCGTGGAGGTGCTTGATGGCCTCGCTGACGATCCCCTCGATCAGTTCCGCGCAGGACGGCAGATCGTCGATGATTCCGGCGACCTGACCCGAGGCCAGCACACCGGCATCGGTGTTGCCGTCGACCAGTCCGGCTTTGAGCAGCATCGGGGTGTTGGCCGCCATGATCACCTGCGACCAGGTGAGGTCCTTGCCGTGGCGCATGGCCAGCCCGTCTCGCGCCATCGACACCCAGCTCATCCCGGACATCTTCTTGAACTTGGCGGCGTTGAGGACCGCGGCGGTGAAACCCCTTACCGGGGAACCACTTTCCAGCTTCTCCACCAGGCCGGTGCGCAGCACCCGATGCGGCATGCCGTCGACGCGGGTGGACACCACCGTGCCATCCAGGGCGGCCTGCAGATAGCGCTGCTTCACCGCCTCGGGAACGGTGGAGTCCGAGGTCAGCAGGAACCGGGTGCCCATCGCGACACCGGCCGCACCGTAGGACAGGGCCGCGGCCAGACCACGGCCGTCGAAGAATCCGCCGGCGGCGACCACCGGGATGCCGGTGCCGTCAAGCACGTCGAGCACCGACGGGAGCAGCAGGGTGGTGGCCACCGGCCCGGTATGGCCGCCGCCTTCGCCGCCCTGGACGATCACCGCGTCGGCACCCCATCCGGCGACCTTGCGGGCGTGCTTGGCCGCACCGACAGACGGGATCACCACGGCGCCTGCCTCTTTGAGGCGGGCGATGAGTTCGGGCTTGGGCGCCAGCGCGAACGACGCGACCTTGACGCCTTCACGGATCATCAGTTCGACGCGGTCGCCGGCATCGGCGGCATCGGCGCGCATGTTGACGCCGAAGGGCTTGTCGGTGGCCGCCTTGACCTTCGCGATTGCCGTGGCCAGTTCGTCGACGGTCATCGTCGCCGACGCGAGGATGCCCAGTCCGCCGGCGTTGGCAGTCGCCGAGACCAGTCGGGCTCCGGCGACCCAGCCCATGCCGGTCTGTACGACGGGATGCTCGATGCCGATGAGGCGGGTCAGCGGGGTCTGGATCCTCATAGCTTGACTTCCTTGTCCCGCAGGCCCTTCGGGTCGATGCGCTGGATCAGTTCCAACTCTTCGCCGGTGGCCAGGCGGGTCCGCTCGGCCCCGTCGAGACCGTGCACCTCGAAGGAGGTGTTGGTGCGGACCTCGTCAGGGTCGACACCCGGGTGCAGCGACAGCGCTCGCATGGTGTGGCCGGGGCCGCCGAAGTCGAAGACCCCGAGGTTGGTGATGACTCGGTGGACGTCGACGAAACGGTAGGCGGGATTGTCGGGATCGATTTTGTCCCAGCCGATCCCGGACACCACATCGACAGAGTCGCAGAACACCCGGGTGGAGTGGTTGCCGACCCAGTAACTCGTGGCGTGGTTGATGGTGTTGCCGGGCGCGCCGCGCACCCCGAACATCTGACGCGTCGGGTGTTGCAGGGGGCCGAACGCGGACAGGTTCTGGTTCCCGTGGCGGTCGATCTGGTTGGCGCCCATGACGACATGGCGCCGCCCCCAGGACAGAGTCTCGAAGACCCGCCCGAACGGCATCCAGCCTTCGATCGCGCCGGTGGCGCCGATCGCCGGGGTGTCGGCCAGCAGTTGCGCTTCCCCGTCGGTCAACAGAATGTCGGGGGCGAACGTCAACCGGGCCAGGCGGGCTCCGATGGACACCATGGTCGTCATCGGGCTGACCATGATCTCCCCGGCGTCGCGGAACAGCTCGGCGCAGGCCACGGCGCAGACCTCGGCTCTGCTCACCTGGATCATGACTTGGCCTCCTGCTCCGCGGTGAACCGTCGCACGGCCGCCTGATAGTCGGCTTCACTGCCGGACAGGTAGGTGGCCGTGAACTGGCCCCAGCCGTCGACGTCGGTGCCGGCCTGGGCGTAGTGGCGCTGGAACTTCTCGTCGCGGCCGTAGTCGGGGGCCGCGGTGGTGAAGTGTGCCCCGCCGGGGGCTTCGACCACGTGGTCCACCATCATCCGGTTGACCAGCAGTGCCTGTGGCGGAACGGCGTTCACCAGTTCCTCGGTGGGGACCACCTTCTCCACCGAGAGGAAGCGGCGGTCGGCGGCCATCAGGAAGAGGTCGTCGAAGTAGGGGTCGATTCCGGCGTAGGCGGCGTTACCGTGTTTGTCGCCGAGATTGAGGTGGACGAAGGCGGCATCGAGTCGCAGCGCCGGCATGGCGATCAACTCTTCGTGGTCGCCGCCGGTCTCGTAGGGCGAGCGAACCGTCTTGAGTTCGCCGTCCCAGAAGTCGGGAACCGAACTGCCCAGACCGGCCCGGGTGGGCAGGAACGGAAGCCGTTGTGCCGCAGCCTGTAATCCGCAGCGCAGCATTCCCTCGTCCATCTCCCGCGCGACGATCGATCCTGTGGTGCGGGCTCGGGAGAACCACGGGTCGTAGAACGGCGGGGAGTCCAGCGAGACGAATCCGTAGTAGAGCTTGCTGATCTTCCCGGCCGAGCACAGCAGGCCGATGTCGGGTCCGCCGTAGGCGACCACGGTGAGGTCGGTGACGTTGGTGCGCAGCAGTGCCCGGACGAACGCCATCGGCTTACGCCGGGAGCCCCAGCCGCCGATCCCGATCGTCATTCCGCTCGTGACGTGGGCGACCGCCGCCTCGAGAGTGGTGCGCTTATCGCGTGGTTCGCTCATTTCTCCGACTTCTTCGTGCCGGCGAAGTCATCCCGCAGTTCGTCGGAGACCCCGGACAGGTTCAACTCGAAGGTGAACCCCTGCTCCATCCGGTAACTGGCGTTCACCCGCTGGGGGTCGATGAGGTTCAGCGCCTCCTTGGCCGCCCGGATCACCCGGGTGTCCTTCTTCGCGATGTCGCGGGCCACCCGCAGCGCGGACTCGTCGAGATCTGCCCGCGGCACCACCTCATGGACCGAACCGAAGTGGTGCAGCGTCGCCGCGTCCACGGTGGCCGCGGTGAAGAACAGCCGCCGCATCATGTGCTGCGGCACCAGGCGGGAGAGGTGGGTGGCCGCACCCAGTGCGCCGCGCTCCACCTCGGGCAGGCCGAACGTCGCGTCGTCGGAGGCGACGATCACGTCGGCGTTGCCCACCAGGCCGATCCCGCCACCGACGCAGAACCCGTTGACGGCGGCGACCACCGGCACCGCGCACTCATAGACCGCCTTGAACGCGGCGAAGCAGCCCCGGTTCGCGTCGATCAGCGCGGTGAAGCCGGTGGTGCGCTGCATCTCCTTGATGTCGACGCCGGCGTTGAAGCCGCGGCCCTCCGCCCGCAGGACCACCACCCGGGTAGCCATGTCGAGGCCCGCGGCGGTGATGGTGTCGGCGAGTTCGAACCAGCCGCGTGACGGGATGGCGTTCACCGGCGGATAGTCGACCGTCACCGCGACGATTCCGGGCTCGACGGTCGAGGACGTGATGGGCATGGCACTCCTAAGCAAGCACTTGCTTGGTAGGCTAGCACGGTGGATCTGAATCTCGGCGGTCGCGTCGTGCTGGTGACCGGCGGTGTTCGCGGTGTCGGCGCCGGCATCAGCGAGGTCTTCGCCGGGCAGGGCGCTGTGGTCGTCACCTGCGCCCGCCGCCCCGTCGACGGCCTGCCGTACGAGTTCCATATTTGCGACGTCCGCGACCCGGACGCCGTCGGCGGATTGATCGACGCCATCGTCGCGCGACACGGGCGGTTGGACGTCGTGGTGAACAACGCCGGCGGGTCGCCCTACGCGTTGGCCGCCGAGGCGTCGCCGCGGTTCCACCAGAAGATCATCGAACTCAACCTGCTCGGCATGCTCCACGTCTCGCAGGCTGCCAACGCGGTCATGCAACGCCAGGACTCGGGCGGGTCGATCATCTCGATCTCCAGTGTCAGCGGCCGTCGTCCGTCGCCGGGCACCGCCGCCTACGGTGCCGCCAAGGCCGGGGTGGACAGCCTGACGGCGACGCTGGCCGTCGAGTGGGCGCCGAAGGTGCGCGTCAATGCCGTGGTTGCCGGGATGGTGGCCACCGAGCAGGCTGAGCTTTTCTACGGAGACGCCGAGTCCCAGGCCGCGGTGGCGGCCACCGTTCCGCTCGGGCGGCTGGCTACACCGGCCGATATCGGTTGGGCAACAGCGTTTCTCGCCTCCGATGCCGCCTCGTACATCAGCGGGGCCACGCTGCCGGTCCATGGTGGCGGGGAACCGCCGCCGTTCCTGTCCGCATCCGCTGCCAACACGAAATAAGGAGAATCACCCATGGGGTTGCTCGACGGACGGGTGGTCATCGTCACCGGCGCGGGAGGCGGCATCGGACGGGCGCACGCCCTGGCCTTCGCCGCGGAAGGAGCGCGGGTGGTGGTTAATGACATCGGCGTCGGCCTCGACGGGTCACCGGCCGGTGGAGGTAGCGCCGCCCAGACTGTCGTCGACGAAATCCGTTCAGCCGGAGGCGAAGCCGTCACCAGTGGAGCCAACGTCGCCGACTGGGACCAGGCCGCGGGGTTGATCCAGACCGCGGTCGATGCCTTCGGCCGCCTCGACGTGCTGGTCAACAACGCCGGCATCGTGCGGGACCGGATGATCGCCAACACCAGCGAGGAGGAGTTCGACGCCGTCGTCGCGGTCCATCTCAAAGGGCACTTCGCGACCACCCGTCATGCCGGCGCCTACTGGCGGGCAACGATCAAGGAGGGCAAGGCTTCTGCGGATTCCCTGAACGCCCGGATCATCAACACCAGTTCCGGTGCGGGACTTCAGGGCAGCGTCGGACAGGGCAACTACAGCGCGGCCAAGGCCGGCATCGCCGCACTGACCCTGGTGGCCGCCGCCGAGATGGGCCGGTACGGCGTCACCGTGAACGCGATCGCACCGTCGGCGCGCACCCGGATGACCGAGACCGTCTTCGCCGACATGATGGCCAAGCCGGACAACGGCTTCGACTCGATGGCGCCGGAGAATATCTCGCCACTGGTGGTCTGGCTGGGCAGCGTGGAGTCCGCGGACGTCACCGGGCGGGTCTTCGAAGTCGAGGGCGGCGTCATCCGCGCGGCCGAGGGTTGGCAGCACGGGGCTGCAGTCGACAAGGGCGCCCGCTGGGAACCGGGCGAGCTCGGACCGGTGGTGCGCAGTCTGCTGGCCGAAGGCCGTCCGCAGGTTCCGGTGTACGGGGCCTGACAGGGGTGCGGTCGTCTACGGGATCACCCACCCGGCCACGGCCGCACCGCTTCCGCCGGCAACCATGGCTTACCCGCCCCGCCCCGTCGCGGCGAGGCAGGCCAGCGGCGACTCAGTTCGGAGGGCAGAGCGACTCTGCCGCGCGCCCTGGGAGGCCCCAGACCTTTGCCGGACGGCCAGCAGTGTGAGTAGAATCACAGAAAATTCACGGGCAAATGACGTCCAGACGAGAGGCGTAGGTGAGTACGACGTGTCCAGACTGAACCGGACGACAGCGGCGGTGTTCCTGGCGAGCGTATGGCTCGCAAGCCCATTCGCGGTGGGTGTGGCAGCCGCGGACAGGTCGGCGAACGATTCAGCGAGCGACAGCACAGGCAGCGACAGCGCTGGCGGTGCGGCTGCCCGTGCGGATCATCGCGAGGCGGCACCCCCGGTTCGCGGCGGTGCGGATTCGGGCACAAGCGAATCTGATCCGGTCGCCGCGATCGACCCCCCCGAGACGGACTTCGTCGAGATCGACCTGCCCCTGCCCGATCCGCTGCCCGGTGTCGGCGCGATCAACGAACCGGTGCTCGTTAAGCCCGTAGCGGGGATGGAGGAAGCCCTGCCCGAAGCCCTGCCCGGCAAGTTGGCAGAGGAAGCATTGACCGGCGAGGCGGTCGAGGAAGCGCTGCCCGGCGAGCCGGTCGAGGGCGCGCTGCCCGAACCGCAACCCGGCGAGGTGGTCGAGGATGCGGCGCCGGAGTCCGGCGCGGAGTCGACCGATCCGGCGATTGAGGACGCCGGGGGAGACAGTGCGACTGAGGCCGACCCGAAAGCCGAGGGGCCCAGCGAGGACCAGCAGTCCGGCGATGTCGTCGGCGGCCGTGGCGGAGGGATGACCCCGCTACCGTTCTGGCGGAGCGGCGCCGGGGATCCCCCGACCGAAGGAGATCCCGAGGCGATCGCGCTGGAGGGCACGGGTGTCGACCCCGGTGTGGAGGTGCCGGATCTCTTGTCCCCGGATATCAACACCGACCAGCCGGTCTACTACTTCGACGGGGCGACCGACCCGGGGGACTTGCCGGTGCTGACGGCCGGCGGCACGGGTCAACCGCACGATGTGCCCTCGGGCATTCTGAACGAAGCGCTCGCGAACGGAAAAATCACCTGGGGCTTCGCCATCGCCATCGAACAGGTTCTCGACGCGGTGGGCGACTGGATCTCGGGGCTGCCCGGCGGACCACTGCAAGATCTCCTGGCGGGTGGGTTGCTGCTGGTGCGCAACGTGCTGTTCGGATCGGTGGAGTCGGTCAAGTCGACAAGGCCCGGCTCCGGACAACTGATCGACGGTGACGACGGCAGCGGCGAGTCCGATGCCGGCTCTGACGAGTCCGACTCCGCCGACGAAGACACCGGTGACACCGGTGACACCGACAGCGACGACTCGGACCGGGACGACCTGCTCGAGGGGCTGGCCGGGTTGGGCGAGAGTGACGCCCAAGTCGCTGCCGGGGAACGGGGACTGACCGTTCGGGTCGTCGCCCGTGACGGCGAGTACTTCGCCGTGACGAAGGACTACCGGACCGACCGAGTCAACTTCGTGATCAACGACGGGGTCGTCGTCAAGGCGACCATCGGCTAGAGGCACAGTCCGCGCCGATGGTGTCGGGTTGCTACGGGTCGCAGATCAC
>CAISDL010000086.1 GCA_903884065.1 uncultured Actinomycetes bacterium | reverse complement strand
TGGACCGCAACCATCACATGGAGGTCTCCGACAAGGTGTCGATGGCCAACTACCGCGCCAACCGACTGGTGTGCGAGGCGGCCGACCGGGCCATGCAGATCCACGGCGGTATCGGCTACAGCCGTCATGAGCCGTTCGAGCACATCTACCGCCACCACCGCCGGTACCGGATCACCGAGGGAGCCGAGGAGATCCAGATGCGCCGGGTGGCCCAGCGGATGTTCAAGTTCGGCTCCAAGTGAGCGATCCGCCGGGGTTGAAAGACCAACTCGCGCAGGTCCTGCGGCCGCTACTCGGCGATGATGTGGTCGTCGATAATCTCCACGCGCTCACCGGCGGTGCGAGTAGAACCACCTACTCCTTCGACGCCGTCAGCGCTGCGGAGCACCGGCTGCTGATCCTGCGCACAGCCCCGGCGGACAACCGCTTCGCGGGGATGGAACTGGAAGCCGCCGTCCAGGAGGCCGCCGCCGAAGCCGGAGCACCCGTGCCGCATATTGTCGTCGCCTCTAATTCTGTTGCCGCACTGGGCAACCCATTCCTGATCTGCAATGAGGTGGCCGGTGAGACGATCGTCCGCCGCATTCAGCGCAGCCTCGACGATGACGGCCGGGCCGCGCTCCTGGAGCAGTGCGCGCAGGCGCTGGTCGCCATCCACCGGGCGCGGACCGACGCGGCCGGCCTGGAAGACAAGGATCAGCTGACCGATTGGCGCCAACGGCTCGACGAGTTGGGCGACACCACGGCGACCTTCGAGTGGGCATTTCGCTGGCTGGAGGCCAACCGTCCGGCGCCGTCGGCGACCCGACTGGTGCATGGCGACTTCCGGATGGGCAATGTCATCGTCGACGGGTCCACCCTTGCCGCGGTGCTGGATTGGGAAGCGGTGCACATCGGTCAGGTCTACGAGGACCTGGCGTGGTTCTGCATCCGGGCCTGGCGTTTCGGCGCACCGGCTGACCGTGCCGCGGGCGGACTGGGAAGTATCGAGGACTTCGTCTCCGCCTACGAGCGGGCCGGCGGTGCGCCCGTCGACCGCGCCGCGCTGCACTGGTGGCTGGTGCTGGGCACCCTGCGCTGGGGGATCATCTGTCGGTATCAGGCCGAGCGCCACCTGACCGGACAGACCCGATCGGTGGAACTGGCGGCGATCGGGCGGCGGGTGTGCGAAACCGAGTGGGACATCCTGGATCTGTTGGAGGCGACGCCATGACCGACACCGGCCGGCCCACCGCTGCCGAACTCGTCGCCGCCGTCGCGGAATTCCTCGAGGGCGACGTGCGGGCCGCCACCTCCGGCGCCGTGAACTTCCACGCGCTCGTCGCGGCCAACGCGTTGCGGATCGTGGAACGCGAACTACTCGACGAAACGTCCGCCGAACCCGCGGCCGCGCTGCAGCGACTGGGCTACCCCGACGAGACCGGCTTGGCGTCGGCGATCCGTTCCGGCGCATTCGACGGCCGGCCTGCCGAGGTCATGTCCTGCCTTCGAACTCTGGTCGGCCGTCGGTTGGCGATCTCCCATCCCGGCTACGCCGACTGATTCGTGATTGACTGCTCGGTCATGCACATCCTGCGCACCCCCGACAGCCGGTTTGAGAACCTGCCGGATTGGCCGTACCAGCCGCACTACAGCGACATCACCGACGCGTCGACCGGTCAAGACCTGCGGATGGCCTACGTGGACGAGGGCCCGCGGGATGGCCGCACGGTGTTGCTGCTGCACGGCGAGCCCAGTTGGTCCTATCTGTATCGGCACATGATCCCGGCGCTCGTCGCCTCGGGCCACCGGGTGCTCGCTCCCGATCTGATCGGCTTCGGCCGCTCCGACAAGCCCTCCGACCGTGACGACTACACCTACGAACGCCACGTCGCCTGGTTGAGCCAGTGGTTCACGAAATTGGATCTCGAGGACGTGGTGCTGTTCTGCCAGGACTGGGGAGGGCTGCTGGGCCTGCGACTCGTGGCCGCGTTTCCGGAGCGTTTCGCCGGCGTGGTCGTCGCCAACACCGGACTGCCGATCGGCACACCGGCTTCCGAGGGATTTGCGCAATGGCTGGCATTCAGCCAGAGCACGCCGGACTTGCCGCTCGGCCAGATCGTCGACATGGGTACCGGACGGACACTGAGCCCCGCCGAGGTGGCCGCCTACGACGCCCCGTTTCCCGACGCCGGTTACAAAGCCGGCGCCTGTCAGTTCCCCACACTCGTCCCCATCACGCCGGAACACGGGTCAGTCGCTGAAAACAAAGCCGCATGGCAGGTGCTCGCGCAATTCAGCAAGCCGTTCGTCACCGCGTTCAGCGACAGCGATCCGATCACCGGCGGCGGTGACGTGTACTTCCAGAATCTGGTCCCCGGCGCGAAGGGCCAGCCTCACGTCACGCTCACCGGCGCGCATTTCCTCCAGGAGGACTGCCCCGACGACATCGTCGCTGTCATCGAGGGTGTCGTGACCCGCAGCCAGGGAACGTGAGCCCGATGCCCGGATGGTGGGTCTGGTTGATCGCTGCCGCGCTCTATGCCGGCTTTCTGCTGTTCTACAACAATTGGCGCGGAAAGCTCACGCGCGAGGAGATCGACACCTTCCTGGCCCGGGCCGAGGCCCGGGGTGCCGGCGATCTCAATGACCTCGCGATCGTGCGCACCTTCCTCGAGGAGGACGACGGGCGCGAATTCGTCATGGTCAATCTGGTCCGGGTACCCGACACGATGGTCGCTGACCCCGACACGGGTGCTCAGGTCCCAGCCGAGGACATGATGAAGGCCTACTCGAAGGCCTTCATGCCGCGATTGATCAAACGCGGCGGGCATCCGGCGCTGGCCGCTCGAAAGGTGGGCGGTTACGTCGACGCCTGGAAGGTGGGCCCTGATCCGGGCTGGAGCATCGTGGGCTTCATGCGTTACCGCTCCCGGCGCGACATGCTCAAGATGGTGGCCGACCCCACCTTCGACGATGCCCACAAATACAAGCTGTTGGGCGTTGGGGAGACGTTCTCGTTCCCGACGCAGCCCTTCATCCGCGCCTATGTCAGCCCGCGAGTGACGGTCTTTCTCACCCTTGCGCTGGCCGCGGCGCTCGTGCAACTGGCCATCATCGCCACCGGATGAGCTACCCCGGCGCAGGCGCACCGAGGGCCGATGGTCGACGATGAATCCCATGACCGATCCCGATCAGATCAACGACGTCGCCGACAGGTTCTTCACCACCATCGAGCGCGGCGATGGCGAGGCACTGGCCGCGCTCTGGGCCGACGACGTCGTCGTGTGGCGCCAGGGCGGAGGCCGCGAACGCGACAAGCCGCGCGGCCTGAAAGTCATCGAATGGTTCGTCGAGGCCACCGCTGATCGCCGTTACGAAATCCTGGACCGGCAGGTCTTCGACGGCGGTTTCGTGCAGCAACACAACGTGCACGCGTCCGCTCGCGGCGGCACCCCGCTGACCTTCCGGGCCTGCCTGGTGGTCAAGGTGGGCGCCGACGGATTGATCACCCGGATCGACGAGTACCTGGACCCCGCCGATCTTGCCGCCCTGACTCAGGCAGGCTGATTGCCATGACGACGCACAACCCGATGACAGACCCGGCACTGGCCGGCACCTGGACGCTTGACGCCGACCGGTCCTCAGTCCGGTTCACCAGCCGGACGCTGTGGGGCCTGGTGCCGGTCAACGGCCGCTTCACCGACGTGACCGGTGAAGGCCGGCTCACCGGCGAGGGGCAGCTGTCCGGACAGCTGGTGATCCGCGCCGACTCGGTGCGCACCGGGATCGGGATGCGCGACCACCATCTGCAGGCGGCCGATTTCTTCGACGCCGAGCGTTTCCCGGAGATCGTCGTCGAGGTGACCGGCATCGCCCCCGACGGCGACCTCGCCGCGACGCTGACCATCCGCGGCGCCACACTGCCACTCCCGGTCACCACGACGGTCCGGCGCCTCGACTCCGACGCCGTGACGATCACCGCCCGCGGCGAGATCGACCGCACCCGTTGGGGCGTCAGCGGCAACATGCTCGGGATGATGCCGCCCGCCACCACCCTGGTGACCGAGGCCGTCTTCACCCGCTGACCCGCCGTGGCGTCGTAGCATCGGCAACGTGGCCGACCCGCTGCACGTCCTGAACTACAGCAGCAACGCCCGCACCCGCGAGCAGGTCCGCCTGGCCCTGGGCACCCGCATCCATCCCGAGCTTCCGCAGCTCACCTACACCGACGTCGCGACCGGCCCGATGGTGATCACGCTGATGGACGCCGGCGGCTTCGATCTGGTGATCCTCGACGGCGAGGCGTCCCCGGTGGGCGGCATGGGCATCGCCAAACAGCTCAAGGACGAAATCGCGCACTGCCCGCCGGTTCTGGTCCTCACCGGCCGCGCCGACGACGCCTGGCTGGCCAATTGGTCGCGGGCGGAAGCGGCTGTGCCGCATCCGATCGACCCCATTCGACTCGGTGACGCCGTGGTCGGCCTGTTGCGGCCCTCCGTTCGGTAACCCGCCGCTAGGCTGTGCTTCACATCACATCGTTGCGCGCGAGCGAGGAGTGGGAGCCATGAGTCTCTACACCCCGATCCTGATTCTGGGGGCAATCGCAGGGGTGTTCGCGGTGGTGTCGGTGGTCGTCGCACTGGTCGTCGGGCCCCGCCGGTACAACCGGGCCAAGCTGGAGGCCTACGAGTGCGGGATCGAGCCGATGGCGAACGAACCGGCGGGTCAGCGATTCCCGATCAAGTACTACCTGACCGCGATGTTGTTCATCGTCTTCGACATCGAGATCGTGTTCCTCTACCCGTGGGCGGTGTCCTTCGACCGGCTGGGCACCTTCGCGTTGGTCGAGATGGCGATCTTCATGGCGACGGTCTTCGTCGCCTACGCCTACGTATGGCGCCGGGGTGGCCTGGAATGGGACTAGAGGAGGCGCTGCCGGGCGGCATCCTGCTGTCCACGGTGGAGAAGGTCGCCGGATTCGTCCGGGCCGGCTCACTATGGCCGGCGACGTTCGGATTGGCCTGCTGCGCAATAGAAATGATGGCTACGGCCGGGCCCCGCTTCGACATCGCCCGGTTCGGGATGGAGCGGTTCTCCGCCACCCCGCGCCAGGCCGACCTGATGATCGTGGCCGGCCGGGTCAGCCAGAAGATGGCGCCGGTGCTGCGCCAGGTCTACGACCAGATGGCCGAGCCGAAGTGGGTTCTGGCCATGGGCGTGTGCGCCTCCAGTGGCGGAATGTTCAACAACTACGCGGTGGTGCAGGGCGTCGACCACGTGGTGCCGGTCGACATTTACCTGCCCGGCTGCCCGCCCCGGCCGGAGATGCTGCTCAACGCCATCCTGGCGCTGCACGCCAAGATCTCCGAGATGCCACTCGGGGTGCACCGCGCCGAGGCGGTGGCCGCCGCGGAGAAGGCGGCACTGGCCGCCCCGACCACCCTCGAACTCAAGGGACTTCTGCGGTGAGCGACGTGCAACGCGGCATGTTCGGCGGCAGCGGCAGCGGTGACACCTCCGGGTACGGCCGTCTGGTCCGGCCGGTCACCCCGCCGGGCGGCAGCCCGCGGCCGTACGGCGGCTATTTCGACGAGGTCGTCGACCGGCTGGCCCTGGTACTGGACGGGGCGCTGGGGTCCGCAGGTTTCGCCGCGGCCGTCGACCGGGTCGTCGTGCACCGCGACCAGCTGACGCTGCACATCCAGCGCGAGCACCTGCTGCCGGTGGCCTCCGCCCTGCGTGACGACGAGGCGCTGCGTTTCGAATTGTGTTGCGGCGTATCGGGTGTGCACTACCCCGACGATGCCGGCCGGGAACTGCACGCGTTCTACCCGCTGATGTCGATCACCCACAACCGGCGCATCCAGCTCGAGGTGGCCTGCCCCGACGCCGACCCGCACATCCCGTCGCTGTTCGCGGTGTATCCGACCTGCGACTGGCACGAACGCGAGACCTACGACTTCTTCGGCATCCTCTTCGACGGGCACCCGGGGCTCACCCGCATCGAGATGCCCGACGACTGGTCCGGCCATCCGCAGCGCAAGGACTACCCATTGGGTGGGGTGCCCGTCGAGTTTCAGGGCGCCCAGATCCCGCCCCCGGATCAACGCAGGGCGTACCGCTGATGACGGTCGAGGATCCGGTGATCGTGCTGGGCGGGCAGGACTGGGACGAGATCGTCACCGCCGCCCGCTCCGGCGAAGCCGGCGAGCGCATCGTGGTCAACATGGGCCCGCAGCACCCGTCGACCCACGGCGTGCTGCGGCTGATCCTGGAGATCGAGGGCGAGACGGTCGTGGAAGCGCGTTGCGGCATCGGCTATCTGCACACCGGCATCGAGAAGAACCTGGAGTACCGCACCTGGACCCAGGGCGTCACCTTCGTGACCCGGATGGACTACCTCTCGCCGTTCTTCAACGAGACCGCCTACTGCCTCGGGGTGGAACACCTGCTCGGCATCACCGGCGACATCCCGGCGCGCGCCACCGTGATCCGGGTGATGCTGATGGAACTCAACCGGATCTCCTCGCACCTGGTGGCGCTGGCCACCGGCGGCATGGAACTGGGCGCGATGACGCCGATGTTCTTCGGTTTCCGCGAGCGCGAACTGATCCTGGGCGTCTTCGAGGCGATCACCGGCCTGCGGATGAACCACGCCTACATCCGCCCGGGCGGACTGGCCGCCGACCTGCCCGACGACGGGCCGGCGCGGGTGCGCGACCTGCTGGCGATCATGCCCGGCCGGTTGCACCAACTCGAAGCCCTGCTGACCGACAGCTACATCTGGAAGGCCCGCACCCAGGGCGTCGGGTATCTCGACCTGACCGGCTGCATGGCCCTGGGAATCACCGGCCCGGTGCTGCGGTCGACCGGGCTGCCGCACGACCTGCGCAAGACCCAACCCTATTGCGGCTACGACACTTACGACTTCGACGTCATCACCGCCGATACCGCCGACTGCTACGGCCGTTACCTGATCCGGGTCGGCGAGATGCACGAGTCGCTGAAGATCGTCGGTCAGTGCCTGCAACGCCTCGAGGAGATCGGCCCGGGTCCGGTGATGATCGAGGACAAGAAGTTGGCCTGGCCGGCCGACCTGAAACTGGGGCCGGACGGCCTGGGCAACTCCCCCGCCCACATCGCCAAGATCATGGGCACGTCGATGGAGGGGCTGATCCACCACTTCAAGCTCGTCACCGAGGGCTTCCGGGTGCCCGCCGGTCAGGTGTACAGCGCGGTGGAGTCCCCGCGGGGAGAACTCGGCGTGCATATGGTGTCCGACGGCGGAACCCGCCCCTACCGCGTGCATTACCGCGACCCCAGCTTCACCAATCTTCAAGCGGTGGCGGCGATGTGCGAGGGGGGAATGGTGGCCGACGTGATCGCCGCGGTGGCCAGCATCGACCCCGTGATGGGCGGGGTGGATCGATGAGCGCTCGCGCGAAGAGCAGAAGGCACCGATGACCATTGATCTCACCCTGGGCCCGCGGCCCGACGAACCCGGCCCCCCGATCGGCGGGCCGGATGCCTACCTGCCCGACGTCGCCGAACGACTGGCCGCCGACGCCGCCACGATCATCGCCCGCTACCCGCAGTCCCGGTCGGCGCTGCTGGCCCTGCTGCATCTGGTGCAGTCGCAGGATGGCTTCCTGACCTCAGCCGGAATCGATTTCTGCGCAGGCCAATTGGGGCTGACGGCCGCCGAGGTCACCGCGGTGGCCACGTTCTATTCGATGTACCGGCGCACACCCACCGGCGACTACCTGGTCGGGGTGTGTACGAACACGCTCTGCGCCGTCATGGGCGGCGACGCCATCCTGGAGGCCCTGGAGAACGAACTCGGGGTGCATCCGGGGCAGACCACCGACGACGGGCTGATCACCCTGGAGCACATCGAGTGCAACGCCGCCTGCGACTACGCACCCGTCGTCATGGTGAACTGGGAATTCTTCGACAACCAGACACCCTCCAGCGCAACCGAACTGGTGGCCGCGCTGCGGGCCGGCCAGAGCGTCTCCCCCACGCGTGGGGCGGCGTTGTGCCGCTTCCGCGACACCGCGCGCACGCTGGCGGGGCTGGGTGCGCCCGCAGAAGACCACACCGGGCCGGGTGCGCCCACGCTGGCCGGTCTCCGGGCCGCGCGCGACGGGGGCAGCGCATGAGCACCCCGCTGACCCCGGTGCTGAGCCGGTTCTGGGACGCTCCCGAGCCGTGGACGCTGCAGACCTATCTGCGCCATGACGGCTATCAAGGTCTGCGCACGGCCCTTTCGATGACGCCGGAGAACGTCGTCGCCGAAGTCATGGAGTCCGGCCTGCGCGGCCGCGGCGGTGCGGGGTTCCCGACCGGCACCAAATGGTCGTTCATCGACCGCACCTCGGCCAAGCCGAAGTACCTGGTCATCAACGCCGACGAGTCCGAACCGGGCACCTGCAAGGACATACCCCTGCTACTGACCACCCCGCACTTCCTGGTCGAGGGCGCGATCATCGCCGCGTATGCCATCGGCGCCCGGCACGCCTTCATCTACCTGCGCGGCGAGGTGGTCCCGGTGCTGCGCCGGTTGCAGGCCGCCGTCGCCGAGGCTTACGACGCCGGTTATCTGGGCCGCGACATCCTGGGCTCGGGGTACGACCTGGACCTGATCGTGCACGCCGGCGCCGGCGCCTACATCTGCGGCGAGGAGACCGCACTGCTGGACTCCCTGGAAGGCCGCCGCGGGCAACCCCGGCTTCGTCCGCCGTTCCCTGCCGTCGCCGGCCTGTATGCCTGCCCGACGGTGGTCAACAACGTCGAATCCATCGCCAGCGTGCCGCCGATCCTGGTCAACGGGGTGGACTGGTTCAAGTCCATGGGCACCGAGAAGTCGCCGGGCTTCACGCTGTACTCGCTGTCCGGCCATGTGACCCGGCCCGGTCAGTACGAGGCCCCGTTGGGCATCACGCTGCGCGAACTGCTCGACTACGCCGGCGGTGTGCGGGCCGGGCACGAACTGAAGTTCTGGACGCCCGGCGGATCGTCGACCCCGCTACTGACCCCCGAACATCTCGACGTGCCAATGGATTACGAGGGCATGGCGTCGGTGGGGTCGATGCTGGGCACCAAGGCGCTGCAGATCTTCGACGAGACGACGTGCGTGGTACGCGCGGTGCGGCGCTGGACCCAGTTCTACGCCCACGAGTCGTGCGGCAAGTGCACGCCGTGCCGGGAGGGCACCTACTGGCTGGCCCAGATCTACGAACGGCTCGAGACCGGGGCCGGCAAGGGCGAGGACCTCGGCACGCTGCTCGACATCTCCGACGCCATCCTCGGCAAGTCGTTCTGCGCCCTCGGCGACGGCGCGGCCTCGCCGATCATGAGTTCGCTGAAGTACTTCCGCGCCGAGTACGAGGCTCACCTGGCCGGCGGCTGCCCGTTCGACCCGTACGCCTCGATGCTGGCCGCACCCGCGGTGGTGGGCTCATGACCCAGGCCGCCGAGACCCGAGACGATCTCGTCACCATCACCATCGACGACGCCACCCTGTCAGTACCCAAGGGAACCTTGGTGATTCGCGCAGCCGAGCTGATCGGCGTGCAGATCCCCCGGTTCTGCGACCATCCGCTGCTCGACCCGGTCGGCGCCTGCCGGCAATGCCTGGTCGAGGTGGAGGGCCAGCGCAAGCCGATGGCCAGCTGCACCATCACCGTGACCGACGGGATGGTGGTGCGGACCCAGCTCACCTCCGAGTCCGCCGACAAGGCGCAGCGCGGTGTGATGGAACTGCTACTCATCAACCATCCTCTCGACTGCCCGGTCTGCGACAAGGGCGGTGAGTGCCCGCTGCAGAACCAGGCGATGTCGACCGGCCGCACCGAAACCCGGTTCACCGACGTCAAGCGCACCTTCCCCAAGCCGATCAACCTGTCCAGTGAAGTGCTGCTGGACCGTGAGCGCTGCGTGCTGTGCGCACGCTGCACCCGCTTCTCCACCCAGATCGCCGGCGATCCGTTCATCGAACTGCTGGAACGCGGTGCGCTGCAACAGGTCGGCATCGCCCCCGGCGAGGCGTTCGACTCCTACTTCAGCGGCAACACCGTGCAGATCTGCCCGGTGGGCGCGCTCACCGGCAGCGCCTACCGGTTCCGGGCCCGCCCGTTCGACCTGGTGTCCTCCCCCAGCGTGTGCGAGCACTGCGCATCGGGCTGCGCCCAGCGCACCGACCACCGCCGCGGCGTGGTGCTGCGCCGGCTGGCCGGCGACGACCCGGCCGTCAACGAGGAGTGGAACTGCGACAAGGGCCGCTGGGCGTTCACCTACACCCGGGTCGGCGACCGCATCACCACCCCCCTGGTGCGCGACGACGACGGCCGGCTGCGGACGGCGTCCTGGTCGGAGGCGATCGCCCGCGCCGCGGCCGGCCTGGCCGGAGCCCGCGCCGGAGTGTTGACCGGCGGCCGCGTCACCGGCGAGGACGCCTACGCCTACGCGAAGTTCGCACGGATGGTGCTGGGCACCAACGACATCGACTTCCGCGCCCGACCGCACTCCGCGGAGGAGACCGATTTCCTGACCGCCCTGGTGGCCGGGCGTCCGCCGGCGCTGAGCTACGCGGACCTGGAGGCGGCCCCGATGGTGCTGCTGGCCGGGTTCGAACCCGAAGAGGAATCCCCGATCGTGTTCCTGCGACTGCGCAAGGCGATCCGCGGGCGCGGCCTGCCGGTGGCGACGATCGCGCCGTTCGCCTCGCGCGGCGCCGCGAAGTTGTCCGCCCGGCTGATCCCCACCGCCCCCGGCGGCGAGGCCGCCGCCCTGGACGCGCTGACCGGTGAACTCCCCGAGGGCACCGTGATCCTGGCCGGGGAGCGCCTGGCCACCAGCGCGGGAGCGCTCTCGGCAGCGGCGAGGCTGGAGGCGCACGGCGCGCGCCTGGCGTGGATCCCACGGCGCGCCGGTGATCGGGGCGCGCTGGACGCCGGCTGCCTGCCGACACTGCTGCCCGGCGGCCGGCCCGTCGCCGATCCGGTTGCGCGCCAACAGGTCAGCGACGCCTGGAACGCCGCCGAGCTTCCCACCGCACCGGGGCGCGACACGACCGCGATCCTGGCCGCGGCGGGTCACGGCGACCTCGACGCACTGCTCATCGGCGGCCTGGAACCCGCCGACCTGCCCGATCCTGATGCCACCCTGGCCGCGATCGAGGCGGCCGGGTTCGTCGTCAGCCTGGAACTGCGGGAGTCGGCGGTCACCGGCCTGGCCGATGTGGTCTTCCCGGTGGCCCCGGTCGCGGAGAAGGCAGGATCGTTCACCGACTGGGAGGGCCGCGTGCGTCCCTTCGAGTCGGCGCTGACGTCCAACGCGACTCCCGATCTGCGGGTGCTCGCCGCCCTCGCCGATGAACTGGGCGCCGACATCGGCGTCCGGACTGCTGCGGAGGCCCGCGACGAGATGGACCGGTTGGGCGGCTGGGACGGTGCCCGGCCACCCGCGCCCGACGTCCGGCCGGAGCCCACGCCGACGCCGGGGCCCGGACACGCGGTGCTCGCCGGCTGGCGGATGTTGTTGGACAGCGGCCGGTTACAGGACGGCGAGCCGCATCTGGCCGGCACGGCTCATCCGGCGGTGGTGCGGTTGTCCGCGCCGACCGCGTCGGCGATCGGCGCCGTCGACGGGGAACCGATGACCGTCTCGACCGCCGGCGGTTCGGTGACACTGCCACTGCAGGTGACCGAGATGCCCGACCAGGTGGTGTGGCTCCCGCTGAACTCACCCGGCAGTGCCGTCCACCGCGACCTCGGCGTCACCGTCGGGGCCGTCGTCCGCATCGAGGCGGGCGGTGGGGACGCGTGAACTATCCGGACATGTCGGTTTTCGGCCACGACCCGTGGTGGTTGATGCTGGCCAAGGCGCTGGGGATCTTCGTCTTCCTGCTGCTGACCGTGTTGGCCGCGATCCTTGTCGAACGAAAACTGCTGGGCCGCATGCAGATGCGCTACGGGCCCAACCGGGTGGGACCGTTCGGACTGCTGCAGTCCCTGGCCGACGGCATCAAGCTGGCACTCAAGGAAGGCCTGGTGCCCTCCGGTGTCGACAAGCCCATCTACCTGATGGCCCCGGTCATCTCGGTGGTCACCGCGATACTGGGCTTCGCCGTGATGCCGCTGGGCCCGGTGGTGTCGGTGTTCGGCCACCAGACCCCGCTGCAGTTGACCGACCTGCCGGTCGGCGTGCTCTACGTGCTGGCGATCACCTCGATCGGGGTCTACGGGATCGTGCTGGCCGGCTGGGCCTCCGGGTCCACCTATCCCCTGCTCGGCGGCCTGCGCTCCAGCGCCCAGGTGGTCTCCTATGAGATCGCGATGGCGCTGTGCTTCGCCGCGGTGTTCCTGTACTCGGGCACCATGTCGACCTCGGGAATCGTTGCGGCCCAAGAACACACCTGGTACGTGTTCCTGCTGCTGCCGTCGTTCGCGGTGTACGTCATCGCCATGGTGGGCGAGACCAACCGCGCTCCGTTCGACCTGCCCGAGGCCGAAGGCGAACTCGTCGGCGGCTTCCACACCGAGTACTCGTCGCTGAAATTCGCGATGTTCTATCTCGCCGAGTACGTCAACATGACCACCGTCTCGGCGCTGGCGACGACACTGTTCCTCGGCGGCTGGCGCGCCCCGTGGCCCCTGAGTATCTGGGAGGGCGCCAACAGCGGGTGGTGGCCGCTGCTGTGGTTCGTCGCCAAGGTGTGGACGTTCCTGTTCGTGTTCATGTGGCTGCGCGCCACCCTGCCCCGGCTGCGCTACGACCAGTTCATGGCGATCGGCTGGAAGCTGCTCATACCGGTGTCGCTGCTGTGGATTCTCGTCGTGGCGTGCCTGCGGTCCGCTCATCTCGCCGGCGTGATCCCCAGCCTGATCGCCGCCGCCGGTCTGCTGGCCGTCGTCCTGGCGGGTAACGCGCTGCGCAAACGGGTGATCCGCCGCGAGGAGCCCCCGCCGCCAGAGCCCGAGACCGGCGGCTTCCCGGTGCCGCCGCTGCCGGGCGCGGCGAAGGAGACGGCCGGTGTCTAAATTCCTCGACTCCGTCGCCGGCTTCGGCGTGACCCTCTCGACGATGTTCAAGAAGCCGATCACCGAGCAGTACCCGGAACAACCGGGGCCGACGGCGCCGCGCTACCACGGCCGCCATCAGCTCAACCGGTATCCCGACGGCCTGGAGAAGTGCATCGGCTGCGAACTGTGCGCCTGGGCCTGCCCGGCCGACGCCATCTACGTCGAGGGCGCCGACAACACCGAGACCGAGCGCTTCTCCCCCGGTGAGCGGTACGGGCAGGTGTACCAGATCAATTACCTGCGCTGCATCGGCTGCGGGCTGTGCATCGAGGCCTGCCCCACCCGGGCGCTGACCATGACGAACGACTACGAGATGGCCGACGACAACCGCGGCGACCTGATCTACGGCAAGGACAAACTGCTGGCTCCTCTGCAGCCCGGCATGGCGGCCCCGCCGCACCCGATGGCACCGGGGACCACCGACGACGACTACTACCTCGGCAATGTCACGGGGGGCAATGTCACGGGCGGCACTGTCACGGGCGGCACTGTCACGGGCGGCACTGTCACGGGCGGGGCGGCCCCGTGAACGCCGAAGCGATCGCCTTCTGGGTGCTGGGCACCGTCGCGGTGGCCGGCGCCATCGGGGTGGTCGCCGCACCCAAGGCGGTCTACTCCGCCCTGTCGCTGGCCTCGACGATGATCGCGCTGGCCATCATCTACGTCGCCCAGGACGCCCTGTTCCTCGGCGTCGTCCAGATCGTGGTCTACACCGGCGCGGTGATGATGCTCTTCCTGTTCGTGCTGATGCTGGTCGGCGTGGACTCCGCCCAGTCGCTGGTGGAAACCATTCGTGGACAACGCATTGCGGCCGTGCTGGCCGGACTGGGCTTCGGGGTGCTGTTGATCGCCGGCATCGGCAGTGCGGTCAACGGCGGGTTCACCGGGCTCACCCAGGCCAACGAGGACGGAAACGTGCAGGGTCTGGCGCAGCTGATCTTCACCCGCGACCTATGGGCGTTCGAACTGACCAGCGCCCTGCTGATCACCGCGGCACTGGGGGCGATGGTGCTGGCCCACCGCGAACGCCTGGAGCCGCGAAAGACCCAGCGGGAGATGTCGATCGAACGCTTCCGCGGAGGCGGACGGCCCACCCCGCAGCCCAACCCCGGCGTCTACGCCCGGCGCAACGCCGTCGACACCCAGGCCAGGCTGCCCGACGGAACCGATGCCAAGTCGTCGGTCAGCGCCACCATCCGGGAGCCCCACAAGGATTCGGCCCAGAAGGATCCGGCCCAGAAGGATCCGGCCCACAAGGATTCGGCCCAGAAGGATCTAGCACAGTGAGCCCGGCGCACTACCTGTACCTGTCGGCGCTGCTGTTCACCATCGGCGCGGCCGGCGTGCTGGTGCGGCGCAACGCCATCGTGATGTTCATGTGCGTGGAGTTGATGCTCAACGCCGGCAACCTCGCGTTCGTCACCTTCGCCCGCATGCACGGCCGCCTCGACGGGCAGGCGGTGGCCTTCTTCACCATGGTCGTCGCCGCCTGCGAGGTGGTCGTCGGCCTGTCCATCATCGTCGCCATCTTCCGCACCCGTCGCAACGCCGACGTGGACGAGTCCCACCTGTTGCGGAACTAGCATGTCGACACTTCTCTGGCTGACCATCGCGCTTCCGCTGGCCGGGGCGGCGATCCTGCTGGTGGGCGGCCGGGCCACCGACCGGTGGGGCCACCTGCTGGCGTGTGCCGCCGTCGTCTCGTCGTTCGTCTGCGGCGCAGCGCTTTTCGTGCACCTGCTGCACCTGCCCGCGGAGGAGCGGACGGTCGGGCACACGCTGTTCTCGTGGGTGCCGGTCGGGGCGCTCAAGGTGGACTTCGGACTTCAACTCGACGCGTTGTCCATGTGTTTCGTGCTGCTGATCACCGGAGTCGGCGCGCTGATCCACCTGTACTCGATCGGCTACATGGCTCACGACCCCGACCGCCGACGGTTCTTCGCCTACCTCAACCTGTTCGTCGCCGCCATGCTGCTGCTGGTGCTGGCCGACAACTACCTCGGCCTCTACACCGGCTGGGAGGGTGTCGGCCTGGCGTCGTACCTGCTGATCGGGTTCTGGTCCTACAAGCCCAGCGCGGCCGCGGCGGCGAAGAAGGCCTTCATCGTCAACCGGGTCGGCGACATGGGTCTGGCCATCGCGCTGATGGTGCTGTTCAACGCCGTCGGCTCGGTGAATTTCGGCACGGTCTTCGACGCCGCGCCGCAGATGAGCGACGGCACGCTCAACGCCGTGGGCCTGCTGCTGCTGCTCGGCGCGTGCGGCAAGAGCGCTCAGGTGCCCCTGCAGTCCTGGCTCGGCGACGCGATGGAGGGACCCACGCCGGTCTCGGCGCTCATCCACGCCGCCACCATGGTGACCGCCGGGGTGTACCTGATCGTCCGTTCCGGACCGGTGTTCAACCTCGCGCCGGCCGCCCAGACCGCGGTGGTGACCGTCGGCGCGGTGACCCTGCTGTTCGGGGCGATCATCGGCTGCGCCAAGGACGACATCAAGAAGGCACTGGCCGCCTCGACCATGAGCCAGATCGGCTACATGGTGCTCGCCGCCGGACTCGGCCCGGCCGGTTACGCCGTGGCGATCCTGCACCTGCTCACCCACGGCTTCTTCAAGGCCGGTCTGTTCCTCGGCGCCGGTTCGGTGATGCACGGCATGAACGACGAGACCGACATGCGCCGCTACGGCGGGCTGCGGTCGCTGATGCCGATCACCTTCGTGACGTTCGGCCTGGGCTATCTGGCGATCATCGGCGTGCCCCCTTTCGCCGGCTTCTTCTCCAAGGACGCCATCATCGAAACCGCTGTGAACGCAGGCGGATTGCGGGGCTGGCTACTCGGCGGGGCGGCACTGCTGGGTGCGGCGATCACCGCGTTCTACATGACGCGGGTGATGCTGCTGACCTTCTTCGGCGAGCGACGGTGGGATCCCGACAGTCACCCGCACGAGTCGCCGGCGACCATGACCGCCCCGATGGTGGTGCTGGCGATCGGCTCGGTCGGCGCGGGAGCGCTGCTGGCACTCGGCGGCAGACTGCAGACCTGGCTGGAACCGGTGGTGGGATCCCACGAAGCCGAACACGTTGTGCCGCCGTGGGTCACGACGGTGCTGGCCCTGGCCGCGGTGGCCGTCGGTGTGCTGATCGCCTACCGCCGCTACGCCGCCGGGGTACCCCGGACCGCGCCGCAGGATGTCTCCGCGCTCACCGTCGCCGCGCGGCGCGACCTGTACGGCGACGCGGTCAACGAGGCGGTCTTCATGCGCGGCGGCCAGCAGATCACCCGAGCCATGGTGGCGGTCGACGACACCGTCATCGACGGCTCGGTGAGCGGGTCGACGGCCGGGGTGCGCCGGATCGCCGACGCACTGCGCGGCCTGCAGACCGGCTACGCCCGTAGCTACGCCTTGTCCATGCTCGCCGGCACCGGGTTGTTCGTCGGTGCGGTCCTGATCGCGGCGATGTGGAGGTGACGGCGGTGTTGACGGCACTGTGGGTGCTGCCGATCCTCGGCGCGGTGGTCGTCATCGGACTGCCGGCGTCGCAGCGCACTGCGGCCAAGTACCTCGGACTTGCGGTGTCGCTCGGGGTGCTGGCGATCGCCGTACTGCTCGCCGTCCGGTTCGACAGGGCCGGACCGCGGTATCAATTCGTCGAGAACCACACCTGGATCAAGTCTTTCGGCACCGGCTACATCCTGGGGCTGGACGGTATCGCGCTGGCTCTGGTGGTGCTGACGGCCGTGCTGATGCCGCTGCTGCTGTTGGCCGGCTGGAACGACGCCGATCACCGGACCGGCCTGGCGGGGCGGGGCACCCACGGCTATATCGCGTCGATGCTGGCGGTCGAGGCCATGGTGCTGCTGTCGCTGGCGGCCCTGGACATCCTGCTGTTCTACGTGCTGTTCGAGGCGATGCTCATCCCGATGTACTTCCTGATCGGGGCTTTCGGCGGCCCGGACCGGACTCGCGCCGGGGCCGCGGCGGTGAAGTTCCTGCTGTACAACCTTTTCGGCGGGTTGATCATGCTCGCCGCGGTGGTCGGACTCTACGTCGTCACGGCCAACAGCACGGCGTTCGACGGCGGCACCTTCGACGTCCGGGCGATCACCGACGCGGTGTCGAGCGGGCGGTTCGTGATCGAACCCGCCGTGGCGCATGCGCTCTTCGCCGGCTTCCTGTTCGCGTTCGCGGTCAAGGCGCCCCTGTGGCCGCTGCACCGCTGGCTGCCCGACGCGGCAGTGCAGGCCACGCCGGCTTCGGCGGTGCTGATGATGGCGGTGATGGACAAGGTCGGCACATTCGGCATGCTGCGCTACTGCCTGCCGTTGTTCCCCGATTCGGCAACGCTGTTCCGGCCGGTGGTCATCGCTCTTGCGGTCGTAAGCATCGTCTACGGGGCGATCCTCGCGATCGGGCAGACCGACGTGATGCGGCTGATCGCCTACACCTCGATCAGCCACTTCGGCTTCATCATCCTCGGCATCTTCGTGATGACCAGCCAGGGCCAGTCCGGCTCCACGCTCTACATGGTCAACCACGGAATCTCCACCGCCGCACTGTTCCTGATCGCCGGCTTCCTGGTCAGCCGCCGCGGCACCCGGGCCATCGCCGCCTACGGCGGGGTGCAGAAGGTGGCGCCGGTGCTGGCGGGCACCTTCCTGGTGGCGGGCCTGGCCACTCTGTCGCTGCCCGGCCTGGCGCCGTTCATCAGCGAGTTCCTGGTCCTCATCGGCACATTCACCCGCTACCCGGTGTTCGCCGTGCTGGCCGCGCTGGCTCTGGTGCTCTCGGCGGTCTACGTGCTGTGGGCCTACCAGCGGATGATGACCGGCCCGGTGACCGACGGCAACGAGACCCTCACCGACCTTCGCCCGCGCGAACTTCTGGTGGTGGTGCCGCTGATCGCCCTGCTGGTGCTGCTCGGGGTGTATCCCAAGCCGGCACTCGATGTGATCAACCCGGCGGTGCAGGACACCCTGTCGTCGATCCACCAGAGCGATCCGGCGCCCACGCTGACGGCCGGGGTTCCGAAGTGACCGCGCCCAGCATCGAATACGGGCTGCTGTCGCCGGTGCTCATCGTGTTCGGGGTCGCCGTCGCCGGGGTGCTCGTCGAGGCATTCCTGCCCCGGCGGGCCCGCTATCCCACCCAGGTGGCGCTGAGCGTGTCCGGCCTGCTGGCCGCCTTCGGCGCCGTCGTCGGAGTCGACCGCGCACTGGGCGGCGGCCCCGGCCGGTTGGCAGCGGTCGGCGCGGTGGCCGTCGACGGGCCCGCACTGTTCCTGCAGGGCGTCATCCTGCTGGTGTCGGTGCTGGGTGTCCTGCTGATCGCCGAACGGCGCGACGGATTGGGCTCCGGCGCTTCGGCTTTGGACGCGTTCACCCCGCAGGCCTCCGCAGTGCCCGGCAGCGTCGCCGAACAGGTGGCCGTCAAGGCAGGGGTCGCGCAGACCGAGGTGTTCCCGCTGACCATGTTCGCCGTGGGCGGCATGCTGCTGTTCCCGGCGGCCGCCGACCTGCTGACGGCGTTCATCGCCCTGGAGGTGCTCTCGCTTCCGCTGTATCTGATGTGCGGACTGGCACGGCATCGCCGGGTGCTGTCGCAGGAGGCGGCGCTGAAGTACTTCCTGTTGGGGGCGTTCTCGTCGGCGTTCTTCCTCTACGGCATGGCACTGCTGTACGGCTACGCCGGCACGCTCAGCCTGGCCGGCATCGGCGCGGCGGTCCGATCCGGTTCGCAGGACAGCACTTTGGCGCTCATCGGCGCCTCATTGGTGTCGGTGGGGTTGCTGTTCAAGGTCAGCGCGGTACCGTTCCACGCCTGGGTGCCCGACGTCTACCAGGGCGCGCCCACGCCCGTGACCGCCTTCATGGCGGCCACCACCAAAATCGCCGCCTTCGGCGCTCTGCTGCGACTGCTCACCGTCGCGGTGCCGGACCTGAAGGATCAGTGGCGGCCGGTGCTGTGGGCCGTCGCCGTCCTGACCATGGCACTGGGCACCCTGACGGCCATCGCCCAGAAGGACGTCAAGCGCATGCTGGCGTACTCCGCGGTGGCGCACACCGGTTTCCTGCTGATCGGTGTCATCGCGGCCAGCCATGCCGGGGTGTCGGGCACGCTGTTCTACCTGGCGGCCTACGGTTTCACCACGGTGGGAGCGTTCGCGTTCGTGACCATGGTGCGCGACCGCGACGGACGCGAGCAGACCGACCTGGCGCACTGGGCGGGGCTGGGCCGGCGCTATCCGGTTGCCGGCCTGGTGTTCTCGCTGTTTCTGCTGTCCTTCGCGGGCATTCCGTTGACCTCGGGATTCATCAGCAAGTTCGCCGTCTTCACCGCCGCCGCGGCGGGCGGGGCCATCCCCCTGGTGGTGATCGGCGTGATGGCCAGTGCGATCGCCGTCTACTTCTACGTCCGGGTGATCATGCTGATGTTCTTCACCGACCCGCCCTCCGACGCCCCGGACGTGCTTCCGCCCGGTGCGATGACCCTGGTGACGATCGCGCTGTCGCTGGCCGTCACCTTCGTCCTGGGCACCTTCCCGCAACCGGTGCTCGACCTGGTGGATTCAGCGGCACGGTTCGTCGGCTCCTGACCGGCACCTCGGCGCCGCGCTGCTGTTGGCCGATCACACCCCGACCGGCCCGAACAGTGCAATCGTGCGCGAACGCTGGCTCGAGGCCATGCTGCGCAACGGCTTTCCGGTGGAACTCGCCGTCCGCTCAGGAGCGTTGATGTCCTCGTACGTGCAGGGCTTCGGGATCCAGCTCGGCGGTCAGCGCGTCTCATTGTCGAAGGGCTCAGCGCGCTACACCCAGACCCGCCGGGGCCGACGTCGGGCACCCGCGCCTAGCGGCGCCGCAGCTTTCCACAAGCAGCTCCGCGGTGGCCCGTTATATGGCAGCGTCGGGGCGTGGCCAACGAACCGACCGTCGACACCGAGGTGTCGCGATTGCAGCGCTCCGGTCGAGATACCAGCACGATGCCCGCCGTGCTGTCCGGGTGGTTGTCGACGGTGATGCCGTCCGGCGTCGCCCCGGAGGTGACGGTGGAAAGCGGAGTCGACGCCAACGGGATGTCCTCGGAGACCATCATCCTGACCGGGCGCTGGACGCAGGACGGCTCCCCCGTCGAGCAGAAGTGGGTCGCCCGGGTGGCGCCGACCGTGCAGGACGTTCCGGTGTTCCCCGCCTACCGGATGGACCACCAGTTCGAGGTGCTGCGACTGGTGGCCGAACTGTCCGACGTCCCGGTGCCGGCCGTGCGGTGGATCGAACCGACCGGCGAACTGCTGGGCAGCCCGTTCTTCCTGATGGACCACATCGACGGCATCGTGCCGCCCGACGTGATGCCCTACACCTTCGGCGGGAACTGGTTCGCCGACGCTGCGCCCGAGAGGCGACGGGAACTGCAGGACGCCACCGTCGAAGTGCTGGCCGACTTGCACGCGATCCCCGATGCAGCAACGATGTTCGGCTTTCTCACCGACGCCGACCCGCCGGGCGACACCCCGCTGCGCCGGCACTTCAACTGGCTCAAGGACTGGTACGAGTTCGCGGTGCCCGGCATCGGCCGATCGGCACTGGTCGAACGGGCACTGGCGTGGCTGGAGGAGAACTTCCCCGACGACGTCGCCGCGGGCGAACCGGTGCTGGCCTGGGGCGACTCCCGCATCGGCAACGTGCTCTACGACGACTTCCGTCCCGTGGCCGTGCTCGACTGGGAGATGGCCTGCGTCGGTCCGCGCGAACTGGATGTGGCCTGGATGATCTTCGCGCACATGGTGTTCCAGCAGCTCGCCGGATTGGCGACCCTGCCCGGCCTGCCGGACGTGATGCGCGAGGAGGACGTGCGCGCCACCTATCAGAAGCTGACCGGCGTCACGCTCGGCGACCTGCGCTGGTTCTACGTCTACTCCGCGGTGATCTGGTGCGTGGTGTTCATGCGCACCGGGGCACGGCGGGTGCATTTCGGCGAGATCGAGAAACCAGCGGACGTGGAGTCGCTGTTCTACCACGGGAGCCTGCTGCGCCGGCTTCTCGACGGACCTGACGAGGGAGTCGCGTGACAATGCTTGGCCCGCTTGACGAATACCCGGTCCACCAGCTCCCGCAACCGATCGGCTGGCCCGGCCCGTCGGACCGCAACTTCTACGATCGCTCCTACTTCAACGCCCACGACCGCACCGGCGACATCTTCCTCATCAGCGGGATCGGCTACTACCCGAACCTCGGCGTGAAAGACGCGTTCCTGCTCGTGAGACGCGGCGATACCCAGACCGCGGTCCACCTCTCCGACACGATCGACGGCGACCGGCTCAATCAGCATGTCAACGGCTACCGCGTCGAGGTCATCGAACCGCTGCAGAAGCTGCGCATCGTCATGGACGAGACCGACGGTGTCGCCTGTGACCTGACCTGGGACGGCCTGTTCGGTGTCGTCCAGGAGCAGCGGCACCTGATGCGTACGGCGACCAAGGTCACGTTGGACGCCCAGCGCTTCGCCCAACTCGGCTCCTGGAGTGGACAACTCGTCATCGACGGCGAGGAGATCGCCGTCGACCCGGCGACCTGGATCGGCACCCGCGACCGGTCCTGGGGCATCCGGCCGGTGGGTGAAGCCGAGGTTCCGGGACGCCCGGCCGACCCGCCGTTCGAAGGCATGTGGTGGCTGTATGTACCGATGGCGTTCGACGACTTCGCGATCGTGGTCATCATCCAGGAGGATCCCAACGGCTTCCGCTCGCTCAACGACTGCACCCGCATCTGGCGCGACGGACGCATCGAGCAGCTGGGCTGGCCCCGGGTCAAGATCCATTATCGTTCGGGCACAAGGATTCCCACCGGAGCCACCATCGACGCCACCGATGCGAGCGGGTCGCCGGTACGCTTCGAGGTCGAATCCAAACTGCCGGTCCCCATTCACGTCGGCGGCGGCTACGGCGGTGACTCGGACTGGATTCACGGCACCTGGAAGGGGCCGAAGTTCACCGAGCGCCGGACCTACGACATGACCGACCCGGCCGTCGTCGCCCGATCCGGGTTCGGCGTGATCGACCACGTCGGACGGGCTCTCTGCTACGACGACTCGGCATCGGTGCACGAGGGCTGGGGCCTCTTCGAGCACGGGGCCCTCGGACGCCACGACCCCTCCGGCTTCGCCGACTGGCTCACCGTCGCGCCGTGACTGAACTGCCGTCGCGTGGCATCTGATCGCTGGGTATTCGACCGCGACACCGTGGAATTCGGCCGCGCCATCACCCTGATGGACGCCATCTTCGGGTTCGCCCTGACGTTGTTGGTCACCACCCTCGAAGTCCCACCGGCTGCAGCGTGGCAGAGCCTGCGGGCCCTGCTGGACAGCGGCCTCGGCGATCAGTTGATGGCCTTCGTGATCAGCTTCATCGTGTTGGTCGGCATGTGGGTGACCAACCATCAGGTGCTGTCGTCGTTCCGGGCGCTGGACGCCGCCACCGTGCGCATCTGCATCTATCTGGTGGCCCTGGTCATCTTCATCCCCTTCACCACCAAGGCCGTCGCCGCTCCGGACCCGTCACACCTTCCGCTGCCCACGGCGGTCTTCGCCACCAACGTCGCCGCGATCGTGCTCGCCACCGTCGCGCTGATTGTGGTCGGCCGCAGGCGCGGTCTCACCGACAAGCCACTTCCCGAACCCGGCCTGATCGTCCACTCGCTGGCGGTCGCGGCGATCTTCCTGCTCTCCATCCCGATCGCCTACCGGTTCGGCCCGAACGCCGCCCAGTGGTCGTGGCTGTCGCTGCTGCTGGTCAGCCCGGCGGTCGGCCTGCTCGTCAGGCGCCGAGGCAGATCCCAGCGGGGGTGAGCCATCAGGCCAGTTCGTCGACGATCCCGGCCAGCATGTCCACCGGGATCGGCCCGGGTTGGTACAGGCACACGGTGTCGGCCAGGCCGTCAGCGCCGGCCACCCGTTCGCGGATCTTCGCGGCGATCTGAGCCGGGGTGCCGCAGGCGGCGATGGTGTGCAGCACCTCGTCGGTGATCAGCGCGCCCATCTCGACCCACCGGCCCTGCTTGGACAGCGCGTTCAGTTCCGGCTGCAGGTCTCCCCAGCCGTGGATGTCGAGCACCGGGCGGTACGCGGGGGTTGACCCGTAGAACGCCAGCAGGCGGCGAGTGGCCTCGTGGTCCTCGCCGGCCGAGACGATCACTTCCGGCACCACCGCGAAGTCCGCCGGTGACCGTCCCGCCGCGACCAGGCCCTCCCGCACCGCCGGCATGGTCGCCTCGCGCAGGAACCGGGTCGTGGAGAACGGCATCACCAGCAGCCCGTCGGCGGCCTCGGCCGTGGCCCGCGTCAGCCGGGGCCCCAGCGCGCCGACGTAGATCGGCGGCGGCCCGAAGGGATTGGGCCCGGGGTTGAACGTCGGCGTCATCAGGGTGTGGCGATAGAACTCGCCGCGGAAGTCCAGCCGCCCGCCGTTCTGCCAGACATCGAAGATCGCCCGCAGCGCGCCGACCAGTTCCCCCATCCGGGCCACCGGCCGGTCGAACGAGGCGCCGTAGCGCTTCTCCACCTGGGTGCGGATCTGGGTGCCCAGCCCCAGGGTGAACCGTCCGCCGCTGAGCAGCTGATGGTCGTAGGCCTGGTGGGCCAGCTGAATCGGGTTGCGCGGGAAGGCGATTGCCACGTTGGTCATCAGGTCGAGCCCGCCGACGCTCGACGCCAGGGTCAGCGGCGCGAAGACGTCGTGCGGACCCTCGAAGGTGAACACCCCGGCCGCGCCGGCCTCGCGCAACGCCCGCGCGCGGTCGATGGCGTCGGTGGGCCCGAAGAGGGCAGTCAGAACTTTCACGGTGCCAACTCTTCCCCGAGACCGACGTTTTGGCGGGATTTAGTCGCACTTCCGCGCCCAAACGTTGGTTTGGGCGCAGGGACACGCGAGACTGGATCCATGGCACATGACGTGGTGGTGATCGGCGCGGGCCTGGCGGGACTGACCGCGGCGCGGGAGTTGACCCGACTGGGCCTCGACACGATGGTTCTCGAGGGCCGCGACCGGGTGGGCGGCCGCACCAAACCCGCCACCCTGGCCGGGGTGCCGATCGACCTGGGCGCCTCGTTCGTCGGCCCCACCCAGGACGCGGTACTCGCACTGGCCGCCGAACTGGGCTGCCGCACGACCCCGACCTACTGCGAGGGCGCCAACCTGATCCGCTGGCGCGGCGCGGTGCGCCGGTATGACGGCACCATCCCGAAACTGGGTCTGTTCGGGTTGATCGACATCGGTCGCATCCAGTGGCAGTTCGAACGAATCGCCAAGGGAGTCAGCATCACCGAGCCGTGGGCATCCGCACGGGCCGCCAAGCTGGACAGCCTCAGCCTGGGCGGCTGGCTGCGCTCCATCAAGGCCTCCGCCACCTCGCGGGACCTGATGGCGATCATGTCGCGGGTCACCTGGGGTGCCGAGCCCGACGAGGTCTCCCTGCTGCACGCGGTCCGCTACGTCAAGACCTCCGGCGGCCTGAACCGCATGCTCGACGTCGTCGGCGGCGCCCAGCAGGATCACTTCCCGGGCGGTACCCACGAGATGTCGGCGCGGATGGCCGCCGAGTTGGGCGATCGCGTCCGGTTGGGGGCGATCGTCTCGCGCATCGAATGGTCGGAGAGTGCGGTCGCGGTCTCGTCGTCGGCCGGTGTCGTGGAGGCGCGCCGGGCCATCCTCGCGGTGGCACCCTCGCAGCGACTCGACATCGACATCGCCCCGGCCCCTCCGATCGAGTATCAGCAACTGGCCCAGCGTTGGCCGCTGGGAGCGTTGACCAAGTCCTACGCCGCCTACCCCACCCCGTTCTGGCGCGCCAAGGGACTTTCCGGTCAGGCACTGTCCGACGAGGGCTCGGTCTTCATCACCTTCGACGTCAGCCCCGGCCCGGAAGACGCAGACGGGGACGGCCCCGGCATTCTGCTCGGCTTCACCGACGCGCGCCACTTCGACCGGCTCGATCCCGCGCAGCGTCGCGAGCAGGCTCTGGCCTGTTTCGCGGCGTTGTTCGGCGAGGAGGCACTCCGACCCATCGATTTCGCCGACCAGCGTTGGGGGGCAGAGGATTTCGCACCGGGCGGTCCGACCGCCGCAGTGCCACCCGGGTCGTGGACGCAGTTCGGTCCGCTGCTTCGCCGCCCGGTGGGCCCGTTGCACTGGGCGGGCACCGAGACCGCCGACGAGTGGACCGGCTTCATGGACGGCGCGGTGCGCTCCGGACAGCGGGCGGCCGCCGAGGTGGCTCAGACGTTGATGGCTATGTGACGACGATCAGGCCATGATCCGCTGCGCCGAGACGCCGGCGTTGACGAGGCTGCGCAGATGGGCGTTGACGACGCCGGGGTTCTCGAGGATTGCGCAGTGCCCGCCGGGCAACTCGACCAGTTCGACGAGGTTGGGGGCTGCCGCGGCGATCTTGCGGGCCTGACACATGGGTAGCAGCCGGTCCTGGGTGCTGCCGATCACCAACGTCGGAACCGTCAGTCCGCTCAGGTCGATGTGCACCCGGTGGCCGATCTCATCGACCAGAACCCGCGCCCATGAGCCGCGGCCGGTTGCGGGGGTGGCCGCGAACAGATCGTGCAGGAAATTGGTGATCGACGGGTCGGTGCCGGCACCGACGGCCATCATCTGCAGGAAGCGCCGGCTTCCCGGCTGGGTGCCCTGGACCAGCGGAGCGCCGCCCAGGGACCGGATCATGCTTCGCGCGGCGGCCACCCTTGTTGCGCGCAGCGGACCGGGCAGGCGCAACAGTTGGATCTTGTCCAGCAGGTCGCCGTGGGTGGTGTTGATCAGGGCGACGGCGTCGACGCGCTGTTCGACACGGTCACGGAAGCGGTCCGACCACGCGCTGATGGCGATCCCGCCCATCGAGTGTCCGGCGACAACCGCACGCTCGCCGCGGCGCAGCACCGCGGCCAGCACCGCGTCGAGGTCGGCGGCCAGATGGTCCAGGCTGTACGCCGACGGGGCGGGGACTCCGCTGCGTCCGTGGCCGCGATGGTCATAGGCGATCACCCGGAAATCACGGGCCAGGTCGTTGATCTGCTCGTGCCAGACGCGGAGCGAACAGGTGATCCCGTGGGCCAGCACGATCGGGTAGCCGTTGTTGGGACCGAAAACCTCGGTGTGCAGCCGGGTGCCGTCGGCGGAGTGCACGATCATGGTCTTGCTGGGCGGCAGAGCTGGGCCCTTCTTCGCGCCCTTGGCGACCTTGACCTGCCGCTTATCGACTGTTGGTGCGGACATCATCGCTCCTCGACGGGGCGGCGACACTGCCGCTCCGACGCAGAGCGTAACCGCTCTTACGGTGCGGAACCGGGAAATGCCGGCACAAATTCGCGCTGTCCCGCACCAGTCTCTCCCGCTGCGTCGGCAAAGATCCCGCTTATTCTCCCTGTTCCAGGCTGACGGAACGTACAATCCGTTTGCTAACTTGGCGATGACGCACGCGTCACTGCCATCCATCGAAGGAGATTGCTCAGAATGAACACCAGAATGGCCCGCGCCGCGGCCGGAGTCGGCGGCCTCGCCATCGCTGCCGCGTTCGCCGTCAGCTGCTCGGCCACCAAGGAAGCCACCAAGGACGCGATGTCGAGCGCCTCGAGCGTCGGCTCGTCGGCCGCCAGCGCCGCCGGCAGCGCCGTGAGCAGCGGTGCCAGCGCCGCTAGCAGCGTGGCCAGCAGCGGTGCCAGCGCCGCCGGCAGCGCCGTGAGCAGCGGTGCCAGTGCCGCCACCAGCGGTGCCAGCGTCGCCTCCAGCGCCGTGTCGTCCGTGCTGAACGGCACGCCCACCACGATGAACGTGCCCGGTGTGGGTGAGGTCGCCCTCGACGGACCGACCGAGGGTGCTTACGCGCGCATGGGCGGCGCCACTGTTCTCGGCGCCCCGACCGGGATGTCGGAGAAGGTCGGCGACGGCACGGTGACGCCGTTCGCCAACGGCACCATCTTCTCCTCGCCGGCCGGGTCCTACGTTGTTCAGGGCGAGATCCTGAAGCGCTACATGGACGAGCAGGGCGGCCCCTCGGGCGCGCTGGGCTGGCCGACCGCCGACGAGACCCAGACCGGCGGCGGCGCGAAGGTCGCCAACGGCGGCTGGATCAGCGAGTTCCAGAACGGCACCATCACCTGGCTGAACGACGGCAAGGGCAGCTTCTCGGAGACCGTCACCAAGAAGTAGTTCCACCGCGCGCGCCGACGGCCTCCGGGATTGCCCGGGGGCCGTTCGGCGTTTCGGCCCCGGGGCCTTGTAACGCCACGGCGCCGCACCGGCGATAATGGCGCCATGAGGAAAAAAATTGCAGCAACCCTGTTTACCGCGGCCGCCTTGGCCGCCGTTCCTGCGGCGATCACCCCGGTCGCCAACGCCGAGGTGTGCGGCGATGTGGGCGGACGCTGGGTCAACGTCGGCGGTTGCACCGACGTCGCTCGTGACCTGGCGGTTCCGGCCATCGCCGGTGCCGCGGTCGTCGGAGCGGATGAGTGGGCCCGCTACGGCTTCCCGGAGGCGTACGCGTATTCGCTGGTTCCGGCTTTCCCGGGCGAGGCGCCCTGCATCTCCCCGACCGGCCTGCCTTACTACACCCCCGGCGCAGCTCCCTGCTACCTCCCCTAACCTGCTCGAACGACCCTGTTCTGACCCCCGGTGTCTATCCTGACTGCTGACCGGGGGAACCTCACGGTGGTCCAGCAGTGGTTCGATGACCCCGCCGCGCACGCGATCATGGAAGACTGCGCCAATACGGCCATCGGGGTGTGGTCGGAGAACAGCCTGGACCGCTCGGTGGTCGTCGCGGTGTACGGCCAGCCGGCCTGAATCAGTCCTGCACCGCCTTGGCGACGGCGATGCAGATCGTCAACCAGTCCGGATTCGCCCGCGGGCCGTCCTGCACCGCCCACATGGCGTTGTGGAGCATGCGCACCACCACCCAGGCGCGGGCGCGGTCCTCATCGAATCCGGCGGCGTCGACGAGCGTCCAGAGCCGGCGGCGCACGCCGCCGCGCACATCGCGGGTGATCTCACCCCACCGGTTCCACAGCATCGGCGCGAGCTCGTAGTGCGGGTCGCCGTTGACCGGTTTGGGATCGATGGCCAGCCACGGCTCACGCCCGCCGGTCAGCACGTTCCCGTAGTGCAGATCGGTGTGGATCACCCGGTCCGGCACGGTCCGGTCGGCGGTGAGGTCGCGGCCCAGTGCGACGGCCTGCTCGACGAGTCGGTGCGGGATGGGCGCAGAGCGCGGCAGCGCCGCGAGATCGGCGGTCCAGCGCTCGATGAACCAGGACAGTGATCGCAGTGACGGCAGTGCGGGCACGTGCAGGCTGCGGTAGAGATCGGCGACCACCCGGCAGGCGTCGACTTCCGGGATCCCGGCCAAGTCGGTGGGATCGAGTCGCTCGAGCAGCAGCGTGCGGTGGTGCGGGTCGGCACTGAGCAGCCGCACCGCACCCCGGCCGCCCCACCGCCGCAGGGCGAGATGCTCGTGCTCGGACTCCTCGTCGGGAAAGCCGATCTTCACGACGGCGGCAGTGCCGTCGGCGGTGCGGACCGGGATCACCAGCGAGCAGTGGCCGTTGACGGCGTGCCCGTCGGGACGAATCTCCCACTGCCGCATGGTCAGCTCGACGATGCCGGGCAGTGCGTCGACCCAGTCGGCCCACTGCGGTCCGCGGGCGGCCATCGCGCGGACCGCCGGCGGAATCACCGGCCAAGACTACCGACGAACGACAATCGGCGGGTTTGCCGACCGCGGACGCACCGGGATCGGCACACTTGCCGACATGCCCCTCACCGGGCGCGGGTTCCTCACTGCCACCGGCCTTACCGCCGCAGGCCTGATGAGCTCCTGCGCCCGCAGCGGGCCGGACCACATCAGCGTCGTCGAATGGGCCGAGTTGAGGGCCAGCGTGCGCGGCGCACTGCTGCGGCCCGGCGAACCCGGCTACGCAGATGCCGCCGGCCCGCGGAACATGCGGTTCGGCGCGACCATGCCCGAGGCGGTGGTTCCGTGCAACAAGGCCGAGGACGTCGCCTCCGCCCTGCGGTGGGCACGAAAAACCAACACCCGCTTCGCAATCCGTGACGGCGGCAACAACTACGCGGGCGCCTCCAATTCGCATGGCATCCTCATCAGCACCCGACGAATGAATGGCGCGCGCATCAAGGGCGGGGTCAAGGCAGCCTGGGATCCTGGCGATTTTTTCGAGTTCGCCCAGGGAATTCCGTTGCCCCGCTAAGTGTTTTGCGGAGTCCCTTGGCGATCGCGCAGCGCCCTGCCGAGAGCAGCGGTGATGACGGCGAGCAGCACACCGCAGATCACGCAATAGCCTCCCATGCTCCAGGTGAACCCCCTGGCGTCGACGTTCTCGCTGAAGTTCGCCGAGTCGCCGGTGAGGAGCAGATAGAGCACGGCCACCGCACTACCGGTGATCGCGATGCCCAGTGCGGTGCCCAGTTCGAACGCGGTCTCCGAGATGCCGGTCGCTGCGCCGACGCGGTCTGCGCTGGCACTGGTCAGCACCAGGTCGGAGGCGACGGTCACCGCCGAACCGAACGAGAACCCCATCAGCATGAGCGGAAAGACCATGGCGGCATACGACAGCGGCATCGCCAGGCCCAGCAGGATCAACCCCGCGGCACCCGCCGCCATTCCGGTCAGCAGGATGGCGCGGTGCCCCCACCGGCCGATCATGCGCGCGGTGAGAGCGGCGGTGACCAGGCCGACGATCGACTCCGGCAGCGTCGCCATTCCGGACTGCAGCGGCGAGAAGCCACCCACCTGACGCAGGAAGATTGGCAGGAAGAACAGGGCACCGATGTTGGCGAAGACGATCACCAGCTGCGCGATAATCGCTGCGGTGAAACGGGTTTGGGAGAACAGGCTCAGGTCCAGCAGCGGGGTGGGCAGACGACGCTGCCGGCGCAGGAACACCCACAGCAGTCCGGCGCCGACCACCAGCGCGACGTAGGCGGCTCGCACAGCGAGACCCGAGTGGGCGAGTTCGGTGATCCCGTAGACGACGCCGAGGATTCCGACAGTGGAGTAGACCACCGACAGCGGGTCCACCGGATGCCTGTCCCCACTGCGCGCCTCGGGCAGCGCCCAGGCGCCGACCCCCAGGATCAATGCCACCACCGGCAGGTTCACCAGCAGCACCGAACCCCAGTAGAAGTGCTCGAGCAGTACCCCGGCAACCGTCGGGCCCAGCGCGGCACCACCGGCGCCACTGGCGCTCCAGATGCCGACCGCCCGCATACGCTGTTGGTCGTCGGTGAACAGGCTGCGCAGCAACGCCAGTGTCGAGGGCATCAAGCCCGCACCGGCCGCGCCCTGGACCACCCGCGCGACGATCAGCAGTCCGGCGGTCGGGGCCAGGGCCGCCGCGGCGGACGCCACGCCGAAGGCCAGGCTCGAGATCAGCAGCAGGCGCTTGCGGCCGATCCGGTCGCCGAGATTGCCCATGGTGATGAGCAGGCCGGCGAGCACGAACGAGTAGATGTCGCCGATCCACAGCACCTGGGTGTAGGTCGGGCGAAGCTGTTCGGTGATCGACGGCACCGCCACGCTGACCACCGTGCCGTCGACGGCGACCATGAAGACCGCCAGGCACAGCACGAACAGGCCGGTGGCCTGGCGCCGAGTCATGGCGTGCTCAAGCGGAGCAGGTTGTCGACCACCGCGGCGGTGACGATGTAAGCGGTGTGGCTACCCACCGCGCTGACCTGGACGTCGAGTGGCCACTTCCACGGCGGCGGGGTGCGGCCCAGCAGCGGGAACGCGACCGAGGTCACGGTCATCAGTGTGGTTCCGAAGATCAGGGTCGCACGGGGCTCACGAATGCTGTTGCGCAGCAGGACATGCGCGATCCCGAATGCCGACCCGTAGGACCAGCGCAGCCCCAGGGTGATCGCCCCGGCCTCGCGGTCGGTCGGTTTGGGCAGGTGGAGCAGGTTGGCCACGATCTGCCCGGGCACCACACTGTCGTCGTAGTCCAGGCCCTCGTGCGACCACAGGCCTTCGATCGGGGTGCCGTCGGCCAGGGCGGTCACGCCGGTGTAGCGGCCGCGTCTCAGGGTGCGCTCGAGGTGGTACCAGATGGCCATGGCCGCGGTGCCACTCGCTCCGGCGACCAGCCCGCGACTCAACCACGGAAGTCGCGGCAACCATCCTGGGCGCATGCTGGGCAAGGGTAGACGACGCCCGAGGGTCGGGGACACCGGTTCGCCCCACCTCACGCCGTGCCGAGCGAATCCCGTTCAGCAACAGCCGCGGCCGTGGATAATTCCGCACGTGCCGGAACACAGCAACAAAGTGTCCATCGTCGGGGTCGGCAGCGTCGGCACGGCCATCGCCTACGCCTGCATGATCCGTGGGTCGGCCGACGCGATCGCGCTCTTCGACGTCGCCGCCAAGAAAGTGCACGCCGAGGTCCTCGACCTCAACCATGGCAGCCAGTTCGTGCCGAAATGCGTGGTGACCGGATCGGACAGCATCGACGTCACCGCCGGGTCCTCGATCGTGATCGTCACAGCAGGTGCCAAGCAGAAGCCCGGGCAGACCCGCCTGGACCTGGCCGCCACCAATGTGGCGATGGCCCAGCACCTCACCCCGCAACTGCTCGAGCACTCCCCCGACGCGGTGATCATCTTCGTCACCAACCCGGTGGATGTGGTGACCCTGGCCGCTGCCCGCTCGGTCGACGTGGCGCCGGGCCGGATCTTCGGCTCGGGAACGGTTTTGGACTCCAGCCGATTTCGCTACCTCATCGCCAAGCGCGCAGGGGTGGACGTCGGCAATGTGCACGGCTTCATCGTCGGCGAGCACGGCGACTCCGAGATCCCGCTGTGGTCGAGTGTGTCGATCGGCGGCGTGCCGGCCACGGAGTGGCGTTCCGGCGGCGTTCAGGTGTTCGACGAACAGACGCGTGCGGACATCGCGAAGGGCGTGGTGAACGCGGCCTACGAGATCATCGAGGGTAAGGGTGCGACCAACCTGGCGATCGGGTTGTCCTCGGCACGGATCATCGAAGCGGTGCTCGGCGACCAGAACCGGGTGCTGCCCATCTCGACGGTGCAGACCGGCGCCTACGAACTCACCAATGTGGCGCTGTCACTGCCGACCCTGGTGTCGCGGGCCGGCGCGGGCCAGGTTCTCGAAGTGCCCCTCAACGTCAATGAGCTTCTGGGGCTTCAGGGATCGGCCAAGACGCTGGATGAGACCCGGGATTCGTTGAACCTCTAGCGAGGCCCACGGTGCCGGTCAGAAGGGCGGCGGCCTATTCCTATCGGCGACGAGCAGGTCGTTGCGGGCGCGTTCGCACCGGATCCGGAATGCACGTTCGGCGTCGCGAGATCGCCGGCGAGTCGGCATCATGATGCCGCGCGCGGGTGGGTGCTGTCCGCTCTCGGCCGGGATCGGGGTCGTGGTCGGCGTCGCAGTCGTCGGATCCCACGTCGGGAACAACAACCGACTGCCCGGCGCTGTCGTGTATTCCTTACCCGTCGGCGAAGTCCAGACCACACGTCCGTCGGGTAGCTGCCGATCGGCCCACCCGCCCGGTCCACCCCAGAAGGTTTTCAGCAGATGATGTTACCGACTGGCCTATCAACACTCTGATGAAAGGTCCTTCGATGAACACAACCACCGACCGCCCCGGTGTCGCCATCACCCCAGCGCACCCCGTCGACCCCACCGACAACCTGACCATAGGCACCATTCCCGACGAGGA
>CAISDL010000085.1 GCA_903884065.1 uncultured Actinomycetes bacterium | reverse complement strand
CCAGAGTGTCGCCATCACCCTGGAGGGCGGGGTGTCGCTGGGCGCCATGCCGGTCTACCGCTTCGGCACCGAGGCCCAGAAGCAGGAGTGGTTGCCGCTGCTGACCAGTGGGCGCGCGCTGGGCGCATTCGGCCTGACCGAGGCGGGTGGCGGTACCGACGCCGGCGCGACCAAAACCACCGCGCGACTCGACGACGATCACTGGGTGATCAACGGCACCAAACAGTTCATCACCAACTCGGGCACCGACATCACCCGACTTGTCACCGTCACCGCGGTCACCGGCAGCGTGGGCGATCGCCGGGAGATCTCGGCGATTCTGGTGCCGGTACCGACGCCCGGGTTCGTCGCCGAACCGGCCTACAACAAAGTCGGCTGGAACGCCTCCGACACCCACCCACTCTCGTTCACCGATGTCCGGGTTCCCGAGGAGAACCTGCTCGGCGAGCGCGGGCGCGGCTACGCGAACTTCCTGCGGATTCTCGATGAGGGCCGGATCGCGATCGCCGCACTGGCGGTCGGGGCCGCGCAGGGATGCGTCGACGAGAGCGTGAAGTACGCCGGCGAGCGGACTGCGTTCGGCCGGGCTATCGGCGGCTTTCAGGCCATCGAGTTCAAGATCGCCCGGATGGAGGCGCGCGCCCACGTCGCTCGGACCGCCTACTACGACGCGGCGGCGTTGATGCTGGCCGGTAAGCCGTTCAAGAAACAGGCCGCGATCGCCAAGCTGATCGCCAGCGAGGCCGCGATGGACAACGCCCGGGACGCCACCCAGATCCACGGCGGCTACGGATTCATGAACGAGTACCCCGTGGCGCGGCACTACCGGGACAGCAAGATCCTGGAAATCGGCGAGGGCACCAGCGAAGTCCAGTTGATGCTCATCGCCCGCGAGATGGGTCTGGGGTAGCACCGATTTGTCGTTCCGCCCGTCTATTATCGAATGTATGTTCGATATGACGGCGTGGGACCTCCCCCCGAAGACGGATTTCAGCGGCGAAGAGTCCGAACTCGTAGAAGGCATCGCCGAACTGGAGCGGCTCAAAGCGGCCGCAGCGGCCCGGCAGGCCAGACTCGCCGCGGCACTCGACGCCACGCGGCGGGCCGCGGAGGCCGCCGCCGGCATGCCGGCCGCGCGGCGTGGCAGGGGTGTCGCCGCTGAGATCGCGCTGGCCCGGCGGGACTCACCGGCGCGGGGCAGTCGGCATCTCGGATTCGCCAAGGCCCTCGTCCACGAGATGCCGCATACCCTGGCCGCGCTGGAAGCCGGCAGGCTCTCGGAGTGGCGCGCCACCATCGTGGTCCGCGAGTCTGCCTGCCTCGACGTCGAAGACCGGCGCAGACTCGACGCCGAACTGTGCTCGGACGAAACAGGATTGGACGGAGTCGGTGATGCGGCACTGGCCGCCGCCGCCAAGGCGATCGCCTACCGTCTGGATCCCCACGCGGTGGTCGACCGCGCCGCCCGGGCCGCCGACGAGCGCACCGTCACGATCCGACCGGCTCCCGACACGATGACGTATGTGACGGCACTCCTTCCGGTGGGGCAGGGCGTTTCGGTCTACGCGGCCCTCAAGCGCCAGGCCGACGTCTGCTGCGATGGGCGGTCCCGGGGGCAGGTGATGGCCGACACGCTCGTCGAACGCGTCACCGGTCGGCCTGCGGCGCAACCGGTTCCGGTCGCGGTGAATCTGGTGATCTCGGACCAGGCTTTACTGGGAGTCGAGAACGCTGCCGCGGTGATCGCCGGATACGGGTCGGTGCCTTCGGCGGTCGCACAGAACCTCATCGCCGCCGCGGTTGAGAATCCAGACTCGCTGGCGACGCTGCGTCGCCTCTACGCCACGCCGGCAAGCGGCGCACTGGTGGCCATGGATTCCCGGTCGAGGGCGTTCCCCAAGGGTCTGGCCGAGTTCATCGGCCTGCGCGATCAGCGCTGCCGCACTCCGTACTGCGACGCCCCCGTCCGACACCGCGACCACGCCTCCCCGCATCGTCGGGGCGGAGCCACCAGTGCCGCGAACGGACTAGGCCTGTGCGAGCGGTGCAACTACATCAAGGAGGCGCCGGGTTGGACGGTCAGCGCCGAAATCGGTGAAAACGGCACCCATACAGCCCGATACACCACTCCGACCGGAGCGCACCACCACTCGATCGCACCGCGGGCGCCGGGAACCCCGCCGACGCCGATGAGTGAGATCGAGGTGTGGCTGAACAACCGGCTCGTGCCTATCGCGCTGGCTGCCTGATTCGTCAACGCTTTTGGGCGGCGGCCAGGCGGGCCTTGAACTCCGGGGACTCGATCGAGGTCGCCTGCGGGTCCAACTCGATGTTCTTGGCGGCTTCGTGGTGATCGAGATCGCTGAAGCCGGGGACCGCGGTGGCCCGCATCGATGCCTTTGTCGCGAGCACCACCTCGCGCGGTGCCGAAGCCGGTCCGGCCGCCATCTCGAGGGCCGTGGCAACCGGGTCCTCGGCGACCATGAGGGCCAGTCCGTGACGCACCGCGGTCTCGGCGTCGAAACGCATCCCGAACAGCAGTGCCGCTCGGGCTACCTGCGGTCCGACCGCGCGGTTCAGCATCCAGGTGGCCCCGCCGCCGGGATGAATGCCGAGTTTCTGGAAACGGGGGTCGAACATCGCGTGCGGCCCGGCGATGCGGACATCGGCGGCCAGTGCCAGGTTCATGCCCGCGCCAACCGCCGCCCCGTTGACTGCCGCGATTGTCGGAAGTAAGCAGCGGCCGACGGCCATGAACCCCGCGTAGATGCGCTCCAGCCCCTCCCGGGCGGCGACCCCCAACGCCGAGAGGTCGGCTCCCGCGCAGAACGCCTTGCCGGCGCCGGTGACGACCACAGCGTGCACGCCCGGGTCGCTCTCGGCGCTTTGCACCGCGTCGCGCAGTTGTTCCGACATCGCCTCGGTCACCGCGTTGCGCCGCTCCGGGTCGTTGACGGTGATGACCGCGACGCGATTGACGACCTCGTAAAGAACCAGTTCAGCCACGGTAATCGAGGCTAACAGGAGGCAATCGGGAGCCGGTGCTCACCTGCTGCGCGGTTTGCGGATGCGGACGTGGCGGAAGCCGACGATTCTCTGGAAGAGCCGGACCCCGTTTTTCTGGGCCGCCGGTGGTTCGGGGTCCAACAGCCAGCGCACCCGCTGTGCCGCCAGTGCCTCCACGAGTGCCACGTGGACGGGGTAGCGACTCAGGGAGTGGTTCTCACCGTCACCCAGGGTGCGGAAGTAGCGCAGTACGGCGAACTCGCCGTCGGTGGCCGCCACGGCAAGAATCAGCGGCTCTCCGGTGTCGTCCTGGGCGACGAACCAGAGGTCGTGTTCCAGAAGATCGTCATTGCGGGGGTCGTCGACCCGGTAGGCGGGATTGGTGTGTACGCGCTCACGGGCGTTGGCCCGTTCCAGCAGAGCGGCCCTCTCGTCCGGGTCCACCGGCCGGCAGGTGATGTTCTCCTCGTCGGCGCATCTGAGCTGATAACGAAGCCGCTTGGCTTCGGGGCGTTTCAGGGAGTCCTCGGGACTGTCCGGAACGGGAAGCGCCGCAAAGCTCCACCAACGGGCCGGAAGACCCAGCGGTCCTTTCCGATGGATCACCCGCCCGACTTCCCGGCCGCCCGGAGTGTCGGAGTGATCGGCGGGATAGACGAAGGGGAGCCTCTGGATCGCCAGGAACGCCCGAAGAGCGTCGCCGGGATTCCGCACCACATACCCGAAGACGCCCCGGCCCGAGTCGACGTAGGACCGCCAGAAATCGGCGAGTGTGCGGTCTGCCCTGGATTTAGGTGTGGGCATCGCCGCCTGCCTCGTTCCCCGACCAAGGATCGGGCGGTTGTCTGGACCCTGTGCGCACGATGACCAGAACCTACCAGCGGCCTGTTTCTCCGGCTCAAAACCCAGCCTGAGCTGGAATTTTGGGAGCGCCCCCGGCAGTGTGGTGTTCCAGGACATCGGAATAGGGTGTCTCAAGACATCGGCATAGCCGATCAGCGACATTTCAGCAGGTGTCGAAGGCTCGCCTGGTCATCACCGCCGTACTCATCGAAGGCCGCTCCCAATCGCAGGTCGCCCGCGACTACGGGGTCTCCCAAAGCTGGATCTCCCGCCTGATCACCCGCTACACCTACGAAGGCGAAGCCGCCTTCGAGCCCTCGCTCACGGCGCCCCCACAGCAGCCCCACCCGGCTACCGCAAGCCACCATCGAGCTCATCGTGGCACTGCGCACCGAACTCGCCGGCAAAGGCCTCGACGCCGGACCCCACACCATCGCCTGGCACCTCGAGCATCACCACCGCATCCAGGTCTCGGTGGCCTCCATCAGCCGGCACCTGACCGCCGCCGGCCTCGTCGAACCCAGCCCCCACAAACGGCCTAAATCGTCCTACATCCGCTTCGCCGCCGAACAACCCAACGAACGCTGGCAAGCCGACTTCACCCACTGGCGCCTCGCCGCAGGCACCCATATCGAAATCCTCTGCTGGATCGACGACCACTCCCGCTACGCCATCTCCATCACCGCACACCGACGGATCACTACCGGCATCGTCCTGGCCGAATTCGCCAAAGCCACGGCCTGCCATGGCATCCCGGCATCCACCCTCACCGATAACGGCATGGTCTTCACCACCCGACTCGCCGGCGGAAAAGGAGGACGGAACAAATTCGAAGCCGAACTACGCCGCCTCGGAGTCCGCCAAATCAACTCCACCCCCAACCACCCCACCACCTGCGGGAAAGTCGAACGCCTCCATCAAACCCTCAAACGCTGGCTCCTGAGCCAGCCCAAGGCAGCCACCATCGAGCAACTCCAAACCCACATCGACGCCTTCGTCGACGAATACAACCACCGCCGCCCACACCGATCCCTGCCCCACCGGGCCACCCCCGCCACGATCTACACCAGCCGGCCCAAAGCCGACCCAGCAACCCGCATCGACACCCACGAACGAGTCCGAACCGACCGCATCGGCGAAACCGGCAACGTCACCCTGCGCGTCAACGGACGCCTCCACCACATCGGCGTCGGCCGCATCCACCACCGAACCCGCGTCCTGATCCTCGTCCAAGACCACGACATCAAAATCATCAACGCAGCCACCGGCGAAGTGCTGCGCGACTTCACCCTCGACCCCACCAGGGACTACCAACCCACCGGAGCCCCCAAAGGCCCAACACGGAAAAAGGTCTGAACCCAAAGCAGGTTCAGACCTATTCCGATGTCTTGCGACATCACACAAGCGCCCCCGGCAGGAATCGAACCTGCGACCTAGGGATTAGAAGCTCTTACCCACACCCTTTGCGACCTGCGCGTATGTGGCTCAACTTTCGGCCAAAAGCCCTGCAAGACGGTGCTTTTGCCGGTTTCACTACGGCTACGCCACGGCTCGCATACGGCTACGTTTTGCCCCCGCTGAGCGGGGTGAGAGCGGGTTGAACCGGCGGTAGCGGGGCCATGCGCCAAGCCAGGGCAAGCTCAACCCGCCACCACCGGGGCTCATGGGATGTCGTGGACGATCACGCCTTGGTCTGGCTTCGGCACCGGCGGGACGAACAGGTCAACCCAGCCCGCAACCTCATCGTCGCTGGCGTTCTGCGCGCCTGTGCCCGTTGTGATAACCAACCAGACCATCTTGGGGAATTGAACAGGGTCGAACACCGTGCGGATAGCCACAGCGCCGTCTGCTGGGTTGCGCTTTACATGCCCCATGTCAACCATGTTGTGCTCCTTGTTATCTAATGCGCTCGCCGGGCACGCCGTAGCCCTGCCCCCGGCGCACGCGCGGCCAACTGCCGTCTGAGTTCTGGCGCGGGGTGCGGCCACGGTAAGCCCCGCCGTCTGCGGGTGATTTGGTTTCGTAGCCCGGTGCGACCTGGCCAGCGCCCCATGAAAACTCTGTGGGGCCATCCTTTGCGCCGTAGTACGAGTGGTTTGTGAAATCAGGCCGTGGCGGCTCTGAGGGTGCTGCCTTGACGGCGGTGTCTGTGAGCGGTTCGCCTGGCTCAGACGGCAAAGGCAGCTGGCTGGCAAAAGTTTTGATGACCGCCCACGGCCACGACTCAACGCCCATGCCTGTGTCTGCACCGCTGTAGACCTCTGGGTCAATG
>CAISDL010000084.1 GCA_903884065.1 uncultured Actinomycetes bacterium | reverse complement strand
GACCGTGCCCGCGAAGATGATGAAGAGGGGTGTGGTGGAAAAATTTTGCATCATGGGTGTCTCCCGATCCACGTTGGCCTTGCCAGCGCCTGCGTCCATGTCGGAAAGCCGACGCTGACTTCAATGGTGGGAGCAGGTGTCAGGTTTTGGAAGACTGACAAAATGACGTATTTGTGACGGCGGTCACACGCTCACAACTCCGCCACCTCGTGCTCGAGCAATTCCGCCAGCCGCGCCTGTGCCGCCGCCTTTCTGGTCGGCAGATGTGCCGACGGGAACAGGGTGTCCACCGGCTCGTACTCACGCAGCGTGCGCCGCGCCACCGTCAGCTTGTGCACCTCCGTCGGGCCGTCGGCGATCGCCAGCGACTGCGAGGCAATGAGCATCTTGACGAACGGCATCTCGTCGGACACCCCGAGCGAGCCGTGCACCTGCATCGCCCGCATCACCACGTCATGCAGCACCTTGGGCATGGCGACCTTTACCGCGGCGATATCGCGCCGCACCTTCTGGTAGTCGTGGTAGCGGTCGATCTTCCAGGCGGTGCGCAACACCAGCAGCCGGAACTGCTCGATCTCGATCCAACTGTCGGCGATCTTCTCCTGCGTCATCTGGAAGTCGCCCAGCGGGCCGTGCCTGGTCTGTCGCGACACCGCACGCTCGCACATCATGTCGAAGGCCTTGCGCGCCAACGCGATCGTGCGCATCGCGTGGTGCACGCGGCCGCCGCCGAGTCGGGTCTGGGCGATCGCGAACGCCTGTCCCTCGCCGCCGAGCACGTGGTCGGCGGGAACCCGGACGTCGGTGTAGCGCACATACCCGTGCGAGGCGTGCGACGAGGGTTCTCCGCCGACCCCGACGTTGCGGACGATCTCGATACCCGGGGTCTCGGCCGGCACGATGAACAGCGACATCTTGTGATGGGTGCGAGCCTCGGGGTTGGTGACCGCCATGACGATGTAGAACGACGCGTAGCGGGCGTTGGAGGAGAACCACTTCTCGCCGTTGATCACCCAGTCGTCGCCGTCTCGCACGGCACTGGTGGTGAACAGACCCGGGTCGGACCCGCCCTGCGGTTCGGTCATCGAGTAGCACGAGGAGATCTCACCGCTCAGCAGAGGCTGCAGGTAGCGGGCTTTCTGTTCCTCGGTGCCGAACAGCGCGATGATCTCGGCGTTGCCCGAGTCAGGTGCCTGAGAGCCGAAAACCGAAGGCGCCCAGCGAGACCGGCCGACGATCTCGTTGAGCAGCGCCAACTGGACCTGGCCGAACCCCTGGCCGCCGAGTTCGGGACCCAGATGCGCCGCCCACAGGCCGTGATCCTTGACCTGCTGCTGCAGCGGGCGCAGCACCCGCATCAGCGCCGGGTTCTTCTTGTCGTAGGGGTCGAGCGGTGCGAGGTCGAGCGGTTCGAGTTCCTCGCGCATGAATTCCTCGACCCAGTCCAGCTTGTCCTGGTACTCGGGGTCGGTCTCGAAATCCCACATGGCGTCAGTCTGGCAGGGTCAGGGAACCACGACCGCCCGCCCGGTGACCTTGCCCTCCCGCAGGTCGCGATAGGCGCGGGCGGCGTCGTCAAGGGAGTAGAGCGTGCGTTCAGTGCCCACCTGCCCGCCGGCTGCCAGGGCCAGCAGCTCCACCAGTTCGGGCCGGCTGCCCCAGTACGTGGTGGCGATGCTCACCTCGTAGGGCTGGGAGAAGAACGACAGCGGCATCTCGCCGCCGCCGATGCCGACGACGGTGACGTCGCCCATGACGCGTGCGACGGACCGCGCCAGCTCGAGTGTGGTTGTGGCACCAACGAAGTCGATGACGACGTCGGCTCCCCGGCCACCGGTCAGCTCGCGGATCGCGGCCCCCGCGGTGTCATTGGACAGCACCGCGTGGTGGGCGCCGACCTTGCGCGCCAGTTCCAGCGCCTCCGGCTTGACGTCGACGGCGATCACCTGCGCGGCCGTGGTCGCCCGGGCGATCTGCACCCCGACGTGGCCGAGACCGCCGACGCCGATCAGCACGCAGGTGGCGTCGGGGGTCAGCTTCGGCCAGGAGCGGCGGATCGCGTGATACGGGGTCAGTCCGGCGTCGGTCAGCGGCGCCGCCGTCGCCGGGTCGAGCCCGTCGGGCAGCGCAACCAGATGCCGCTGATGGGGAACCAGCAGATAGTCGGCCATCCCGCCGTCGATGCCCAGGCCGCCACCGCCGATCACCGAAGGGCGTTCGCAGTAGTTCTCGATGCCCACCGCACAGCGCCGGCACAGCCCGCACCCCCACGCCCCGTACACCGCCACCGGGTCGCCGTCGGCGAGGCCCTCGACGCCGGCGCCCATCGCGTGCACCCAGCCCGCTGTCTCATGCCCCAGTGTCATCGGCATCGGCCACACCGACGAGGCGTCGAGTTCGTAGAGGACGTGGAGATCTGAGTGGCAGGCGCCGGCGCCGCCGACCTTGATGACCACCTCGCCGGGGCCCGGTACCGGCTCCGGGATCTCCATGACTTCGGGTTCGCGATCGAATCCCACCATCCGTAAGGCCCGCACACCGGTCTCCTCTCGCCGCCCCCCACGATTACATCCGGATACCTCCGGCTCCACAGACGAATGCGGCATGCTGACACCCGTGCTGCTGCTCAGCCGAGTGATAGGTCTGCAGGTGCTGGGCTCCGACGGCCGTCGGATCGGGCGCCTGGCCGATCTGTCGGTTCGCCTGAGCGGAAACGGTGCCCCGGACTTGGTGGAGCAACTGGTGGTCACCCGCCGCAACGCCCGCCCACTGGTACTGCCCGGCTCGGCGGCGGCGTTCGAGGCCGACCGGGTGACGCTGAGTCCCGCGCCCGGTGGACTGTCGCAGTTCGAGGCCGACGGGGTGTCCGGGTCTCTGGCATCGGATGAGATTCTGCTGAAGCGCGATGTGCTCGACACCCAGGTCGTCGACGTCGTCGGCCGCCGGCTGGCCCGGGTCGCCGACGTGCTGCTCGCCCGCACCGCGTCCGGGCGGCTGGAAACACTCGGCGTCGAAGTCGGGTTCAGCGGTGTGCTGCGCCGCCTCCGGCTGGGGCGCACAGGGATTGGCGAGGATGTCGTCGCCTGGTCGGATCTGCACCTGACCTCTGAGCGCGGTCATCAGGTTCAACTCGGCACGCCCCGCGCCGCGGTGCACCGGCTCGATGCCCGCAGCCTGGCCGCTCTGGTCAGCCGGGTCGACACCGACTCGGCCGGAGAGATCCTGGCAACCAGGGAGCCCACTCTGGCCGCCGAGGCGGTGCGCTCGGCGCATCCCGACATCGGCGAGCGCGTCCTGCGCGGGATGGCGGGACGGCAGGCCGCCCGGATCGTCGCCGCCATGCCCGGCGAGCACGCCGTGCGCTGGCGCGACCGCCTGGCGGGCCGGCCTTCGCGTCGCTTCCTGCGTTCAGGGGTGTCGGCGCGACGCCATCTCAATTGGCCGCACTCGTGAGGCTGCGGAGTTCACGGTCCCGAACACGGCTGACCGCGCTGCTGGCCGTGCTCGGGCCGGGTCTGCTTGCCGGGCTCTCCGACGACGACCCGGCCGGCATCACCACCTATTCGGTGCTGGGCGCCGACCACGGCTACCAGTTGCTGTGGGTGCTGCTGCTCTCGACGGTGGCGCTGGTGATCTTCCACGGCCTGGCGGCCCGGATGGGTGTGGTTACCGGGCAGGGACTGATCGGTCTGGTGCGGCAGCGCTACGGAGTCGGGATCGGCGCCGCGGTGCTGGCTGCGCTCGTCGTCGCGAACATCGGCACCACGTGTGCCGAATTCGCCGGTATCGCAGCCGGTTTCGAGCTCTTCGGGATCAGCCGCTATGTCAGCGTCCCGGTGGCGGCCGTCGCCGTGTCGCTGCTGGTTCTGCGCGGCAGCTTCCACCGCGTCGAGCGGTTGCTGTTGCTGTTGTCGACGGTGTTTCTGGCCTACGTCTTCTCGGGCTTCATGGCCCATCCGGACTGGGGTGCGGCGCTGCGCGGCACGGTGGTGCCCACCATGCCGATGACGGGGGAGGCGATCGCGATCGTCACCGCCACGCTGGGGACCACGCTGGCACCGTGGGGGCTGTCGTTCATGCAGTCCTACGCGGTGGACAAGAAACTGCGGGTCGAGGACCTCAAGCTGGAACGCATCGACGTGATCACCGGTGCCGTGCTCACCGGGGTCATCGGGTTCTTCGTCGTGGTGGCCTGCGCTGCCACCCTGCACCGCGACGGCCGCAGCATCACCGACGCCGCCGACGCCGCCGTCGCGCTGCAACCACTGGCGGGGGACGCCGCCTCGCGGCTTTTCGCCGTCGGGCTGATCGGGGCGTCGATCCTGGCCGCGTCGATCCTGCCGCTGTCCACGGCCTACTCGGTGTGCGAATACGCAGGCGTGGAGGCGGCCATCGACGACCCCTATCGCGAGGCCCGCACCTTCTACATGACTTACGGGATCATCACCCTGATCGGCACGGCGCTGGTGCTGACCCCCAACGCGCCGCTGGTGACCATCCTGGTGGGCACCCAGGTGCTCAATGCGGTGCTGCTGATCCCGTTGCTGATCGCGATGGTCGGTCTGGGCCGAGACCGCGATCTGATGGGACGGTTCGCGACCGGACGCGCGGGCACGCTGGTCTACGGCCTGACCACCGCCGTCGTGGTGGTGTGCGTGATCACGCTGGGTGTCACCGAACTGTTGAGTTAGCCTGCTGCGATGCCCGTCGAGGTGCGACCCGCCCGCCGCAACGATGTCGGGGCACTTGCGCGGACACTGGCCCGGGCCTTCCAGGACGACCCGGTGTTCTGCTGGCTGCAGCCCGACCCCGGCCGACGGGCCACCGTGCTGCCCGGGTTCTTCGGCGCCATGGCGCGATACCACTTCCTGCTCGGCGGGGGGGTCGAGGTGGCGACGTCGGAGTCCGGGATCGGAGCGGCCGCGATGTGGGATCCGCCCGGCCGGTGGACGCAGCGACCGCGCGAACAGATCGCGATGGCGCCGGCGTTGATCCGTGCATTCCGCGGCCGACTCGGTGTCGCGCACGCGTTGGGCGAGGCGATGAAGGAGAACCACCCCGAGGAGCCGCACTGGTATCTGGCGATGATCGGCAGTGATCCGCGGGTGCGCGGCGCCGGCCACGGCGGTGCCCTGATGCGGTCACGCCTGGACCGTTGCGACGCTGAGGCCGCGCCGGCCTATCTGGAGTCGAGCAACCCCGACAACATCCCGTACTACATCCGGTTCGGCTTCGAGGTGACCGGTGAGATCGCGACGCCCGGCGGCGGCCCGCCGCTGTGGCCGATGTGGCGGTGGCCACGGTAGGGGGTCTCACACCTCGATGATGTCGACTGCGGTATTCCGCAGGGTCACTCTGAACTGCATCACCCGGTAGGGCCAGCCGCGCGAGGTATTCCACTGGGAGACAACCAATCCCACGCCCCCGGTGATATCCAGGCGGCTACCGGGCAGCACGTAGCCGCCGTAGAGTTGGGCGACCTGGCAACCGTCGTGGTCCTCGGTCTGCCACGCGCAGCCGAGCACCGGCCGTTGCACCGGCACATCGGTCAGATCCGCAGTCGGCGATGCGATGGTGCGGTAGCCCAGCGCGTAGGCCGACGAGAGGAATCCACCCAGAACCCAAGTGCCGCAATCCAGTCGGCGCAGGGACAGCTCGCCCCAGGTCTCGCCGGGCGGTGTGATCACCGATGCCTCCTCGCCCCACCCGCCGTCGGACCACGCCAGATAGCGGGACTGTTCGCCGATGTGATCGGGACGAACCCGGCGCAGGATCAGCCCCTTATTGCGCTGAAAGCCCGTCGAGACGACATAGACCCACCCGTCCTCGGGGTCGTAGTCCCAGGTCCAGCATTGTGCGTATCCGCCGTAGAGACCGGCCGGGAACTTCGCGGCCGCACCCAGGTTGTGCCAGGACAAGCCGTCGTCGTCCGATCGCCAGATCTCGGTCCACACCACATTGCCGAAGCCCTGATTGACGATGGCGTGCAGGTACAGGGTGTCGCCGACCCGCAGCAGATCCGACGGGATGACGGTGCTGATGCCGCGGCGCAGCAGGCCGGGATTGTTCCGGTGCCGGTAGTGCCACAGTTGCCGCGCATACCGCGCGTCGCCGCCACCGGCCTTGCGGTAGAGGATCGGGTGGGTGGCATCCCCGGTGCCGATCAGGATCACCGGAGAGCGCCAGTCGCCGGAGCCGACTCGGTTGCCCGAGAACGTGTCTCCGAACACCGACACCAGATGGCCGTCGGCCGCCAGCACCGAGGCGCCGAGGTCGGTGCACATCGCGCCGAGGTGGTCGGTGAGCCCCGGTCCGGTGAGGTCCTTGACCTTGCCGGTGAACCCCTGCCCGGGCCGGGATACCAATGCCACGTGTCACCGCACGACGTAGTCCGACGGGTCCACCGACCGCGTCCACGCCCAGTAGTCCACCAGTCGCCACGGGCTCAGCGAGTGCACGGCGCCGCGGGCGTCCTTGTAGAAGCTGTGGGCGATGCTGGGCTGTGACCACACCATGGTTCTCAGCTCCGCCTGGCTGCGGACATACCAGCCGTCGTAGCGTTCGGCACGCGGTTCCATGGCCGTCTTCCCCGAAGCCAGTAGCAGATCGATGCAGCCCATGATGTGGCGAATCTGGCACTCGGAGTGGAAGATCAGGCTGCCGCCGCTGGCCAGGTTGGTCCCGGGCCCGTACATGCAGAAGAAGTTCGGGAACCCTGGAACGGTGACGCCCAGATAGGCCGAGGGCCGCGTGCCCCAGGTGTCGTGCAACTCCACACCGCCGCGGCCGGTGACGGTCAGCGAGGACAGGAAGTCGTTGACCCGGAATCCGGTGGCGTAGATCAACACGTCGGCATGGTGGCGTGCGCCGTGGCTGTCGACGACGGTGTCGGCCTCGATGTGCCCGACGCCACCGCGCACCAAGTCTACGTTGTCCCGGCGCAGGGTCTGCAGCCAGCTTCCGTTGTCCTGCAGGGTGCGCTTGCCGGTGGCCGGGTAGTCCGGTATGACCTTGGCGGCCAGTTCCTCGTCGCCGTCGAGTTGGCTGGTGATCCAGGCGGTGAACATCATCCGGGCCAAGTCGTTGGCGGCGCTGACGGCCACTTGCTGGTCGGGCCAATCCGGGTCGACCTTCGCCGCGGCCAGGCCGGTGTCGCAGCCGGGCCAGAAGATCAGGAACCGGTACCAGCTGCCGTAGAACGGGAGATGCCGCAGCGCCCAACGCATCCCGGGGCCGACGCCGGCGTGGTAGTTGGGATTGGGGAACATCCATTGCGCGGTGCGCTGGATGATGGTCAGCCGCCCGATCTGTTCGGCGATCGCTGGAGCGATCTGGAATCCGCTGGCGCCCGCGCCGATCATCACGACGTCCTTGCCGGCGAGGTCGACGCCGTGGTCCCAGCGGGCGGTGTGGAAGGACGGGCCGGCGAAGGTGTCCTTGCCGGGGAAGTCCGGGACGAACGGGGCGTTGAGTTGCCCGACCGCGCTGATCACCGCCCGGGCCCGAAGGGTTTCGCCGGCCCCGTCGGACGAGACGGCGACCGCCCAGGTGCCGGATTCCTCGTCCCACGACACGGAGTTCACCTCCGTGTCGAACCGCACGTGCTCGGCGATGCCATGACGGTCCATCACGCCGGCGAAGTACGCCTGCAGTTCGGGTTGGCGAGCGAAGAATTCGGTCCAGTGGTCCGACGGTTCGAAGCTGTAGCAGTAGAAATGGTTGCCGACGTCCACCCGGGCACCCGGATAGGTGTTCTCCCACCAGGTGCCGCCGACGCCCGGATTCTTCTCGATCACCGTGAACGGCACCCCGGCCTGCTTCAGCCGGATCGCCGCGAGCAATCCGGACTGGCCGCAGCCGATCACGATCACCGGGAACTCGGCGCGGGCGGCCGGATCGGAGGTCAGCGGTTCGGTGGCCTCTGCATCGCCGGCGAGGCCCATCTCCTCGAGCATCATCGGCACGTACTCGCCGGGCACCTCGGCGGCCGCGATCCAGTCCATCATGCGTTTCAGCAACTCCGGGCCCACCGGGGCGGGTTCCGGGCAGCCGCGATCGCGGTAATCCCGGATGACGTCGAGGGCCAGCGCGCGGGCCGCGGCCTTGTCGTCCTCGGACATGAAGCCCTGCACCTCGTTGAGGAAGAGCCCGGCCGGTCGCAGCGGGCCCTCGAGGATGCTGCGGCGTACCTCGTCGTCGTCGGTCATATGCACGCACGACATCAGCAGCGTGGGGATCGACACGTCGCGGAGGGCGGCGGCGATGGCGTCGTCGGACTCGGTGAACGGCTCGCCGGCGCTCGGGTTGCGCGTCGCGCCTGCTGCCACGACTAGACGGTAAACCGGTCACAGCTTTCAGATGTGGATATCGCCGTGCCATAGTTAGCTAGGAGGTGTCCCGTGGGTCTTCCGACCGTCGTCCGCTTCGGCGGCCTTGCCGTTGCGCTGGGCATCGGCCTGGCGGCCGGCTGTCCGGGTGTTGCCTGGGCGGTGCCCGAGGACGGATCCTCGGTCACCGGATCCTCGGCCACCGGATCCTCGGCCACCGGGGCCCCGGCCTCCGACTCCCCTGACTCCGCCGGTCGCCCGTCGCCGGAGGCCGCTGCGCGGGGTTCGCGTGCGTCCCGGCCGGCCACCGCCCCGGCATCATCTGCGCGTTCCTCGTCGAAACGCGGATCCGACAGCCCCGTCGCGCCGGCGGCCGCCGGGATCCCGACGGGTCCGCGCAAGACTTCCCAGAACGCCGTCCCGCATCAGACCCCGCCCGCCGCCCCGGTAATCCCCGGGGCCACCGTGGCGGCATCGGGCCCGCAGGTGTCGCCGGTTGCTGTAGCGGCACCGCCGGACGCCGTCGTCGAACACGTCGACGCGCCCGACGCCGTCGTCGAACACGTCGACGCACCCGACGCCGTCGTCGAACACGCCGGCGTCCCCGTCACCATCGCGGTGGCAGCGGCCGCCGCGCAACGGGCAGCCCCGGCGATGCGGGCGACACCGATCATCGGCCGGGTGCTGACGTCGGTCATCGATTCGCTGGGCACCCGTCCGGCTGTGCCGCTGGAATCGCCGGCGGCCTGGGCGGTGTTGGCCGCCACCCGGCGCCAACTCGGGACCGTGGGCACTTTTGCCGCTCCCGCGGCGACGGTGTCGACCGGACAGCTGGTCGCGGCCCCTGCCCCTGCCGCGGCGGTCGCCCCGGCTCCCGCGCCGGCCGCGGCGGTGGTCAATAAACCGCCGGCGATCTCCAAAGTCGTGGTGGGTGCGCCCAACGCCAGCACCGGTGCCGTCAGTGGGACGGTCACCGCAGCCGACCCCAACGGCGACGCGCTGACCTTCACGGCGACCACCTCGGCGAAGGGCACGGTCACGATCACCGCCGCCGGGGTGTTCACCTACACGCCGACCGGGGCGGCCCGGCACGCCGCCGCCCGAATCGGCGCGACGACCTCGGCCACCACCGACGCGGTGACGGTCGTCGTGACCGACACCAAGGGCGCCACCGCGCGTAAGACGGTCACTGTTCGCGTCTCCCCGAAGAACGCGGTGCCGGTGACCACCAGGACGCTCGGCAGCCCGAACGCCACCACCGGGGTGATCACCGGCACCGTGTCGGCCACCGACGCCGACGCCGACGCCCTGACCTACAGCGCCCCGGCCACCACGGCCAAGGGCACCGTCAGTATCAACGCCGGCACCGGGGCTTTCACCTATACGCCGAACGCCGCGGCCCGCAACACCGCCGCCGGCGCCTACGCGACCGCCGCAGACAAAGCCGACACGGTCACCGTCACGGTCACCGACGGTTACGGCGGATCGGTCGCCGTGCCGGTCGCGCTGACCGTCAGCCCCAAGTCCTATGTCAGTTTCACCTTCAACTACGGAACCGGTGCGCAGTACTGGACGCCGGAGTCCCGGGCCGCGCTGGAACTGGCGGCCACCAAGGTGGCCTCCTACCTGGTGGCATCCGGACCGATGACCGTCGTCTACGACGTCACCGCCAACAGCGCCCCGACGTCGACCAATCTGGCCTGGGCCACCAGCGACCTCACCAAGACCAGTTCGGGCTTCTACGCCACCGTGGTGCAGAACAAGATTCAGACCGGCGTTGATGCCAATGGTTCGGCGGCCGACGGTGTGGTCAATGTGAATCTCGGAAAGAACTGGGGCTACGGCAGTTCGGTCGACCAGTTCCGCTACGACTTCACCGCCACCCTGATGCACGAGTTCGTGCACACGCTGGGTTTCATCACCTACGCCGGAAAGCCCGGTACCAACACCGGCACGATCTGGACGAAGTTCGACAGCTTCCTGGTCACCTCCAGCAAGGTGAAGGTGATCAGCAAGTCGCGCTGGAACACCGCCTTCAACGGAAATCTCACCGGCAAGGGTGGTGGTTTGTACTTCGGTGGCCCGAATGCCGTTGCGGCCTACGGGGGGCCGGTGCCCCTCTACACGCCGAGCACATGGGCGGCCGGCAGTTCGGTGAACCATCTCAACGACACGGTCTTCGCCGGCACGAAGAAGCAGCTGATGAACGCGATCGTGGCGACCGGGCAGGGTCTGCGGGCGCTGAGCCCGGTCGAAATCGGCGTTCTCAAGGACCTCGGTTACGTCGTCGTCCCGGTGCCGGGCGGCATCGCGCTGGTGTTCGTCGGCGTGATGTTCCTGCGCCGCAGACGAGTCGACTAGGCGGACTGACCTGAGGGGTCAGTCGCCCGGATCGCTGCGCCAGCCGGCAACGCCGACGACGATCATGCGCAGTTGTTTGGTGGCGGTCCGGGTGATCTCCTCGACCGCCGCTGCGTCGGTGGCGTCCTCGAGGGCCTCGGCGATGATGATCATCGAGTTGACGAACAGGCTCGCGAGGATGTTGAGATCCTCGGTGCTCCAGTCCCGCAGCTGGGGAAACCGGGCCAGGTCGGTGGCCAGTTCCGAGGTGAGCAAGCGGATCTCGGTGCGGATGGCATAGCGCAACACCGTCACGCCACTGGAGCGTTCCCGGGCAATGAAACGCCAGTGCTCCCGCTGTTGGGTGACGCTGGCGGTCAGGATCTCCACCGTCGAGTCGATCACCCGGGTGGTGTCCAGACGGCCGGTTCGCGCGGTCCGCAGCGTGTCGCGAAGCGAGCGGAACGACTCGTCGATGAGCACCAGGCCGAGCGCTTCCATGGACTCGAAGTGCCGGTAGAACGCGGCGGGCACGATACCGGCCCCGCGGGTCACCTCGCGCAGGCTCAGGCCGCTGAAGCTCGTCTCGGCCAGCAGCTTGAGGGCGGCGTCGATGATCGCCCGGCGGGTGACCTCTTTGCGTTCCTCACGCGACGGGGTGTTGCGGGACCGCGACCGCCCGGGCCTCTCCCGATGCGCATTGGGTGTACGACCATTCACTGGTGTGAACGCTAACACATCCTGGCGAAATCTCTTGACGAACCGCCGAAATGGAGCGCACTGTGTACATGTGTTCACCGAAATGTTCAGCAGTTCCCCGGTTCGGCGGCGGCTGCTCGGCCTGCTTGCCGGACCGCACGGCGTGGATCGCTACACCGAACTCGTCGACCCGATGTGGACCGCCGAGAACCGGGCCACCGTGGTGCGCGTGCGGCGGTCCACCCCGGGCAGCGTCACCCTCTGGCTGCAGCCCAACCACCCGATCGGCCCGGCGACCCGGGGATGGGGCGGTCTGGCCGGGCAGTACATCACCATGACCGTCGAGATCGACGGCCGTCGGCACTCCCGCTGCTACTCCGCGGCCAACGCCGAGGGGCTGCCCCTGATCGAACTGACCGTCGCCCGCCACGACGGCGGGGCGGTGTCGCAATATCTGCACCGCGCGGCCCGTGCGGGCATGACGGTCGGACTGTCCGGCCCGGCCGGCGACTTCGTCCTGCCCACCCGGCGGCCACGCCGATTGCTGCTGATCGCCGGCGGCAGTGGAATCTCACCGGTGATGGCGATGGTCCGCACCCTGCAGGAGGAGGGCCATGACGGCGAGGTTGCCGTGCTGCACTATGTCCGCTCGATCGAGGACGCCTGCTACCGCAGGCAGTTGGCGACCCTGCCGGACATCACGGTGCTGCACGGTTGCACCCGCGGGCCGGGCGCAGATCTTCAGGGCCACCTCGACGCCCACCACCTCGCGGCGGCCATGGCCGAACCGGATGCGGTGTACGTCTGCGGACCGCCTGCCCTGGTCGAGGCCGTCCGGCGGTATCACCCGGACGCCGTCGCCGAGAGTTTCGCCCCGGCCCCGCTGGTCGTACCCGATACTCCGGGCGGTGGCCGGATCACGTTCAGCGCCAGCGACATCGACACCCACGACGACGGCCGCCCGCTCCTCGACCAGGCCGAGGCGGCGGGACTGAAGCCCGCGAGCGGCTGCCGGATGGGCATCTGCCACACGTGTACCCGCCGAAAAGTTCACGGCGTGGTGCGCAACCTCACTACCGGAGTCGTCTCCACCGACGACGACGAAGCCGTCCAGATCTGCGTCTCCGTTCCGGTCGGCGACGTCGAGATCGATCTTTAGCCAACATCTTTCACGAGGGAATTGACCGATGACACACACAATCACACTCACGCCCGCCCAACTCGACGAGTTCGGCCGCGAACTCGACGCCATCAAGGAGAAGGTCGTCGCCGAACTCGGCCAGACCGACGTCGACTACATCCGCCGGGTCATCAAGGCCCAGCGCGCCATGGAGGTGACCGGCCGCGCTCTGTTGATGGTGCCGCCCGCCTGGCTGGTCGGTACCGCCCTGCTCTCGGTGTCGAAGATCCTCGACAACATGGAGATCGGCCACAACGTCATGCACGGCCAGTACGAGTGGACCGGCGATCCGGCGCTGTCCGGCCAGACATTCGAGTGGGACACCGCCTGCCCCGGCGACCAGTGGCGGCACTCGCACAACTTCACCCACCACACCTTCACCAACATCGTCGGGATGGACCGCGACATCGGCTACGGGATCCTGCGGATGAGTGCGGACCAGCGTTGGCACCCTTACTATCTGGGCAATCCGGTGTACGCCTTCCTGCTGATGGTGCTGTTCCAGTACGGCGTCGCCCTGCACGAATTGGAGACCGACCGCATCCGCAGCGGTCAGATCTCCCTTGCCGACAAGCGCGAGGTACTCGAAGGCATCTGGCGCAAGACGCGCCGCCAGGTGCTCAAGGACTACGTCGCCTTCCCGGTGCTGGCCGGACCTTTCGCCCCGTTCGTCTTCACCGGCAACATGACGGCCAACCTGGTACGCAACGTCTGGTCGTACGCCATCATCTTCTGCGGACATTTCCCCGAGGGGGTCCAGGAATTCTCCGTCGAGCAGACCCGCAACGAGACCCGCGGGCAGTGGTACTACCGGCAGATCCTCGGCTCGGCGAACCTCACCGGAGGCACGCTGTTCCACATCCTGTCCGGGAACCTGTCCCACCAGATCGAGCACCACCTGTTCCCGGACATTCCCGCCCGCCGTTATGCGGAGATCGCGCCGCAGGTCCGTGAGATCTGCCAGCGCTATGGGTTGCCCTATAACAGCGGTCCGCTCCCCAAGCAGTTCGCCGGCGTCGTGCGCAAGATCGTTCGGTTGGCGCTGCCGTCGCGCGGTTCGGCGAAGCCGGCGGCCGCGCCCCAACCTCTGGCCGCCTGAGCCGGGCCATAGGCGATCGCCGCTACGGCTGCACCAGGATTCGGATGGGATTGCCCTCGGCCCGCTCGAGCATCTCGATCCCGTCGCGGATGTCCTCGAGCGGGATCACGCGGCTGATCGAGCGGGAGAGATCCAGCCGGCCCAGCGACACCAGCCTGGCCAGCGTCTCGATATCGGCGTTCTGGTAGCCGAGGTGGCCCAGGACCTGCTTTTTGGTCAGGCCGAACATCGAGGTCGGCCCGACCGTGGGGCACTCTGCGCTCATCCCGACGCTCACCAGCCGACCGCCCACGGTCAGGCAGTCCAGCGCCTGCTCGAAGGTGACCTTCTTGCCCACCGCGTCGAACGCCACGTCGAGGTTGCGGCCGCGGGTGAGGTCGCCGATCCGGTCCTTGAGGTCGGGGTCGCGGGAGTCGAACGCAACGTCGGCGCCGAGTTCCAGCGCCCGCTCCCGCACGGCTTCGTTGATGTCGACGGCGATGATCGGGGCGGCACCCACCAGCCTGGCCAACTGGACGATGTGGGTGCCGACCCCGCCGACGCCCCACACCCCGACGGATTCGCCGATGCCGACCTTGCCGGTGCGCACGACCGCGCCGTACGGCGTGGACACCGCGTCGGCCAGGATCGCCGCCTGCTCCAGCGGAACGTTGTCCGGAACGCGGGTCAGCCCGGCGGCCAGCGCCACGGTGTACTCCGCCCAGGCGCCGTCATAGGCGAACGCCATGATCTTCATCTGCAGACAATTCGACATCTCGCCGCGCCGGCAGTTCGGGCAGTCACCGCACGGCCGGCCCGCCGCGACCACCACCCGGTCGCCCTCCGCCCAGCCCGTCACGTCCGGCCCCAGCTTGGCGATGGTGCCGGAGGCCTCGTGGCCCTGGATGATCACCGGCCGCTGGGCCGGGAACGTCCCGTTGATCAGGCTGAGGTCGGAGTGGCAGATGCCGCAGAACGCCACCTTGACCAGAACCTCGCCGGGACCCGGCTCGGGGACCGGGACATCCTCGACCACAACGGTTTTCGTGTCGGCATAGAAGCGTTCGGCGCGCATCGTCGCAGGAGTCGTCTCAGGCATGGGTTCCTCCGGTTCGTTGCACTCACACGGTGAAATCAAACTACGCCCCGGGTCGATAGAGTGGGCGTCATGGCCTGGGTGCGGCAGCGGGACGGTGTGACCTGCGGTCCCAGTGTGGCGGTGATGGCCGGGGCACTCCTGGACGCCGACTATGGCGCGCATCTGTTCTCCGGGCGCACCGAGCGGGCCCAGCAATGGTTCGACGCCGAACAGGGCCGGGTGCACCGGGCCGTGAACATGGTGTGGCCGCGGGCGCTGGGCACCACACCGGCGGGGATGGCGCGGGCGATCACGTCCCGCAGTGCGGTGCGCGGCGTGCGATACCGCTGGCGGCCGGCACGCCGTGGCGGCCCCCTGACCGACGTGAACGCGGCGTTGGCCGACGGCTGGCCGGTGGCGATGCTGATCGGTGCGGCGATACCCCGGCACTGGGTGCTGTTCACCGAGATCGCCGGCCCGGGGTTGCGCTGTTACGAACCGTCGGCGGGGCGGCTGCACACCGTCCCGGCCGCCGCTGTCCGCGAGGCGAGGCTGGAAGGGCTGGGCTTTCCCCGGCCGTTCGCCTTCGTTGTGCCGGACCTGACTAGATCAACTGGCGGATAACGCTATTCATGCCCGCCGCCCAGCAGGGCGATCGACGCGGCGACCGCGGGCTCGACGATCCCGGTCACCGGCGAGCCGTCCTCGACGGTCTGGGCGGTGAGCTCCCGCAGGCCCCCGACCAGGATGACGGCGACCGCCGGCGACAGCGGGGCCAGACCGGCGCGCCCGAAGCCGGGACCGGTGCTCAGGTCGACGATCATCGTGGCCAGCCGGCCGAACCCCCGGCGCAACATCGGCCGTGCTGCATCCCCAAGAGCCGGTAGCTCGCGGATCCAGCTCAGGGTGACCGCCGGATTCGCGTCGATGGTGTCGACGTAGGCGGTCACGGCCTGACGGACCTGTTCCTGCCAGCCGGCACCGGGATCGACCGCCGCGCGCACCGCCTCGACGAGTTCCTCGTTGTTGGCGCTGAGCAACTCGACGAAGCACTCCTCCTTGGTGGAGAAGTGGTCGTAGAAGGTCCGTTTGGAGGTGCGGGCACACCGGACGATGTCGGCCACGGTGGTGTCGCGGTAGCCGCGCTCCTGGATGCATGCCGCGAGTCCGTCGAGTAACCGGCGGCGGAACTCGGGTGCGGGATCCGGGTGCGGGGCCCGTTCGGCAACCGGTGCGCTCACCGCCCGTCCTCCTCACGCCAGCCTTGTCACGGTCTGGTACTGAAGGGTACCGTATCGGTGACACCAGTGGTACACCTCAGTACCGCGCGAGTAGGGAGTCTTGATGACACCGGCACCGGCCGCTGACCTGCAGACCGCCGACGCGGCGGCGCTACCTCCGGCCCCGCAGCCACCACGGGCGCTGGTGGGCCTGGCGTTCACCACCGCTCGGCGGCGCACCGTCGCGTGGCTCGCCCGCACCTATGGACCGGCCGTCACCCTCCGGATCCCGGTGTTCGGCGACGCCGTGATGGTGTCCGACCCGGTACTGGCCAAACAGATCTTCACCACCAGTCCCGAGGTGCTGCACAACATCCAGCCCAACCTGAGCCGACTGCTCGGCGCAGGGTCGGTGTTCGGCCTCGAGGGTGCCGCGCACCGTCGCCGGCGCAAGCTGCTCACCCCGCCGTTCCACGGCAAGAGCATCTCCGCCTACGAGCGCATCGTGGAGGAGGAGACGATGCGCGAGATGGCAACCTGGCCGGAGGGGACCGAGTTCGCCACGCTGGAACCGATGTCGCGGATCACCCTCAACGTCATCCTGCGGGCGGTATTCGGCGCCGACGGCACCGAGTTGCAGCGCCTGCGCGAACTGCTGCCCAAGTGGGTCACCCTCGGATCGAGGCTCGCCCTGTTCCCCACCCCGACGATCGCGCCGGGCCGCTGGGGGCCGTGGGGCCGGCTTGCCGGCTACCGGCGTACCTACGAGTCGCTGGTGGACGACCTGATCGCCCGCGCCCGCCGGGATCCGCACCTGGAGGACCGCACCGACGTGCTCTCGCTGTTCCTGCGCAGCACCTACGACGACGGCACCACGATGACCCGCGACGAGATCGGCGACGAGTTGCTGGCTCTGCTGGCCGCCGGGCACGAGACCACCGCATCGACACTGGCGTGGGCATTCGAGCGGATCTCCCGCCACCCCCAGGTGCTGGAGCGACTGGTCGCCGAGGCGGCGGGCGAGAACAACAGCTACCGGCAGGCCACCATCGTCGAAGTTCAACGCAACCGCACGGTCATCGACTTCGCCGGCCGCAACGTCGACGCGCCGATGTACGAACTCGGTGAATGGCGCCTGCCGCAAGGATTCTCGATCCTGGTGAGCCTGCTGCAGTTGCACCGCGACCCGAATGTGTATCCGGACCCTGAGCGGTTCGACCCGCAGCGCTTCCTCGACGACAAGCCCAGCACGTATTCGTGGGTGCCCTTCGGCGGTGGCACCCGTCGTTGCGTCGGCGCCGCGTTCGCCAACATGGAGATGGACGTCGTACTGCGGACGGTATTGCAGCACTTCACGATTCGCACCACGTCAGCCCCCGGAGAGAAGTGGCACCACCGCGGTGTCGCCTTCACCCCGAAGAAGGGCGGACGCGTCGTCCTGTACCGCCGGGCTACCTCCCGCGGCTGAGCTATCCCTAGATGAACGGGTTGACGTAGACGACCTCGGGGCGGTTGGCCGGAACGATCGACGGCAGCAGGGGGATATTGCCCAGAGCCGTCACGAACTGGAACGCGGCAACGTCGACTCCACCCTGCGGGATGACGGAGTCTGCGATCCCGAAGCCGTTACCGAAGTCGATGAAGTTCATCACCGTACCGACTGGCGGGACGTCCAAGGGAGTGGCGCCCACCTTGCCCGAGGTGACCTTGGTGATCAGAATCGACTTGCTGTGGATGCCGAACCCGTCCCACTGTGATTGCACGTCGGCGTCGATGGTGCCGATCTTGCGTCCGAGGAAGTCGACGACATCGAACTGCTGATAGCCCTGAGTCTGCATATCCCTGGGCGGCAGGCCATTGATCCCGGCGGGAATCACCGGTGAGGTGGCGACGAACTTCTGGCCACCGGGGGCGGTCAATGACTTCATGGCGGGCTCTTTGGACGCATTGAAGTCCTTGAACACCACGTTGGGAATGTTCGTCACCCCTTGCGGTGTGCCCACCTTGATGGAGATGACGTCACCAGATCCTTGCGGCATCGAGGAGTACAGGAGCCAGACCTTGTCGCTGCCGAAGTAGGCGACGTTGTAGACCGTGCCGACCGGCGGCGTCTGCCCGGGGTTGGTGCCGACGTTGGTGCCGTCATTGCCGGTCACCAGGATTTCCTGGGTGTAGATGCCGACGAGGTCCGACGTGGTGGTGAACGTGCCGTCGAAGCTGCCGACCTTCTTGCCGGTCGAGTCGAAGATGCCGAAGACCTGCTTGCCCTGCAGGCTGTTGAACAGCGGCAGGAATCCGACAGCGCCGGTGATCTTTTCGGCAACGGGATCGGCCGGGGCGATGGTGAAGCCCCCGGTGATCTCCATCGGCCGGTTGTCGAAGGTGTGGTCGGCGACGCCTTCAGAGGCGTCGTAGCTGAGCGGCAGGGGAATGGTCACGAACGGTGTCTTCAGTTTCACCGACACCTTGTTGCCGGTCGGCGACGGCATGGACGAGTACGACACCCCGACTAAGCCGAGGGTGAAGTCGGAGATCAGGGACCCGACCGGGGGAGTCTGGCCGGCGGCGGTTCCCACGTTGATCCCGTCATTGGCGGTGACGAGCATTTCCACATAGCGGGCGCCGATGGACGTCGGGTCGCCCGAGGTCACCAGGGCGGAGAAGCTGCCGACCGCGTCGCCGGTGGACGGGTCGACGAGGTCGAAGTCCTGTCGGCCCTGGAGCATGTTCGGCTGACCCGGGAAATAAGCCCAGCGGCCGCTGAAGGCGTCGATGATCTCGATCGAAGTGGGTACCACGCTATAGCCGTTGAGGATCAGCGTCGGGGTCGCCGTTGCGCCGGCCTGGGCGGCACCGGTGGCGGCAGCCGCCAAGGGCTGGCGCCGCGCGGCGGCGAGTAGCAGCCAGTTGGCCGGGGAGTCCACCTGAGGCCCGAACGGCGAAGTGCCGGAGAAGGTGTTCACCAGTTGGGTCACGACGGAGTTGACCACCGTCGAGATCTGACTGGCCACATTGGCGAGCACGGTCGGGAAAGTGACGGCCGGCGTCACCGCGTTAGCGCTGATGGAGGGTGCCGGCGCCACCGTCGTCGTGACGGCCTCGACGAGTGAGGTCACGGTCTGGGCAGCCGCGGGGGCCGGTCCCGCAAGGGACGCTGCCGGCGATGGGTCGGCCTCGGGGGTGTTCACGGCGACATCGGCGGCAACCGTTCCGACTGCGGGGGTGTCGTTGTCGGCCTTGGCCGAGGTGGCGGCGGCCGGGCTGGGGCTGACGTCAGCCTGCTTGGGAGCCGACTCCGCCGAGTCGCTCGTGCGCCGCGGGGTCAGATCGCGCGGCACCGTGTCAGCGATGTCGGCGGCGGTGGCGTCCGAGGCCGACTGGTCGGTCTTCGGCGAGGACTGCGATGCGGTGGAGTCCGCCGTGCGGGGCGTGCGGGCTGAGTGGGCGGCACGTCCGCGCGTCGGGGCGGCGGTGTCAGCCGCGGCCGAGGAACCGGCGGCGGAATCGGGGGCCGACGGGCCTGAGGTGTCCGAGGAGGCGGGGTCGGCCCAGGCGACCGCCGGGCCGGTGAAGATCGCGGCGCCGACGCCGAATGCGGCCGCGAGGGCGCCGATGCGCCCGACATACGTTGATGCACTCATATTTTCGTCTCTTTCGGTGGGTCGTTTGGGTTGTTACCCGGGCTGATCGGTCAGTTCGAAGGTGTCGTAGACGAACCCGAGGTCATGACGGATGCGCTCGGGGTCGAGGTTGAACTTTTCGGGCGAATGTTGGTGGCGGCTTTTATACGAGCGCTGCTTCTCCGCTTGCGCGTGTACCTCTTCCACGAAGGCTGCGCTTGGCTCGATCTCGATGAAATCGAGGATGCGCGTCATCGTCGGCTCGAGGTTCTGCAGGAGGTCGGTATAGCGCACCACGCACAGGTTCTTCTCCGGGATGCGCCCGGAGGTGTACGCCTCGTGGAAGGAGCGCAGCATTTCGCAGGAGGCCTGGTAGAGGTTCTCTGCCCAGCGCCGCTGGTCCACCTCGGTCGTGTGGTTCCAGGCGTCGTAGCCGTTCTCGAGAACGCCGGACACCAGCGACATTCCGGAAGGGATGACCTCGACCGGATCGCGGATGATGTACACGAGCTTGGCGTCCGGATAGCGCTTGAGCACCTCGTCGAGGCGGAAGGTCAGCATGCTGGTCTTGGCCAATACGCGCTTGGCGTGCTTGTACGTCAGATTCCTGCGCCAGCACTCCTCGTGGTAGCTGAAGAAGCGCTCCCGCTCGCTGTCGGTGACACCTTCGACGCCCATCTCGCGCCGGCACAGGTCGCTGCCCCATTTGTCCTGCCAGGCAAGGAAATACGCCCAGGCGAACGGACCGTCCATGGTGCGGAAGAACCACAGCACGTCGTCGGTCTCGATACCGCGCAGGTTCGTGTCGTGAATGTCGGAGGGGTGGTAGCGGGCCGGGGACAACCGGTCGAAGCGGGGGACGATCGGGCCGAGCAGCTTGCGGGCCGTGATCGCCGGGAAGAGCATCTCCCACAACTCGAAAGCGGCCAGGTCGTCGCCGGCCCCGAGCAGCAGGCGGTGCAGGAACGTGGTGCCACTCCGCGGGTTGCCGACGATGAAGATCGGGCGGTCGATGGGCTGCTTGCGGTAGCGGGAAAAGAAAATACGGTCCAGCCCCATGGTCAACGACGAAATCGCCAGGCGCAGTTGGAGAACCGCGAACGTGCCGAGCGGCCGAAGCCGGAACCCGAAGGTCTTGTTGATGGTCCGGTACAGCTCCAGGTAATGGCGCAACTCAGCACACCCATTCGGCGGCCGCGGCCACCATCGTGAAGCCGGCCGCGGCGCTGCCGATGACGATCTTGTCGCCGTTGGCGACCGTGCCGTTGCGAAGCCGATGGTCCAGTGCGAGCGCCCAGGCGGTGCTCGCGGAGTTGCCGTACAACGAGTGGGTGTGAATGCAGGCGTCCGGTTTTGCGTTGAGATCGGAGAAGATCCGTTCCAGGACCGCCTGGCTTGGCTGATGGAAGGCGTAGTGATCGATTTCTTCCGGCGTCCAGCCGACACTCTCCACGAGACCGCGGACTTCGGGCACCACGTGCACCGAAAGCGCGAACAACTCCTTCGACTGCGACATGAAGTGCCCCTCGACGGGCGCCCGGCAGAGCGCCCAGTTCTCCGGAAGGGACATGTGCATGAACGCTTCGAGCCTGGCGCCGCCGGTGGGCAGCGGCTCACGGGTGATCAGCAACGCTGCCGCGGCGTTACTGATGGTCAAGCCGGCCACCCCGGTCACCACGTCCTCGAGCGTCTGCAGATCGTAGGTAACCCGGTCCCGGGTGATCTCTCCGGAGCAGATGAGTGCGGTCTGGATGTCGTCGTGGAGTGCGAAGTATCCCGCTGCGACGTGCATGGCTTCGATGAGTCCGGCGCAGGCGCACGTCACGTCCAAGGCGATCACCGGCGTGGCGCCGATGCGCCCGCCCACCTCCGCCGCCGTCGCCGGTTCGAACGCGTCGCGGGCGATCCCGCCGTAGATCAGGAGGTCCAGGTCGGCGGCCGCGACCCCGTTCGCTGCCAGGCAGTCGGCCGCTGCGCGCGCGGCGAACTCGCCGGGGGAAAGGTTGTCGTCGGCCTCGAGGTAGCGCAGCTTGGTGTTACATCGGTCGAAGACCCAGCGGACACCCTGCTCGACCTGATCCCACTCGTCGGTCGTGCCGCGGAAGGATTCCTTCAATCGAGCGAGTGCGGCGTCGTTGTCCACGGCGGTCTCGGGGAGGATTGTCGCGGGCCTCGAGAAGTACAGCTGGGGAATCATCGGCGCACCCGCCCCGGGTTATTTGTCGAGGTCGTCATCAGTGACACCTACAACCCCTCCGCAGCTCGGCTTGTTAGAATTTGCAAAGATTCCTGAAGCATACCTGAGAATAGACTGAACCCGGACCACCGGATTTCCAGTTGCGCAGCCGCGAGCCGGTCGCAGGGCGGTCAGAATCCGGAGGCTATGCCCTGGCGTCGCTGAGGTCGATGGCGACGAAATCGGTCCGCCACAGCCCTTCGAACAGCTCCAGGCCGATGTACTCAAGCTCCGACTGGTCGGCCGACAGCACCCCGCTCTGTGCCACCCGGGCGGCGATCTCGCGGATCGACCGTTCCCCATCGACCTGTTGCGCGAAGGCCAGGTGGGTGGGGTCCAGCCGGATCCGCCACCCCGGCCGGAAGATCTCGTTGCCGCTGACGCCGCATCGCAGCCGAAGCAGCGGGATGTAGTCCAGGGCGTTACCGGCGGAGAAGTCGATCCGGTACGTGGACGCCTCGCGCTCCGGACGGCTGGCGAGGAAGAAGTGGCAGCCGTTCTGGGTGTTGATCCGCTCCATCGTCGGCCAGATCTTTTCCGGGGGCAACTGGTTGACCGCCCCGAAGAACTCGTTGTCGGGCTGGGTGAGGGTGGGCGGGTAGTACGAGGTCTTGAGCAGCCAGTCGCCGAAGACGAGGCCGGCCGACTCGACCAGTTCCCGGCATCCGTCGACGGTGTAGCTGCGGTCCCGGCCGTGCAGGAAGGTGTCCACCAGGCCGGCGTCGAATTCCAGGTCCGGAGCGATCGCGAGATAGCGCCGCAGCGGGTGCGTCTGCGGCAGCGCGGCGATCCCCTGTTTGACCATGCGCAGTGAATCCTCGTCCTGCTGCAGCCCGAGTTCGCGGAAGACGCTCTGCATCAACTCCACGCCATCGCGGCCGTACCGGGCGTAGAGCATGATCGCGGCGACCCCGTCGGGGCGCAGCACATCGGCGAGGGCCTTCATCCCGGTTGTCGGCTCGGCGAGGTGATGCAGCACTCCCGTCGACACGATCAGGTCGAAGCTCTGGTCCAGACTCGGCACCTCTTCGATCGGAAGGAGGCGCAGCTCAAGGTTTTTCAGCGAGTACTTGTCCTTGAGGTAGCGCTCGTGATCCAGCGATGCCTGGCTGACGTCGACGGCCACCACCTTCGCCGCGCGGTTGGTGTAGGCGAAGACGGCGGCCTGATTGGTCCCGCATCCGGCGATGAGGATGTCCATGTCGGGTTGGTAGGGGCGGTCCGGCCAGAGAATCCGGTGGGCGTGGCTGGGGTCGAACCACTGCCAGTTGTTGCGCAGCCAGACCTCGAGGTTCTGAATGGGCTCGGGATAGGTCCATCGCTCGTATTGGCGGGCGACGACATCGGCGCGCGGATCGGTCATGGCGCTAGTGCTCTCCTCGGCAGGACGTCAGCGGGACTGAAGAAGCGGATTCATCTTGAGGACCGGCAGCGGGAACAGGTGCTCGCTCTCAGTTTCCTCAAGGCTGTTGTACAGGCCGAGGGTGTAGACACCAGCCTCCTCCACCCGCATGGGCAGGTACTGGGTGAACACCCGGAACTTGACCGGGGTCGGCGGATTGTCGTTCCAATGCCAGCTGAACTCGAGGCTGCCGACCCGTTCGCCCTCGGGCGAGGTCGCGACGATCACCTTCACCGGGTCGTAGTCCGTCCCGCCGAGGGCGGTCACCGCAACCACGATCGGGACGGTGATCTGTGCCGGGAAGTTGTTGACGTAGCAACTCGTCATCGGGAAGCCCTTGACCGCGACGCCGCCGGCGTCCTCCTCCGTCGCGCTCAATGCCGGCGCGAATGCGACAACACGCATGCTCTCTCCCCTCGGACTTGTGAAAGCCGTCGCGCTAACCATAGTCACCCCGGTCGCGGCCGCAGGACTGGGCGGCTAGGTCGCCCGCCGGCAGCGCCTCATTTTACGCCAGCAACGACGCTGGACTGAGCGGAGTCGACAGCCTCGCACCTTCGTCGGCGATGACCCTGAGCCGATGCGCAGTTACACCGTTTCGCGCTTCGGCAGCGTCCACCCCGGCCGCGGGAAATGACACGTGTACCCGTTCGGGATTCGCAGCAGGTAGTCCTGGTGCTCGGGTTCGGCCTCCCAGAAGTCCGACGCCGGGACCACCTCGGTGACCACCTTTCCGGGCCACAGCCCGCAGGCGTCGACGTCGGCGATGGTGTCCAGCGCGATCTGACGCTGCTCGTCGTCGAGGTAGAAGATCGCCGAGCGGTAACTGCTGCCGCGGTCGTTGCCCTGCCGGTCCTTGGTCGACGGGTCGTGGATCTGGAAGAAGAACTCCAGCAGCGCCCGGTAGTCGGTCTTGGCCGGGTCGTAGACGATCTCGACGGCCTCCGCATGGCCGGGGTGGTTGCGGTAGGTGGCGTTGGCGTTCCGGCCGCCGGTGTAGCCCACCCGCGTCGAGATCACGCCGGGCTGGCGGCGGATGAGGTCCTGCATGCCCCAGAAGCAGCCGCCGGCCAGGACCGCGGTCTTGTGATCACTCATGGTGTCCTCCTTGGTGAATAGCGTGATGTAGTCGCCGTAGCCCTGCGCGGCCAGGTCGTCGCGATGGACAAACCGCAGCGCCGCGGAGTTGATGCAGTACCGCAGCCCGCCACGGTCGCGCGGCCCGTCCTTGAATACGTGCCCCAGGTGGCTGCCCGCGTTCGCCGACCGAACTTCTCTGCGCGGGAACAGCATGGTGAAGTCGCGCTTGACGACGACGTTGGCTTTCTCGACCGGCTTGGTGAAACTGGGCCAGCCGGTGCCGCTGTCGAACTTGTCGGACGAGGCGAACAGCGGTTCTCCGGACACCACGTCGACGTAGAGGCCCGGCTCGTGGTGATCCCAGTACTCACCGGTGAACGCGGGCTCGGTGCCGTTGCGCTGGGTCACCCGGTATTGGTCGGGGGACAGCGCCTTGATCGCGTCGGGGTCCTTGCGGTAGGTCATCGGTTCCCAGTGTGCGCCCGGCCTCTGCCTCTGCGCCGGTCCTGGGGTGGGCGGTTATAGAGATGTCAGGGACCGCCGAGATTGCGCACAGATCGCCCTACGGGCGAAAACCACGATCTGTACGCATTCTCGATGCCAAGGGCGGATTCATACTCGGCCGCGCCTCTCACTCGTGCGCGCGGCAATCAGCTGCTGAGCCCGCTGAAACGACACACCGAGCGCCTCGCCGACGTCGCGGATCGAAACGCCACGGTCGGCCAGTTCGCGGGCGAGTTCGCGGGCCTCCGTCTCGACCTGGCGGCGCACCCCGGGGCTGATGGACCGGTGGCCGGTGTCCACCGTGACGCGGTAGCGCCGGTGCCGACAGGTCCAGACGGTGTGGCTTCCTTTACCGTCACGCTTCGTGAACCCTGCGTTCTTGAGGCGGTTGACGATTTCCCGGGTGGGAGCCGGTGTGATCATTTTTGTCTATTCCGATAGACGATTTCTAGTCAATCGAAGTAGACAAATACTCAGCGGTCGAATCGTCACGCCGGAAACTCTGCACTCCAGACCTGACCCAAGTTCCCCGCTCTCCACAACCAGTCAGCTGTTCGCGCAGTCGACAGCCACCTGTCGGCAAGGGGCTCACGAGGCGCCTGCGGCCCGTCGCCAAAAGGCGAGGTCGGCCTCCATTCGTCGGGTTCGTCAGCCATCGTCGGCCTGCCGGTTTCCCCGCTCTCCACAACCGCGATAGAACCTGTTCTAGTTTGGAGCCGTGGCCCCCCGCTTCTCCCGCGCCGAACTCGCCAGCGCCTTCGCGACCTTCGAGGCCGAGGTCGACGACGCCGCCCGCACCCACAACTGGGACGCCTGGGTGGCGCACTACACCGACGACGTCGACTACATCGAGCACGCCATGGGCACCATGAAGGGCCGAGATCAGGTGCGCGACTGGATTTACCGCACCATGACGACCTTCCCCGGCAGCCACATGACGGCGTTCCCCTCGCTCTGGCACGTCATCGACGAGGGCACCGGCCGGGTGATCTGCGAACTGGACAACCCCATGCGCGACCCCGGCGACGGCACCATCATCACCGCCACCAACATCTCGATCATCACCTACGCCGGCGACGGCCTGTGGTCGCGGCAGGAGGACGTCTACAACCCGATGCGCTTCCTGGCCGCGGGCATGAAGTGGTGCCGCAAGGCCCAAGCACTCGGCACCCTTGACGACGACGCCGCCGCCTGGATGCGCAAAAACAGCGCCGCCCAATGAAACTCGTCATCGGCGCCAACGGATTCCTCGGCTCCCACGTGACCCGACAGCTGGTCGACGCCGGCCATGACGTGCGCATCATGGTGCGCGACGGGGCCAAAACCGTCGGCATCGACGGCCTGAAGGTCACCCGCTTCATCGGCGACATCTGGGACGGCGACGTGTTGCGCGAGGCGATGACCGGATGCGACGACGTCTACTACTGCGTCGTCGACGCCCGCGGCTGGCTCACCGATCCGGGCCCGCTGTACCGCACCAACGTCGAGGGCACCCGCAATGTGCTCGACATCGCCTGCGAGGTGCACCAGCGGAACCCGTTGCGCCGCTTCGTGTTCACCAGCAGCTACGCCACAGTGAACCGCCGCCGTGGCGCGGTCGCCACCGAGGCCGACGAGATCACCGACGAGTCGAAGCTCACCGACTACGTACGCTCCCGCCTGATCGCCGAACGGATGGTGCTGGCCCGCGCCCGCGAGGGCACGCTGCCGGCGGTGGCGATGTGCGTCGCCACCACGTACGGCACCGGGGACTGGGGTCGCACCCCGCATGGCGCCATCATCGCCGGCGCCGCATTCGGCAAGCTGCCCTTCGTCCTCGGCGGCATCGAACTCGAGGCCGTCGGGATCGGCGACGCCGCCGCCGCGATGATTCTTGCCGCCGAGCACGGTCGTGTCGGCGAGCGCTATCTGATCTCGGAGAAGATGATCTCCAACGCCGAGGTGGTGCGCATCGCCGCCGAGGCTGCCGGCGTTCCGGCGCCGACCAGGACCATTCCTCTACCGGTCGCCTACGCCCTGGCGGCTCTCGGCACTGCCAAGGCGAAACTGACCGGCAGCGATGACCGCCTGAACCTCAACGCCCTGCGCCTCATGCGCGCCGAAGCGCCGATCGACTGCAGCAAGGCCGGACGGGAGCTGGGCTGGCAGCCGCAACCGGTGGAGGAGTCCATCCGCGCTGCGGCCCGGTGGTGGGTGCAACTTCGCGCCGCCAAGCGTCCGGGTTCCTAGCGCCGAAAATGCGCCCAGATCGCGATCTGGGCCGCGAACACGATCTGTGCGCAATCTCGACGAGCCGTCATCAAGAGTTTGCTGCACTCACACCCTGACTCGACAGAGCTATCTCTGTGTGTTTACTGTGGGTCATCCCGCCTCTCGGATGGGCGGCGACAGGGAGGGTAGTGACCATGGTTCTTAACGTCGATCCAGCAACGGTTAGTGCTTCGGCTGCGATGGAAGAAGGCATCAGCACCGGACTTGCCGCCGGCACGTCGGCAGCGGCTGCGGCCCTGACCGCGGTGCTCCCGATGGGCGCTGACCTGGATTCCATCGCATTCGCGGCCGCGCTGAATGCGGCCGGCGCCTCCTACGTCGGCACTGCCGCCGAGCACTCCGCCAATCGCAGCACGTTCGCCGCTGCCCAGAGCCTGGCCGCGACGACCTATGCGGCCACCGAAGCCGTTCGCGATACCGCCCTCGGTCTGTAGACCTGCTGGGATATTCACCGAAGAGAACCCCCGCATGCCTGATCCCTCGTGGCCGTCATCGCCGCCCGAAGCCAACTACCTGAGGTTGGTCGGGCCCGGTGCGACCGGCACCGCAACCACTTTGGCCAGCGCAGCGGTATGGCAGGCCCTGATGGCCGGGAATGAAATGGCGTTCTCGGCCTCCACGCTGAACACTGCGGCGACGGCGCTGAACTTCGAAGGCCTCGGCGGTCTGGGCTCGACTACGGCTGCCGCCGGGCTGAACACATCGCTGCAGATGCTCGCCGGGTGGGTCCAGGCGAAGCCGCCCATCCTGACCAGCGCCGTTTCGGCCTACGAGACCGCTGTCTCATCGATGATCCCGGCCGAGGTATCGCTGGCCAACCGCGCTGCACAGGCTTCCGATGTCGCGATGAACCCGCTGGTCCTGGGCGCGCTGACCCCGGTCATCGTGGCCCTGGACGCCGAATACTTCGGTGAGCACTGGCCGCACAACGCCGGTGCCGGTGCCGCCTACGGCGCCGCGCTCACGGCCCTGGTGCCGGCGCTGGCCGTACCACCGCCGCTTGCTCCCCCCGGAGCGTCGCCGGCGGCCCCCGCATCGGCCGCCGCCGCTGTGGCGGAAACCGCCGGCGAGGCCGCCGCCGGGCAGGTGATGAAGGAGTCGGGCCAGGTCACCAGGCTGGCCGCCGACGGAGCCACCGCGCCGGCCGAAGAGATAGGCCAGGCCGCGTCGACGTTCATCCAGCCACTGCAGGCAGCGATGCAGCCACTGATGGGCATGTTTCACGCTCCCATGCAGGCCGTGCAGGGCCTTACCGGGGTGCCGGCGTCCCTGATGAGCCAGCTTGGCGCGTTATCCGGGTCGCCGACTGCCGCGGAGGTCGAGGTGCCTGCCGCCATGCTCGCCGGCACCATCAGCCCGGGTGCCGACCTGGTCGGCGGCGGCGTTGGTGCCGGAACCGGAGGGGTGCACAGCGTCGGAGCGCCGGGCGCCGGTGGTGCCGGCGGAGTCCCGGGTGCCGCATTGACGAGCTACACCCGCCCGACCAGCAGTTTCGCACCCGAGAACAGCGGCCGCCCAGTTGGCTTGAAGACAGGGTTGTTGAGTGCCGCCGAACTTCGCGGTCCGACGACGACAGCAGGCGGCCCGGTCCCGGTGTCGCCCGCTCGGACCGGAATGCTCAGTCCGAGCAAATCCGAAAATGTCACAGACGAGGTTCCGGTCGCCCGCATCGTCATCGCCGACGACCGCAGCCCGGAACATCGGTCCAGCTAAGTTCTCATTTGAGGGGGTGTGGTCGGATCGTGTTTGCCACAGGGGTGAAGTGACAGCTCGCTGGCAACGCCCAATACTCGTCGCATTCCCCATACGGGGATTGACTGTCAAACCGTTCAGAAAGAGGAGAAACCATGGCACTGGTCGTCACGCCCGACGTGCTTCGCAGCACGCAGCAGGCAATCGAATCGGCCCTTGAACACGCCACCGCCATCGCCAACGGCTACCTCAGCACGCACGAGGGTCTCGGATCGGCGGTGTGGGGCGGTCAGGCTCAGGCGGCGTCGGTGAACACCGCCGCCCAGATCAACCAGGACCTCCAGCAGACGATCACCGGCGGGATGCGCCTGGCCAATGGTCTCGGCCAGGCGGCTTCCCTCATGGAACAACACGAAGTCGACGCCGCCCACGGCCTCAGCGGCTTCGCCACCAACTAGACACCGAAAGGCTTAATCCATGAACGGAAACATCACCTACAACCACGGCGCCGTCGCAGACTTCGCCTCCGACGTCGGTACCCGGGCGGCCCAGTTGATGGAAATCCACGACGACATCCAGCAGCGCACCAACGCCATCGCGGACTTCTTCGAGGGGCAGGCGGCTGCCGGCTTCCACGAGGCCCAGATGCAGATGCTTCACGGCCTGCAGGGCCTCATCCAGACGGTCAGCCGGCACGGCCAGACGATCAGCAGCGTCAACGAAGGCGCGCACGCCACCGACCTGAGCATGAGCAATCTGTTTTAAGGGATATCCGTCAGCCGGCGGGGCGCACAGCGCGTGCGCCCCGCCGTCTGTATCCGGGGGAAATCAATGCTGACAACGACTCTCGACGGTTTATGGGTGCTGCAGGTGCTGTCCGGCATCGAGGTGCTGGCACCTGAACTCGGCCTGCGCCCGCACCTACCCAGCGTCGAATCGCCACAGATGGCCTTGGCCCACCCTGCTGCCGACGAACTGCGCGCAGCCGGGGTGATCGACGGGGCGGGTGCGGTAGACCCAACAGTCCGTGAGTGGCTCACGGTTCTGTCGCGCCGCGACATGGCACTGCTGCTGTATGTCAAGACACCGGCGCCCTGCACCGAACCGGAGCGCGTGCTGCTGGCACGGTTCGCCCAGTGGTGGGCGAGTCTGGAGCGAGCCGGAATCCAGGTGCGGCTCAGCGGTGCCGGTACGGCGACCAGCGAACAGTCGGCGGGCCAAGTGATCAGTGCCCAGATCGAGCGACTGTGCGGCCGGATGCCCCCGGCGCCGATGAAACCGGTCACCATCGAGGTTGACGAACTCATCGGCGCCGTTCGCGATACGGGCAGCCTGCGGACATTCCTGACCGACCGCCGTGTCGACGGCGACCAGATGGCGTTACTGACGCTTGCTGCCGATAGTGGGCGCTCGGCGCAGGCCTCGGTGGTCGCGATCCAGTCCGGCGTCGCGAGTCGTCCGGAGCGCCGTCATGTGGGCTCTGGGGCAGTGACCATCATCGACACCCCGCGGGGCAGGTTGCTCTCCGAGCACGTCATGCGCGCGGGTAAGGCCTGGATGATCGTCGGCCCCGGATCGGCCGGGAATCTTGCGGCCGCCGTCCTTGCCATGATGCGCAACCTTCCGGCGCACGAAGGCTGGTTCTCCTACAGAAAGGTTGTCTAGGTGTCGAATTCCTGGAATGAGTCCATTCGCTCCACGGACCCCCGACGACCCGTGCAGGAGTCCGGGGCGTACCCCCGCAGCCTGCCGGACTCCGTCTCCGGAACGCTGCGTATCTCGGACATGGTGGCGCCCAGAAAGATTCCGCCCGGTGGCGGATGGCGAAAGGCCGTCTACAACCTCTCGTTCAAAACCGTCAATCCCGGGGAATCCCCGGCCGAGCGGCACTACCGCGAACTCCGCGAACGGATCCGCCGGCACATTCGCAAGCAATACGTCATCGCCCTCGTATCAGGAAAGGGCGGTGTCGGCAAGACGACGATGACGGCCTGCCTCGGCGGTGTCTTCCGGGAGTGCCGACCGGAGAACGTGGTCGCCATCGACGCAGCACCCGGGTTCGGCACACTCGCCGGACGGATCGACGAAGCGCCCCCCGGCGACTACGCGGCGGTCCTCAACGACACGGATGTCCAGGGTTACGCCGACATCCGGGAACACCTGGGGCAGAACGTAATCGGACTCGACGTCCTGGCGGGCAATCGTGCCTCCGATCAACCACGACCACTGGTTCCTGCGATGTTCAACGGTGTGCTCGCACGGCTACGCCGTACCCACAGCGTCATCCTGGTTGACACCTCAGATGATCTCGAACACCCGGTGATGAAGCCTGTCCTCGACACCTGCGACGCACTGGTGTTCGTGTCCGGTCTGACCGCCGATACCTCCCTGCCGGTGACGCGCGCGATCGATTTGCTGCGTTCGATGGGATACCACGAACTCGTGTCGCGGAGCATGGTGATCATCAACGACAGCCGCAACGGATACGACAAAGACGCCCTCGCCTACCTCACCGAGAGATTCACCCAGTCCGGGGCCACCGTCGAATTCATGCCCTATGACCCGCATCTCGCCACCGGTGGCATCATCGACACTGCTCACGAACTTCAGAAGAAGAGCCGGTTGCGGCTCTTCGAGATCGCCGCAGTCCTTGCGGACAAGTACGTCCCCGATGCCGACAGGCCCCGCTGATGACGACCGTGTCGTTTCCGGCGCGGTGCGCCGTCGCTGTCATCTGCGGCGAGCATCTTGTGTCGCAGGTCTATCCGGCGTCAGTTCCGGTCGAAGTCTTTCTCGACAACATCGTCGAATTGCTCAATGAGGACTTGAAGCGGCGCGGTGCGACGCCCCTCGACGCGGCGATCGCCTATGAACTGCAGCGCGCGAACGGAACCCGTCTGGACGTCACCAAGACGCTCGACGAACTCAGCATCGAGGACGGCTCCACTCTGGTGCTGGTCCCAGCTCAGCGCGGGGAATCCTTTGAGCCCCAGTATGAATCGCTTTCCACCGGACTCGCCAGGGTGGGTAAGGAGATCTTCGCGCCGGTGACGGCCGAGACGGCTATCGCGACATCCCTGGCGATCATGGCCGTGATCTCGTGGACGGTCCTCGGCCTCTCCGCTCGAGCCCGGCTGCATACCGACGCACTGGCCACGGCGCTGCCGGCGGTGGTTCTTGGATCGGCGCTGGGCGTCGGTGCCTTCTCGGTATGGAGGTGGTGGCCAGTCCGCTGGCGGTTGTCCAGCGGACTGGCCGGGCTCGCTGCTCCGCTATTGGCGTTCGGGATCGCGGCTGCCGCTCCGGGCACCGTCGGCGGCGCCCACCTGTTCATCGGCGCGTTGGCACTCGCCGTCCTGACCTGCGGCCTGGCGGTCCTCGACCGACGGAACCTCGGCGCCGCGGCAGCGGTGGTGACGATGTGCGTGATCGGCGGCGTGATCGCCGCGGTTCGCATGTGGCAGCCCGTCGCGGCTCAGGTGCTCGGTATGTGCACTCTTATCGGACTTCTGCTGCTGGCCATCGGTCCGACGATCGCACTGTGGGTGGCGCGGATACGGCCGCCGCACTTCGGGTCGATCACCGGTCGCGACGTGTTCCGACGCGATGACGGCATGCCGGTCGATGCGGTGGCCCCGGTTGACGACGAGGTCGAGGATGAGCCGAATCCCGATGCCACCCCTCGTGGCTCGGTGATTGCCGAGGCGGCCCGTCGCGCCAACGGTGTCCTGACCGGCGTCTGTGTGGCCGCGGCGATCACGCTGCCGTTCGCGGTCTGGTTCACCCTGATGCCCGGTCAACCCAAAAGCACGCCAGCCGCGTTGTTGTCGGTGCTCTTCGTGCTGATCTTCATCAGTCGGGGTCGTGCGTTCGCCGACCGGCGCCAGGCCGTAGCGCTGGTATGCGGCGCGGCCGTCGCGTTCTGCACGGGCGTCGTCCGCTACGTCCTGCACGCGTCGGGGCAGTCCGTTGCACCCCTGCTGTGGGGCAGCCTCCTGCTGGCGGTGTTCGCCGCGACCGGGCTGGCCGCAGCGTTGCTGGTACCGGTGACGCGGTTCACGCCACTGGTGCGGATGGTTGCCGAGTGGCTGGAACTGGCCGCCATCGTCGTCGCCCTGCCGATGGCGGCCTGGGTGGGCGGACTGTTCAACTGGGTTCGGATGCGATGAGGCCGGCCGGAGCCCGCCGCGTTCTCGCCGCGACCATGGTCGTGCTGCTCACGGGCATGCTGTCCAACGCGCCGACCGCGCTCGCGATCGAACCGCCTTCCGTCGATCCCGCATTGGTGCCGCCGGACGCCATGCCTGGCCCGGAACAGCCGATGCGGCAGAGCAATATCTGCGCGCGGGCCATCGCTGTCGCCACGCCCGACGTCGGTCTGCCCGCCCCGGGATTCGCGATGCTCAATGTCGATCGGGCTTGGCAGTACTCCACGGGCAACGGGGTCGCCGTCGCGGTGATCGACACCGGGGTGAATCCCAACCCGCGCCTGCCGGTCGTTCCGGGTGGTGACTACATCATGGGCGGAGATGGCCTGACCGATTGCGATGCCCACGGCACCGTCGTGGCGTCGGTCATCTCTGCTGCGCCCAGGGGCGCTCCGATGCCGCCGCCGATGCCGCCGACACCGGCGTTCCCGCCGCCGTCGGCCGGTCCGGCGGTTACCGGCGGCCCCCCTCCCCCGGGGAGCCCGGAGCTCCCACCCGCGCCGCCCGTCCTGCCGGTTCCGCCGCCGCCTGAGCCCGGGATGGACCCGGAGGTGGCCCCGCCCGCGCCCGATTCGCCGGATGGTGTTGCCGGTGTCGCTCCGCATGCGACGGTCATCTCGATCCGGCAGTCCTCCCGGGCCTATGAACCTGAGTCACCAGAACCCGGAGACATCGAGGCGCGGCGCAAGGCCGGTACGGTCGTGACCTTGGCGAGGGCCATCGTGCACGCCGCCGACCTCGGAGCCCAAGTGATCAACGTGAGCGTCACTGCCTGCGTCTCCGCGGCGGACCCCCTGGACCAGCGGGCGATCGGTGCCGCGGTCTGGTACGCCGCCACGGTGAAGGATGCCGTCATCGTTGCAGCCGCCGGCAACGAGGGAGAGGACGGGTGCGCACAGAACCCGGCCTTCAATCCGCTGGACGTCGATGACCCGCGAGACTGGAAGCACGTGAAGACGATCTCCTCGCCGTCGTGGTTCACCGACTATGTCCTATCGGTGGGCGCCGTCGACAACACCGGCGCGCCGCTGAGCAAGAGCCTGGCCGGGCCATGGGTGGGTACAGCTGCACCCGGGGTCGGCATCATGGGCCTGTCACCGCAGACCGGCGACGCGGTCAATGCCTACCCGGCGATTCGACCGGGCGAGAGCGACATTCCGTTCTGGGGAACCAGCTTCTCTGCCGCCTACGTCAGCGGCGTCGCGGCCTTGGTCCGGGCGAAGTACCCCGAGCTCAACGCCCATCAGGTGATCAATCGGATCCGTCAGACATCCCACAACCCGCCCCGCGGTGTCGACAATCAGGTCGGTTACGGCGTCGTCGATCCGGTTGCCGCGCTGACATTCGACGTGCCCGCCGGTGACCAGCAGGCTCCGGAGGCCCGGACCCGGATCGTGACGGCCCCGTCCCCGCCGCCGCCGCCCGATAACCGGGCCCGCACCTTCGCGATGACGTTCGCCGGCACCGTTGCCGCGGCCGCCGTGCTGGCCGCTGCGGTTCTGCGGGCCAGGAGAGCGCGATGACCGATGTGATCCGGCTGGCCGTCGTCGCGGGAGTCATGGCGTTCGCGACGATCGGTTGGAGCGTAGGCGGATACGGGGGCGCCGGGTGCGGTCTGATAGTCGGTCTTGTTCTGCTGGTGTTGCGATGGCGCCGGCTTCCGCTCTGGTCGTGGGCATCGTTGTATCTGGGACGCCACCGTCGCATCGAACTGACCGAGCCGCTGACGGTGGCCAACGACAGGTCGGGAGGTGGGGTCCGTTATCAGGACGACGTCGCCGTCGTCGCGGTTCAGATTCTCGGAAAGCCCCATCATCCAACATTTCTCACCGGATCAACGGCGGCCGAGACGGCGAACACTGTCGATATCAGCGAACTGGTCACCTCGATGCACCAGAGTCTGGGGTTGACGGTCGAATCCATCAGCGTCGTCAGCTCCGGTGCCCGCCGGCGCGCCACCGGGGACTATCCGCGGGTGTACGACACGTTGATCGGAACGCCGCCGTATGCCGGTCAGCGTGAAACGTGGCTGGTGATCCGCATCCGGGCTCTTGAGAACGGCGATGCCCTGCGTTGGCGTTCCAGCGTTGGAACCGCCGCGCTGGCAGCCGCCCAACGCATAACGATGATGCTGCGGTGCAACGGAATACGGGCGAGAACCGCAACGGCCACCGATATCCTCGAGTGGGAAAGGCGCCTGGGGCGCAGTGCCCTTGAGCCCCACAACCGCCGCTGGCGGAGCGCACGGAGTGATGCCGGCTGGCAGACCAGCTATGCCTACCGACCTTCCGATATCACCACCGACAACCTCGCGCAGGCGTGGTCACTCCGGGCCGACGGGATCGTCCAGAACGTGACGCTGTTTCCGGACGGCACCGCCTCGGCCACGGTCACGGTTCGCACCCCACAGCCCCTCACCGCCCCGCCCACCGTCATGCTGCACACCCTGAATGGCGAACAGGCGCAGGCCGTACAGGCCAGTCTCTGCTGTCCGCGAACCGAACTGCGCGCACTCGGCAGAGGTCCGCTGGCACCATCGGTGGAGATTGCCATCGGGCCGTCAGGCGTGCTCTTGGGCAAGACCTCTACCGGCGACCGACTGCTGATGCCGCTCAGCGACCCTGGAGAGCAGAGTCGCGTTCATATCGCCGCCGACGACGCGATCGCCAGGCGAATCGTGATCCGCGCCGCGGCGGCTGGTGAGCGGGTCACGGTGCACACCACCGATCTGCAGCGTTGGGGCAGCGTCCGCATGCCGAATATCGCAGTCATCGAGCATCCGCGTCCGGCGTCGGGAACCACCGTCAGCGTGATCGACGGCACTGTTCCGCCGGCCCCGCGTCCGGCCACCGTGATCTCCGTCGCCCCTCCGGGAGCCGCGGTGCGCGTACCGGTGGACGTCGTCATCGCCCAGACCGGCACGAGCACAATCGAAGTCGCGACATCGGGCGGACGGTACGACGCAGAAGTGGAGTTCTTCCGGGCTGAGAACCGCTACACGTCCCGGGAGTCGTCCGCGCTGGACTCCGAACTCGAGCTGGTGGACTAGACCATGGCCGGCAGCACCGACACCATCACGGCCCGTCGATCTTTCGACCAGGCAATGGCCGCGCTTGATACCGAGCCATCCGCGGCCCGCCGACTCTTCCGCGAGGCCACCGAAACCGACCCCACCATGGCCGACGCCTGGCTGGGCCGCATCGCCGCAGGCGACGACGACCTCGCGACGCTGGTGCAACTTCACGCCTTCGGCGCGCGGATGCACCGCGAGTCCAACCGTCTGGGCGCGACCCTCGCCGCGCCGATCAAAGCCGGCCCGTATCTGTCGATCACCGTTACCGAGGCATCCCACGTCGGAATCGCACTGGCCAGTGCACTCGTCGACGACAAGCAGTTCGAGAAGGCCGAAGCCGTGTTGGAAGATCCCGCTCTGCTTGACAGCTGGGAGAACCATCAGTGGCGCCAGTACGTCCGCTGCTATCTGATGTTCGCGACCCAGCGATGGCCGGATGTGATCGCCGAGGCTGCACGGGTCCTGCCGCCTCGGGCGCTGATCATGGCGGCGGTCACGGCCGGGACGAATGCGCTCGCGGCCCATGCCGCGGTTCATCTCGGTCACGCCAGGGTCGCGCTGGACTGGACCGACCGCATCGACGTGCGCACCGATCCGCAGGTGCCGCCCGCGGTCCGCCGCAGCGTTACCGATGCGGTGGCCGCCGTAATCGACCCGAGCGAATTCCCGCTGATCGCAGCCGACCTCTCCTATGTACGGGGAATGGCACATCGGCAGCTGGGCGAAGAACCCAAGGCCCAGGTCTGGCTGTCGAAGGCTGCCATCAACGGTGTGCTCATCGAGCCGGCGAAGCGGGCGCTGTCGGATCCGAACCTGCAACTCGTCGTCACCGACGAGAGTGCGATCAACAGCCGCACAAACAGGTGGGACGTCGGCACGGAGCGGTCGCCGGACGTGCGTGCCGACGAGGAGAACAAGGAACGTCGCGCGGAGTTGCTCGCTGAGGGCCGCGCCCTGCTCAACAACCAGGTCGGACTGGCCGAAGTCAAGCGTGCGGTGGCCGAGATCGAGGATCAGATCGAGGTCCGCGCGCTTCGTCTGGCCCACGGTCTGCCTGTGACTAACCAGACGAACCATATGCTCCTTGTAGGCCCGCCCGGCACCGGCAAGACCACCACGGCCGAGGCGCTCGGCAAGATCTACGCCGGCCTTGGGATCGTCCGAAATCCGGAGATCGTCGAAGTCAAGCGGGCTGATTTCTGCGGCGAGCATATCGGGGCATCGGGGCCGAAAACCCTTGACCTCATTGATCGTTCGCTCGGCCGGGTCCTGTTCTTCGATGAATTTTATTCACTCGTCGAACGCCATCACGACGGCCGACCGGACATGATAGGGATGGAGGCGGTGACCCAACTTCTCGTGGCACTCGAGGTTCACCGCTTCGACTTGTGTTTCATCGGCGCGGGTTACGAGCGAGAGGTCGACGATTTCCTGAAGGTGAACCCCGGCCTGGCCGGCCGGTTCAACCGCAAGCTCCGGTTCGAGTCCTACAGTCCGGGCGAAGTCGTCGAAATCGCCGTTCGTTACGGCCGGCCCCGCGCCACCGTTCTCGATCCCGACGCACGCGACGCACTGAACACCGCATGCGGAAGGCTGCGCGCCCATCTCGCCGCCGACGGCACCCACGGGATCGACCTGATGCAGAACGGGCGTTTCGCGCGGAACGTCGTCGAACGTGCTGAGCGACTACGAGATTCACGTGTCGCAGCGCAGAACCGGATGAACCAGGGCTCCGTCACCGTGGCCGACCTCGAGACGCTGCGTGCCCCGGACATCCTCGCCGCGGTCTCCGAGGCCTGCGCCGAGAAGCACCTGTCGATCGGGCTATGAACCGCCGGAGATCACGCGACTGAACCGCTCGAGTTGGGTCGGGGGACCGTCGACGGGAGGGGGCGGCATAAGCAAGGTGACACCGTCGATCACCCGCAACACATTGTGGGTCTGGCGGTCGAAGTTCAGCGTGCCGTGCTGGAAGTTCTGCACGATCCACTCGGGTTCGGCGATCTCGCCACTGGTCGGCAGGCCCAGCGCACCGCGTTCGAATCCGAGTGACGCCCAGGCGGAGTAGATGGCACCGGTGAGTGGTTGGGCGCCGGTGTCCGGCGACCAGTACATGGCGCCGCGTTCGAACGTCGCATAGCGGGTGGCGCCGTCGCCGGCCGCCTCCGGTGAGGTGGGCCGGCCCAGCGGGCCCTTCGCGCTGCCGTCGGCCTCCCAGCGGGCCAGGATCGCGCCGCCTTCCAGCGACTCCGTCACGTCGGGCGGCCCGTTGAATGCCGCAGCCAGCTTTCGGATCTCCGCCAGCGCGGCATAGCCGAGGTTCCCCGGGCACTCGGTGTTGCCGACGTCGCGGTGGGCGAAGATCTCCGGCAGTTGGACCACTTTGCCGCCCGGGACCACGGTGTACTTCCCGCCGGCGGACTTCAGGTGGACCATGCCCATCGGGTTGACCTTGTCGAGACTGAGCCGCCAACCCAGCAGGCGGCCGACGGTCTTGATCATGACATCCGGCGGCGGGTCGTCCTCGAAGTTGCCGATCATCGACACGCCCCACACGTCGCTGTTGAAGCCGCCGGTGTGAGAACCCATGACGTCCTTGGTGATTCCGCCCGCCCGGCCTTCGAAAACCTGCCCGTACTTGTCGACCAGGGCGTTGTAGGCGATGTCGCACCAGCCCAGCGTCACCGTGTGATAGGCGTAGATCGAGCGGAGGATCGCCGCGGAATCCTCGGGGGCGTAGTCGTTTCCGGTAGCGGTGTGGTGAAGCACCCCGGCGCGAATCCCGGAGCCGTAGTACGGCCCGCCGCACCGCATTCCGCTTCCGGCACCCCACTCGGCGCGGCTGATGATGTTGGGTGGCTGGCCCGGGCCCAGGGTGGCGGTGGGGGGAGTCCACTGCCGGTCCGCCGGGGTCTTGGGCGGAGTGATCAGGACCGCGGAGAGGTTCTGGGACAGCGACTGCTCGGCGTTGGCCGGTACGTAGCCCAGATCCCGGCCCGCATCCAGGCCGCTGTCCGGCGGCGCGGTGGTCACCGCCGCGTCCTGCGGACGGGTGAGTGCGATCTGCACCGCGGTGGTGGACCCCACGTACACCGGGTCGGTGCCGCGGGTCGCCGAACCCGACTCGTCGGTGATGTCCGCGGAAGCCTCGAGGTGGTACCAGGTGCCCCAGGACCCGTCGGGCTTCTTGGCGCGGATCCGGGCCGTCGTGCCGCGCAGGTCGGTGCCCGTCAGCGCCACCATGGCGAAAGCAGAGTCCTGGGTGATCTCGCGGACCGTCTCGCCGCCGCCGACACCGGCGAGTGGCTGCTGGACCAGGACGGTGTCGTCGGCGACAGCGGTGTGATGCCGGTTGAGGCTGGGCAGGCCGTTGACCGCCCAGGGCGCCACGACGACGCTCGCCATGATGGCGGTGAAGAGGATCGTCGGTACTGGCCGGCGGGTCGGCATAGCGCGATGTTACGTATGCGGCAGTTGGTACTGACGTTGCGACACGGACTATTGGGAATAATGTGACTGCTGTGTCCTGCAACGGCACCGCAGGGGCCTTTCCGGGTTGCCTCGACCTACCGGCCGGACCGCCCTGCGGTGCCGTTCCGATGCAGGTTCTTCCCGAGCGGCCTAGCCGGCCGCGGCCACCTCGCCCACGGCTTCGGCGATGGGAGCGGCAGCCACGGCGGCCTCGGCCGCGGGTGCGGCCGCCTCGACCACCGGGGCGGCGGCGGCCGGGGCGGCAGCCGCGTTCTGCATGGCCTGCTGGATGCCCGGCACGACGATGCCCTTCAGCAGGTCCATCGCCTGGCCGACGCCGAGCTGGTTGGCCGCGCTGCTCAGATCGCCGATGATGCCGGTCGAGCTGGAGGCCGCCGGGGCCGTCGGAAGGCCGAGGGACGGGTCGCCCAGGATCGGGTAGGTGCCGACCGGTGCGGAGATCGGAACCTCGGTGGGCAGACCGATGCCGCTCGGCGAGGTCAGCGCCGGGGTCAGGCCCACCTGGGGTGCCGTCAAGCCGGGGTTGGTCAGGGCCGGGTCGGTGAGCAGCGGGGTCGCGGCCGCATCAAGACCGGGCGTGGTGAGGCTCGGCGTGGTCAGACCCGGGGTGGTCAGGCTGGGCGTGGTGAGACCGGGTGTGGTCAGGCCAGGTGTGGTGAGACCAGGTGTGGTGAGACCCGGTGTGGTGAGACCCGGTGTGGTCAGGCTCGGTGTGGTCAGACCCGGTGTGGTCAGACCCGGTGTGGTCAGACCCGGTGTGGTCAGACCCGGGGTGGTCAGACCCGGGGTGGCCAGGCTCGGGCTGGTCAGGCTGGGCGTGGTCAGACCGGGAGCCGTCAACGGACCGCTCTGCGCCGGCTGGGCGCCGGCCGGGGAGAGGCCCGTCGGCAGCGGCGGCAGGTTGATGCCGAACTGCGAGAGTCCCGCCTGCAGCGCGGACATGATCTCGTTGGGCAGGTCGGTGACGACAGCCGCACGGGTGAACTCCCGGTGCTCGGGCGCCTTCTGGCCGGAGGACAGCTCGATGACGCCGAGGATCGCGAACGGGCTGGCGACGGCCAGGGCGGCGACGGCACTCATGGCGGTCGAAATCTTGCGTCGACGTTGGTTCGGCACGGAAGTCTCCTCAATCTGCGACTACATGGTTCACGTTCGGAACCTCTTCGCCAGCCGGTGAATCCGGCACGGCGCCGGAGTCCGAAGCTGACGAAATCGATGTTACGAGTGGGATCACTGAGACTGGAGTGACGATGCTGAATCGTGAGCCAATCGCGACATCCGGTTATCGCTTTCTGCGGGCCGACCCGGTTCGGCGCGCGGTTACCCGGCCCGAGGTCCGATAACCTAGGCACCGATGAGTTCAACCAATCCCCCGGTGCCCGCTGGAGGCTATGACCTGTTCGTCGTCGGCTCCGGATTCTTCGGGCTGACGATCGCCGAACGGGCGGCCACCCAACTCGGCAAGCGCGTCCTCGTGCTCGATCGCCGCCCGCACATCGGCGGCAACGCCTACTCCGAGCCCGAACCGCAGACCGGCATCGAGATCCACCGCTACGGCGCCCATCTGTTCCACACCTCCAACGCCCGGGTGTGGGACTACGTGCGGCAGTTCACCGACTTCACCGGCTACCAGCACCGGGTGTTCGCCCTGCACGACGGTCAGGCCTACCAGTTCCCGATGGGACTGGGCCTGGTCGCCCAGTTCTTCGGCCGCTACTACAGCCCGGACGAAGCTCGGGCGCTGATCGCCGAGCAGTCCGCGGAGATCGACACCGCCGCCGCGCAGAACCTCGAGGAGAAGGCCATCTCGCTGATCGGCCGGCCGCTCTACGAGGCGTTCGTGCGGGACTACACGGCCAAGCAGTGGCAGACCGACCCCAAGGAACTGCCCGCCTCCACCATCGCCCGTCTGCCGGTGCGATACACCTTCGACAACCGCTACTTCAACGACACCTACGAGGGCCTGCCGGTCGACGGCTATACCGCTTGGCTGCAGAATATGGCCGCCGACGACCGCATCGACGTGCGCCTGGACACCGACTGGTTCGACGTGCGCGACGAACTGCGCGCGGCCAACCCGGAGGCTCCGGTTGTCTACACCGGTCCACTGGACCGCTACTTCGACTACGCCGAGGGCCGATTGGGCTGGCGCACATTGGATTTCGAGGTCGAGGTGCTGAACGACTGTGGTGATTTCCAAGGCACCCCGGTGATGAACTACAACGACGCCGACGTCCCCTACACCCGGATCCACGAGTTTCGGCACTTCCACCCGGAGCGGGACTACCCGGCGGACAAGACCGTCATCATGCGCGAGTTCTCGCGCTTCGCCGAGGCCGACGACGAGCCGTACTACCCGATCAACACCGATGCGGACCGGGCCGTGCTGGCTGCCTACCGGTCCCGTGCCAGGGCTGAGACCGCTGCCTCCGGTGTCTTGTTCGGCGGCAGGCTGGGCACCTACCAGTATCTGGACATGCATATGGCCATCGCCAGCGCCCTGAGCATGTACGACAACATCCTGGCGCCCCACCTGCGCGACGGTGCGCCGCTGACAGCCGACGGCGAAGAAAGCAGCAACGCATGAGCGACATTCCCTCCGGCCCGGTGCCGTCCGGCGAAACCCGGGCCGTCAGCCTGCTGCAGCGGGTGATCCTCCCGCGCCCCGGTGAGCCGCTCGACGTCCGCAAGCTCTACATCGAAGAGTCCGAGACCAACGACCGGCGCGCGCACGCGTCCAGTCGCACCACGTTGCAGATCGGCGCTGAATCCGAGGTCTCCTTCGCCACGTACTTCAACGCGTTCCCGGCCAGCTACTGGCGACGCTGGTCGACCCTGACCTCGGTGGTGCTGCGGGTGGAACTCACCGGGTCCGCGCGCGTCGACCTCTACCGCTCCAAGGCGACCGGCGCGCGGATCAGCGTGGGCGGCACCGAGATCGTCAGCGACGGGCTCACGCCGGGGGCGTGCGAGTTCGAGGTGGAACTGGCGCCCTTCGAGGACGGCGGCTGGATCTGGTTCGACATCACCACCGACACCCAGACGACGGTGCACAGCGCCGCCTGGTACGCGCCGGCCCTCGCGCCGGGCCGGGCCGACATCGCCGTCGGAATCCCGACCTTCAACCGTCCGGCCGACTGCGTCAACGCGCTGAAGGCGCTGACCTCGGATCCGTTGGTGGATCAGGCGATCGGCGCGGTGATCGTCACCGACCAGGGCACCGACAAGGCCAGGGACCACCCCGGGTTCGATTCGGCTGCGGCTGCGCTCGGCGGCCGGTTGTCGGTGTACAACCAGCCCAACCTCGGCGGCTCCGGCGGCTACAGCCGGGTGATGCTGGAGGCGCTGCGCAACACCGACTGCGAACAGATTCTGTTCATGGACGACGACATCCGCATCGAGCCGGACTCGATCCTGCGGGCCCTGGCGCTGAGCAGGTTCGCCAAGGTGCCGACCCTCATCGGCGGGCAGATGCTCAACCTTCAGGAGCCGTCGCATCTGCACGTGATGGGCGAGGTGATCAACCGGGCCAACTTCATGTGGACCAACGCCCCGCACACCGAGTACGACCACGACTTCGCCAAGTACCCGCTGGCCGGCGACGACGAGGAGGGCCGCAGCCAGTTGCTGCACCGGCGCATCGACGTCGACTACAACGGCTGGTGGATGTGCATGATCCCGCGCCGCGTCGCCGAGGAACTGGGCCAGCCCCTGCCGCTGTTCATCAAGTGGGACGACGCCGACTACGGTCTGCGCGCCGGTGAACACGGCTACCCGACCGTCACCATGCCGGGCACCGCGATCTGGCACATGGCCTGGAGCGACAAGGACGACGCCATCGACTGGCAGGCCTACTTCCACCTGCGTAACCGGCTGGTGGTCTCGGCGCTGCACTGGGATGCCCCGGTCAGCGGACTCATCAAGAGCTCCATCAAGGCCACCCTCAAACACCTTCTCTGCCTTGAGTATTCGACCGTCGCCATCCAGAACAAGGCCATCGAGGATTTCCTGGCCGGCCCGGAGCACATCTTCTCCATCCTGGAGTCGGCGCTTCCCGACGTGCGCGCCCTGCGCCAGCAGTACCCCGACGCGGTGGTGCTACCCGGAGCGACCTCGCTGCCGGCACCGAGCGGGCGAACCAGGGCGCACAAGCCCCCGGCGGCGCTGCCGGTCATCGGCGCCCGCCTGGCGCGCGGACTGGTCCATCAGCTGCGCGAGGCCGACCCGGCCCACCACGAGCGCCCGCAGCTCAACGTCGCCACCCAGGACGCGCGCTGGTTCCTGCTCTGCAACGTCGACGGCGTCACCGTCACCACTGCCGACGGCCGCGGCGTGGTCTACCGCCAGCGTGACCGGGCCAAGATGATGGAACTGCTGAAAACCTCACTGCGCCAACATGCCCGACTCGCCCGCGAGTACAACCGCATGCGCAGGATCTACCGGGAGGCGTTGCCGGTGCTGTCCAGCCCGCAGAAGTGGGAGACCGTGCTGCTCGACGAATCCCCGACCCGTGTCTGAGGCGGTGGCCGACGAGGCCGGCCCGCCCACCGGGGAGGTGGCGCTGCTGGTCGACGTGCAGTCCCGGCTGGCCACCCCGCAGACGATCACCGTCGCCCGGGGCATGTCGCACTTCGGCGAGCACGCGGCCGGGTGGGTGGCGTTGTCCGGGGTCGGCGCCCTGCTGGACCGCAGGCACCGGCGCGACTGGCTGCTCGTCGGCGTCGGCGCGGTCGCCGCTCACGCCGCGGCCATCCTGATCAAACTGGCGGTGCGCCGCCGCCGTCCGCACCACCCCGACATCGCGATCAACGTCGGGACTCCCAGTGCGTTGAGCTTCCCGTCCGCACACGCGACCTCGAGTACGGCCGCGGCTATGCTGCTGTGCCGGGCCACCCGGTCGCCGCTGCCGCTGGCTGCGGTCCCGCTGATGGCCCTCTCCCGCCTTGTGCTCGGTGTGCACTATCCCACCGACGTGCTCGCCGGGATGGCCGTCGGCGCCGCCGTCGCGCGGGTGACCGGCCGTCTCGGCGGCCCCCGGAGGGAGAGGTGATCCAATGAGCAAGGCCACCGTCACCGGGCCGCCGAGCAACCTGTTCAGCGCCGTCATCAAAGCCGTCCGACCCCGGCAGTGGGTCAAGAACCTCCTGGTGTTCGCGGCGCCGTTGGCAGCGATGGGCGGCGGCGAGACCTACGACTACCGCTCTGTGCTCTACAAGGTGTCCATCGCCTTCGTGGTGTTCTGCATGGCGGCCTCGTCGATCTATCTGGTGAACGACGCCCGCGATGTCGAGGCCGACCGCGCCCATCCGACCAAGCAGTTCCGGCCGATCGCCGCCGGGGTGCTGCCGGTCGGCATGGCCTACGGAATCGCCACCGTCCTGGCCGTCGGATGTCTGGCGATCTCGTGGTGGGTCACCCCGCACCTGGCGTTGGTAATGGCGGTCTATCTGGCCATCCAGCTGGCCTACTGCTTCGGGCTCAAACACCAAGCCGTGCTGGACATCTCCATCCTCTCGTCGGGGTTCCTCATCCGCGCCATCGCCGGCGGTGTGGCGGGCGGCATCCCGCTGTCGCAGTGGTTCCTGCTGGTGATGGCGTTCGGGTCGCTGTTCATGGCGGCCGGCAAGCGCTACGCCGAACTTCAGTTGGCCGAGCGAACCGGCGCCAAGATCCGCAAGTCCCTGGAGAGCTACACCAGCACCTACCTGACGTTCGTCTGGACGTTGTCGGCCACCGCCGTCGTGCTCTGCTACGGATTGTGGGCGTTCGAACGGGACGGCAACACCGGATCCTGGTTCGTCGTCTCGATGATCCCGTTCACCATCGCGATTCTGCGGTACGCGGTCGACGTCGACGGCGGGATGGCCGGAGAGCCGGAGGAGATCGCGTTGAAGGACCGTGTGCTGCAACTGCTGGCCCTGGCCTGGATCGGAACCGTCATTGCCGCCGCACTCCTCGCTTAGCGCACCGGCGCGCCGGATCGCTTGGCCCGCATGGCGTTCGAGCTCCCGGGCTCGGCCGCTGTTTCCGTACGCGACATTGACGCGGGTCAGCCTGTGGGTCACCGTCGCGGTCGTGTCGGCACTGTGGACGTGGGGGATCTGGCAGCGACGCTGGATCGCCGACGACGGACTGATCGTGCTGCGGACGGTCCGAAATCTGTTGGCGGGCAACGGTCCGGTGTTCAACGCCGGGGAACGGGTGGAGTCCAACACCTCGACCGCATGGACCTACCTGGTGTATCTGGGCAGTCTGATCGGCGGCCCCCTGCGCCTGGAGTATGTGGCACTGGCGCTGGCATTGGCGCTGAGTGTCGCCGGGGTCGTGATGGTCATGCTCGGCACCGCACGGCTCTGGGCGCCGAGCCTGCGGGGCCGGCGGGCATTGATCCTGCCCGCGGGCGCCCTGGTCTACATCGCCGTACCGCCCGCCCGGGATTTCGCCACCTCAGGTCTGGAGAACGGTCTGGTGACCGCCTGGCTGGGCGGGCTGTGGTGGATGATGGTCGCCTGGGCGCAGCGCAGGGGCAGCAGCCCGGCCTTCATCGCGGCGCTGGCCTTCGTCGCCGGCCTGAGCGTGCTGGTTCGCCCCGAACTCGCGCTGATCGGCGGACTGGCTCTGATCATGATGCTCGTCGCGGAGTCGGGCTGGGCCACGCGTGCACTGATCATCCTCGCCGGCGGCCTGCTCCCGGTGGCCTACCAGATCTTCCGGATGGGCTACTACGGCCTGCTGGTGCCGCAGACCGCGCTGGCCAAGGACGCCTCGGGCAGCAAATGGGAACAGGGCGCGGTGTATCTGCGCAATTTCACCGGCCCGTATGCGTTGTGGATTCCCACGGTGCTGCTGATCGCGCTGGGCGCCGTGCTGGTCGGGGGGCGGCTCGGCGGAGGTGGCCGGGATGACCCCTCGGGCGCGGGCCGGGGACCGCGGCCCCGCACTGGGCCGGCCGCCTGGGTTCGCAGTCCGTCCGCCGTGGTCGCGTTCATGCTCGTCAGTGGGCTGGTGCAGGGCCTGTACTGGATTCGCCAGGGCGGTGACTTCATGCACGGGCGGGTATTGCTGGCGCCGCTGTTCTGCGTGCTGGCCCCGATCGCGGTGGTGCCGGTGATGGTGCCCGCGGGCAGCTGGTTGCGCCGGGAGAGCGGCTACCTGTTGGGCGCGGCGGCCTCGGCGCTGTGGCTGGCACTGGCCGGCTGGTCGGTGTGGGCTGCCACCTCACCCGGAATGGGCCGCGACGCCACCCGCGTCACCTACACCGGGATCGTCGACGAACGCCGGTTCTACTCCCAGGCCACCGGCCATGCGCACCCGCTGACCGCCGCCGACTACCTCGACTACCCGAGGATGCGAGCGGTCCTGGTGGCCATCAACAACACCCCCGACGGCGCGCTGCTGCTGCCGTCGGGCAATTACGACGTCTGGGATGTCGTACCGCAGAAGCCGCCGATCGACCCGCCGCCGCCAGGGATGACGGACGAACAGTGGCGTCGCCAACACGCCGCGCACACCGTGTTCTTCACCAACCTGGGCATGGTCGGGATGAACGTCGGCCTCGACACCAGGGTCATCGACCAGATCGGCCTGGCCAACCCACTGGCCGCGCACACCGCGCGCCTGGACGACGGCCGCATCGGCCACGACAAGAACCTGTTCCCGGACTGGGCCGTCGCGGAGGGCCCCTGGCTCAAGAAGCGGCCGTGGATTCCGGAGTACCTCGACGAGGGCTGGATCGCGGAGGCCGGGACAGCGCTGGGCTGCCCGCAGACCGTCGAGATGCTCGAGATGATCCGGGAGCCGATGACCCGGCCCCGGTTCATCGGCAATCTCAACCGCGCATGGGAGTTCACCCGGTACCGGATCGATCGCGTGCCCAAGTACGAACTCCTTCGATGCGGCCTGCCCGAGCCGGCCTCGGTCGCGGAGAAACCGCCCTACACGGGCCTGCCCGCGACCGGCCCCTGAGCAGCGGCGGCACGGTGGGCTGATCGGGACCAATCCTGAAGCCGCCCGGTCATCGGTGTGATTCACTACGTGAGTCGTCGTTCCGGGATGGCCATGCATTTGAGTCGACGTGAGGTGGGTATGAGCGGTCTGATGAAGCTGTTCCGCGCTGTCGGTGCGGTTGTCCTGGCGCTGGGAGTATGGGGCGCCGCGGGCGCCGCCCCGACCGCATCCGCCGCCGGCGTCGAGATGCTGATGGTCCCCTCCGCCGCGATGGGCCGCGACATCCCGGTGGCCTTCCAGGCCGGCGGGCCGCATGCGGTCGTGCTGCTGGACGCCTTCAACGCCGGCCCCGACGTCAGCAACTGGGTCACGGCCGGCAACGCGATGAACACCCTGGCGGGCAGTGGCCTCTCGGTGGCCGCCCCGGCCGGTGGCGCGTACAGCCTCTACACCAACTGGGAGCGCAACGGCTCCAAGCAATGGGAGACCTTCCTGGCCGACGAGCTGCCGAACTGGCTGGCCGCCAACAAGGGCCTCGCCCCCAACCGGCACGCCATCGTCGGCGCCTCCCAGGGCGGCACCGGCGCGCTGACGATGGCCACCTTCCACCCGGACCGCTACAGCTACGCCGGTTCGCTGTCGGGCTTCCTGAACCCGTCCGACACCCAGACCAACGGCGTGATCTCCAACGCCATCAACATCGGCGACAACATCGACGCGATGTGGGGTGCACCCCAGCTGGGCCGCTGGAAGTGGCACGATCCCAACGTCCACGCCAACCTGCTGGTCCAGAACAACACCCGGCTGTGGGTGTTCAGCCCGCTGAGCTTCGCCTGCGGTGACGTGGCCGCGATGGGCGGCGGCGACTGCAGTGTCGCCCAGGGCAGCAACCGGATCTTCTACGCGCACTACCGCTCCCTCGGTGGGCGCAACGGACACTTCGACATCACCGGCGGCGGGAGCAGCGACTGGGGTACCTGGGCGGGTCAGCTCGGGGCGATGGCCGGAGATATCGCCGCGGCTCTCGGGTAATCGCGGGATCCAGCGCGGATCCGGACCCCGGTGGCGGAACCAGCGGGGGCAATACCGATCAGCCGGTACTGTGGACGGCGTGCATCATGCGCGCGGCGGATCTCTCAGCAAACCCTTGGCAGTGGGCCGAGGGCACTTCGGGGTACCGGCGCGGCGGGTCCTGGCCGCCGGCTTCCTCGGTCCGGCCGCGTGGATGTTGGCAGGCTGCGGATCCGGCGGCGATCTGATCAGCACCGTCGCACTGCCCTCGCAGCAGACCACCGGTTACGACGAAGGGGTCGATCTACCGTTGCCGCCGGAGGGCGACCGTCAGTCCGGCAAGCCGGAACTGACCCCGGCTCAACGTGACTATCTCGGGGCGCTGGCGAACGCCGGCATCCACCCCACCAACGAGCTGCGGGTTCTGAGTATCGGTTCCTACGTCTGCCAGGCCCGCGCCGCCGGCCAGAGCGACCAGGCGGTGTGGGACTCGGTGGCCCCGATGGTGCGCAGCGTTGTCATCGAGGCCTCCGCGGGCGCCCGGCAAACACCCGCGGCGGCGGACGTCGACGCCGTGGTCGGCAATGTCATCCACATCGCCACCCAAAAACTCTGCTGATCGATGACCCTCAACACGAACGGGCCCAAAGGGTCGAGGGGTTCCGGCGGTTCCAAGGGCTCGAAGGCGAAGAACCGATCGGCGACCCGCCGTCGCCGACACCGGCTTCTGGCGCTCGCCGCTGCGGGGGCCGTCGCACTGGTGGTCGGGCTGATCATCGCGATCATCGTGATCGTCGTCCGCCGCCCCGGACCCTCGACCACGGCGGTTCCGCCCACCGCCGTTCCGCCCACCGCCACCACGCCGGGTCAGAAGCCGCGCCCGGCCTTCCAGGACGCCAGTTGTCCCGACGTCGAGATGATCTCCATCCCGGGCACCTGGGAGTCCTCGCCCACCGACGACCCGCTCAACCCGGGCCAGTTCCCGATTGCGTTGCTGCTCAACGTGAGCCGTCCCATTCAGCAGCAGTTCGGCCCGGACCGGGTGCAGGTGTACACCGTGCCCTACACCGCCCAGTTCCATAACCCGTTGTCGGCGGACAAGCAGATGTCCTACAACGACTCCCGCAAGGAGGGCGCTGTGGCGACGATCCGCGCGATGACCGAGATGAACAACCGCTGCCCGCTGACCAGTTACGTGCTGGTCGGTTTCTCGCAGGGGGCGGTGATCGCCGGGGATATCGCCAGCGACATCGGCAACGGTCGCGGTCCGGTGGATGCGGATCTGGTGCTCGGCGTCACGCTGATCGCGGACGGCAGGCGCCAGCCCGGGGTGGGCCAGGACATCGGCCCCAACGCCCCGGGACAGGGCGCGGAGATCACCCTCAAGGAGATCCCGACGCTGTCGGCCCTCGGCCTGACGATGAGCGGCGAACGGCCCGGCGGCTTCGGCGCGCTGAACAACCGGACCAACCAGATCTGCGCGCCCGGCGACCTGATCTGCTCGGCGCCGCGGTCGGCATTCAGCATCACCAACCTGCCCGGCACCCTCGAGGTCCTCACCGCCGGGGCGGGCCAGCCCATCCACGCGATGTACGCCACCCCGCAGTTCTGGAGCGCGGATGGGCAAACGGCCACGTCGTGGACCTTGAACTGGGCCCGCGACGTGATCGAGAACGCGCCGCACCCGGCGCACGGCTGATCCGGCGCCTTCCCGGCGATTCGATTTGGACAACGCCTGCGATGGGCATAACATTAAGAAAAAAATAAGGGCTGACATCAGCTGGTTCGGCGGGAATCGTCGATCCGGTCGGCCCGACCGCGGCCGCCGGTTTCATCGGTACCATCTGTGGGGCGCTCGGGCCATGTTCGGCGGTCGGTAGTGCGCGCCGGATGGCTGCCGCACCCTGACCGAGGGGCCGACACGAACGCGTTTTCGACAGGAGAGTGGTATGCCGTTTCATAACCCGTTCATCAAGGACGGACGGATCACCTTCCCCGAGGGCGCCAGCCTGGTCAAGCACGTCGAGCGCTGGGCCAAGGTCCGCGGCGACAAGCCGGCGTACCGGTTCCTGGACTTCTCCACCGAGCGCGACGGCATTGCCCGGGTACTGACGTGGGCCGACTTCGGCACCCGCAACCGCGCACTCGGCGCCCGCCTGCAACAGGTCACCGAGCCCGGCGACCGGGTCGCCATTCTCTGCCCGCAGAACCTGGAGTACCTGGTGGCCTTCTTCGGCACCTTGTACTCCGGCCGTATCGCGGTGCCGTTGTTCGACCCGTCCGAGCCCGGCCACGTCGGCCGGTTGCACGCCGTTCTCGACGATTGCCAGGCATCGGCGATCCTGACCACCACCGAGGCCGCCGAAGGGGTTCGCAAGTTCTTCCGCACCCGGCCGGCCAAGGAACGCCCCCGCGTCATCGCGGTCGACGCGATACCCGACGAAGTCGGGGCGACCTGGGAACACATTGACACGGTCAATGAGGACACCATCGCCTACCTGCAGTACACCTCCGGGTCGACCCGGATCCCCACCGGCGTGCAGATCACCCACCTCAACCTGGCCACCAACGTCGTGCAGGTGATCGAGGCCCTCGAAGGTGAGGAAGCCGACCGCGGTGTGTCCTGGCTGCCGTTCTTCCACGACATGGGCCTGGTCACCGCGCTCCTGCCGTCGCTGATCGGCCACTACTTCACCTTCATGACACCGGCTGCGTTCGTCCGCCGCCCGATCCGCTGGATGCGCGAGATCGCCCGCCAGCCCGGTGACACCGGCGGCACCATCTCGGTGGCGCCCAACTTCGCGTTCGACCATGCCGCCGCCCGCGGGCTGCCCAAGGACGGCGAGGAACCGCTGGATCTGTCCAACGTCAAGGCCGTCCTCAACGGCAGCGAGCCGATCTCGGCCGCGACCGTCAAGCGGTTCAACGACGCATTCGGCCCGTTCGGCTTCCCGCGCAAGGCGATCAAGCCGTCCTACGGATTGGCCGAGGCCACGTTGTTCGTGTCGACCACCCCGTCGTCCGAGGAGCCGAAGATCATCTCGGTCGACCGCGACGAACTCAACGCCGGGCGGTTCGTCCCGGTGCCCGACGACTCCGCCACGGCCGTCGCGCAGGCCGGGGCCGGCAAGGTCGGCGTCGGCGAGTGGGCGGCGATCGTCGATCACGAGAGCGCCAGCGAGGTGCCGGACGGGCATATCGGCGAGATCTGGATCAGCGGAAACAACATGGGCACCGGCTACTGGAACAAGCCCGAGAAGAGCGTCGAAACGTTCCAGAACACGCTCAAGTCGCGGACCAGCCCATCGCATGCCGAAGGCGCGGCCGACGACGCCACCTGGGTGCGCACCGGCGACCTGGGCGCCTACTATGACGACGAGTTGTTCATCACCGGCCGTACCAAGGACCTGGTGATCATCGACGGCCGTAACCACTATCCCCAGGACCTGGAGTACTCCGCTCAGGAGGCCAGCAAGGCAGTGCGCACCGGCTTCGCCGCGGCCTTCTCGGTACCGGCCAACCAACTGCCCGACGAGGTGTTCGCCGACGCCCACGCCGGCCTGACGCGCGACCCCGACGACTCATCCGAGCAATTGGTGATCGTGGCCGAGCGGGCGGCCGGCTCGCACAAGCTGGAGCTGTCCGCGGTTGCCGACGCGATCCGCGCCGCCGTTGCGGTGCGCCACGGCGTGACCGTCCGCGACGTGCTGTTGACCCCGGCCGGCGCCATCCCGCGTACCTCCAGCGGAAAGATCGGCCGCACCGCCTGCCGGTCGGCTTACCTGGACGGCAGCCTGCGGTCCGGGAAGGTGGCCAACGCCTTCCCCGACGAATCGGAATAAGGACTGATGTCTGAATCGGATACGCCCGGCCCACTGTCTGAGGCTTCTGATGCTTCTGGCGCGGAGATCATCATCGCTCCCGAGAAGGAGCTGACGGCCCCGCGCACCGACATGACGGTGGGCGAGATGCGCGAATGGCTGCGCACCTGGGTGGCCACCTCGACCGGGCAGGCGCCCGGTTCGATCGACGAGTCGGTACCGATGGTCGAACTCGGACTGTCCTCGCGCGACGCGGTGGCCATGGCCAGTGACATCGAGGACCTCACCGGTGTCACCCTGACCGCCACCATCGCATTCCGGCACCCCACCATCGAGTCGCTCGCGACGGTCATCATCGAGGGGGAGCCGGAACCGGACGTCTCCGACGATGACGAGGACTGGACCCGGCGCCGGGATGTGCCGGAGATCGCGATCGTCGGCCTGGCGACCCGCTTTCCCGGCGACATGAACACCCCCGATCAGATGTGGCAGGCGCTGCTGGAAGGCCGCGACGCCATCACCGACCTTCCCGAGGGCCGGTGGTCGGAGTTCATGGACGAACCGCGGCTCGCGGAGCGGATACGCAAGGCCCGAACCCGCGGCGGCTATCTCACCGACATCAAGGGGTTCGACGCCGAGTTCTTCGCGCTGTCGAAGATGGAGGCCGACAACATCGATCCGCAGCAGCGGATGGCGCTCGAACTCACCTGGGAGGCGCTCGAAAACGCCCGCATCCCGGCGTCGAGCCTGCGCGGCCAGAGCGTCGGCGTCTTCGTCGGCAGCTCGACCAACGACTACAGCTACCTGGCGATGATGGACCCACGGACGGCGCACCCGTACGCCATCACCGGCACCGCCAGTTCGATCATCGCCAACCGCGTCTCGTACTTCTACGACTTCCGCGGTCCGTCTGTCGCCGTCGACACCGCCTGCTCGTCATCGCTGGTCGCGGTGCATCAGGGCGTGCAGGCACTGCGCACCGGTGAGGCCGACGTGGTGCTCGCCGGCGGCGTCAACGCCCTTGTGACACCGGCGGTTACGCTCGGCTTCGACGAGGTCGGCGGGGTGCTGGCGCCGGACGGCCGGATCAAGTCGTTCAGCGCGGACGCCGACGGCTACGCCCGGTCCGAAGGCGGCGGCATGATCGTGCTCAAGCGCCTCGAGGACGCGCGCCGCGCCGGTGACGAGATCATCGCCGTCATCGCGGGCAGCGCGATCAACCACGACGGCCGCTCCAACGGCATGCTGGCCCCCAACCCCGACGCACAGGCCGAGGTGCTGCGCAAGGCCTATCACGACGCCGGCATCAACCCGCGCACCGTCGACTACATCGAGGCACACGGCACCGGGACCATCCTCGGCGACCCGATCGAGGCCGACGCCCTGGGCCGGGTGGTGGGCCGCGGCCGTGCCGCCGACCAACCGGCACTGCTGGGCGCGGTCAAGTCCAACGTCGGACACCTGGAGTCGGCGGCCGGTGCGGCCAGCATGGCCAAGGTCGCACTGTCGTTGCGCAACAACAAGATTCCACCGTCGATCAACTATGCGGGGCCCAACCCCTACATCGACTTCGACGGGGTTCACCTCAAGGTGGCCGAACAGGTCAGCGAGTGGCCGCGCTACAGCGGCCACGCCATCGCCGGCATCTCCGGTTTCGGGTTCGGCGGAGCCAACGCGCACGTGGTGTTGCGCGAGGTGCTGCCCGAGGACCTGGTGGAGCCGGAACCCGGGTCGGAAGACGCGCCCGCCCAATCGCATTCCGCCGAGGCCAACGCTGTCTATGTCGCCGGCGTGCGAATGGACGAGTACGGCGAGTTCATCAGCGATGAGCCTCTCGGGCGAAGAGCATCGGGCATCGGCGAAGACGACGACGGGGAGGGCGACGGCACCTACGGCGACGTCACTGGCTACGGCGCTGCCGAGGACGACGAGTACGAACTCCCCGGTCTGACCGACGAGGCGCTGCGCCTGCTGGAGGTGGCACGCGAGGAACTCGCCGCCGCCGAAGCAGCTGAACCCCACACCCGCGTTGTGCCGCTGGCGGTTTCGGGCTTCCTCACCTCGCGCAAGCGGGCCACCGCCGCCGAACTCGCCGACTGGGTCGACAGCCCGGCGGGCCGGGCGACATCGCTGGAGGCCATCGGCCGGTCGCTGTCGCGCCGCAATCACGGCCGCTCCCGCGCGGTCGTGATGGCCCACGACCACGACGAGGCAGTCAAGGGTCTGCGCGCGATCGCCGAGGGCAAGCAGAGCCCGCTGGTCTACAGCGCCGACGGCCCGGTCTCCAGTGGGCCGGTCTGGGTGCTGGCCGGCTTCGGCGCCCAGCACCGCAAGATGGGCAAGAGCCTGTACCTGCGCGACGACGTCTTCGCCGAGTGGATCAACAAGGTCGACGCACTGGTGCAGGACGAGCGCGGCTACTCGATCCTGGAACTGATCCTCGACGACTCAGTCGACTACACCGACGAGACCTGCGAGTACCCGATCGAAGTGGTGCAGTTGGTGATCTTCGCCATCCAGATCGCGCTCGGCGAACTGCTCAAGCACCATGGTGCCAAACCCGCTGCGGTGGTGGGACAGTCGCTCGGTGAGGCGGCCGCGGCCTACTTCGCCGGCGGGCTGTCGTTGGCCGATGCCGCCCGAACCATCTGTGCGCGTTCGCATCTCATGGGTGAGGGCGAGGCGATGCTGTTCGGCGAGTACATCCGGCTGATGGCGTTGGTCGAGTACTCGGCCGACGAGATCGCAGGAGTGTTCTCGGATTTCCCCGACCTCGAGGTGTGCGTCTACGCCGCCCCGACGCAGACCGTCATCGGCGGCCCGCCCGCTCAGGTCGACGCGATCATCGAACGCTGCGAACAGGAGGGCAAGTTCGCCCGCAAGTTCGCGACCAAGGGCGCCAGCCACACCCAGCAGATGGATCCGCTTCTCGGAGAGTTGGCCGCAGAACTGCAGGGCATCGCCGCTCATCCGCTGAAGATCGGTTACTTCTCCACCGTGCACGAGGGCACCTATGTCCGCCCCGGCGAGGTGATCCACGACGTGGACTACTGGAAGAAGGGCCTGCGGCACAGCGTCTACTTCACCCACGGCATCCGCAACGCCGTGGACAACGGCCACACCACCTTCCTGGAACTGGCGCCGAACCCGGTGGCGCTGATGCAGGTCGGACTGACCACTGCGTCGGCCGGCCTGCATGACGGGCAGCTGATCGCGACGCTGGCCCGCAAGGAGGACGAGGTCGACTCGATGGTCGCGGCCATGGCGCAGTTGTACGTCTACGGCCACGACCTGGATTTCAGGACCCTCTTCACCCCCGCGTCGGGTCTGCAGGACTACGCCGACATCCCGCCGACCCGGTTCAGGCGCAAGGAGCACTGGCTCAACGCGCACTTCTCGGCCGACGGCTCGTCGCTGATCCCCGGCACACACGTCGCCATGCCCGATGGTCGTCATGTGTGGGAGTACGCCGCGCAGGGTCAGACCGATCTGGCCGCTCTGGTGAAAGCCGCTGCGGTGCAGGTGCTTCCGGATGCGACACTGACCGCTTCGGAGCAGCGCGCGGTGCCCGGCGACGGCGCCCGGCTGGTGACTACGCTCACCCGCCACCCCGGCGGCGCCTCGGTGCAGGTGCATGCCCGCATCGACGAGTCCTTCACGCTGGCGTACGACGCCATCGTGACCCGATCGGGGTCGCCGTCGGTGCTGCCGGCCGCGGTCGCGACCGGAGTGGCCGTGACCGCGGAACCCGTTGCGGGACAGGCGGAACCGGAACCGGGATCTACTGTCGCCGCCGGGGCGGCTCCGGCCGACGACGCGGCCATCCTCACCGACAATCTCGCCGCCGGCGCCGGCGTCGCCGCCAACCTCGGCAAGTGGACTCCAGACGGCCCGGAGACGGTGCACGACCGGCTGGGTCTGATCGTCGGCAGCGCCATGGGGTACGAGCCCGAGGACCTTCCCTGGGAGGTGCCGCTGATCGAGTTGGGCCTCGACTCGCTGATGGCGGTGCGGATCAAGAACCGGGTGGAGTACGACTTCGACCTGCCGCCGATCCAGCTGACCGCCGTGCGCGACGCCAACCTGTACGCCGTCGAGCAACTGATCGTCTTCGCGATCGAAAACCGCGAACAGGTCGCCGAGTTGGCGGAGCATCAGAAGGGCATGACGCCCGAGGAGATCGCCGCCGAGCAGGCGAAGATCGCGGCCGGGGAGATCCCGACGGAACTGGCCGAGAAGCTCGCCGCCAAGCACCCCGAAGCGCACGCGGACGTGCCGGCCCCACCCACCAACCCTGCGGGGCCGGATATCCCGCCGCCGCCGACCAACCCGGCCGGCCCCGACGCCCCGGAGGCCAACACCCCGGCCGCTGCCGCCGCCAAGGTGCTGACCCAGCAGGCCGTCGTCGATGCGCTCGGCACCGACGTCCCGCCGCGCGAAGCGGCCGAACGGATCACCTTCGCCACGTGGGCGATCGTCACCGGCAAGTCGCCCGGCGGGATCTTCAACGAACTGCCGAAGATCGACGACGACACCGCCGCCAAGATCGCCGCGCGGCTCACCGAACGCTGCGAGGGCACGATCACCGTCGAGCAGGTGAAGGCCGCCACCACCATCGAGGAGCTGGCCACCATGGTGCGCGAGCACCTCGAGGCCGGCGAACTCGACGGGTTCGTCCGAACGCTGCGGGCCCGCACAGAAGGCTCCGACCGGATCCCGCTCTTCGTGTTCCACCCGGCCGGCGGTTCCACCGTGGTCTACGAGCCATTGCTCAAGCGGCTGCCCGAGGACACCCCGATGTACGGCCTCGAGCGCGTCGAGGGCTCCATCGAGGAGCGCGCGGCGGAGTACGTGCCCAAACTTCTGGAGATGGGCGGCAAGGGTCCGTTCCTGCTGGCCGGCTGGTCTCTGGGCGGAGTGCTGGCCTACGCCTGCGCCATCGGTCTGAAGAAGGCGGGCGCCGACGTCGAGTTCGTCGGCCTGATCGACACCGTCCGCGCCGGTGAGGACATCCCGCAGACCAAGGAAGAGATCCGGGCCCGCTGGGATCGCTACGCGCTGTTCGCCCAGCGCACGTTCAACGTCGAGATCCCGGCGATCCCCTACGAGCAACTCGAGGTGCTCGACGACGACGGCCAGGTGCGCTTCGTCCTCGATGCCGTCCAGCAGGGCGGGGTCAACATCCCGGGCGGCATCATCGAGCACCAGCGCACGTCGTACCTGGACAACCGGGCCATCGACACCGCGACGATCGAGCCTTACGACGGACACGTCACCCTGTACATGGCCGACCGTTATCACGACGACGCCATCATGTTCGAGCCGCGCTACGGCACCCGCAAGCCCGACGGCGGCTGGGGCGAGTTCGTCGCCGACCTGGAAGTGGTGCCCATCGGGGGCGAGCACATCCAGGTCATCGACGAGCCGTACATTTCCAAGGTGGGCGCGCACATGAGCGAAGCGATCAATCGAATTCAGAGCGAAGCGATCAATCGAATTCAGAGCGAAGCGATCACCCGCATCCAGGCCGGGAACGAGCAGAAGTGAAGCAGGGGAAGTGACCAACCGAACCACCGCCGAGCTGCTGGCCGAGCTGCGCGAAAAGCTTGAGCTGGCAAAGGAACCCGGCGGTGCGGCCGCCGCTAAGCGCGACAAGCGCGGCATCCCCAGCGCCCGGGCCCGAATCTACGAGCTGCTCGACCCGGGAAGCTTCCTGGAGATCGGGGCATTGGCCCGGACCCCCGGCGACCCGAACGCCCTCTACGGCGACGGCGTGGTCTGCGGTCACGGCACCATCAACGGCCGCCCCGTGGGCGTCTTCTCGCATGACCAGACCGTCTTCGGCGGGTCGGTCGGAGAGATGTTCGGCCGCAAGGTGGCCAAGCTGATGGAGTGGGTGGCGATGGTCGGCTGCCCGATCGTCGGCATCAACGACTCCGGCGGCGCGCGCATCCAGGACGCGGTGACCTCGCTGGCCTGGTACGCCGAACTCGGCCGCCGTCACGAACTGCTGTCCGGCATGGTGCCTCAGATCTCGATCATTCTCGGCAAGTGCGCCGGCGGCGCGGTGTACTCCCCGATCCAGACCGATCTGGTGGTCGCGGTGCGCGACCAGGGCTACATGTTCGTCACCGGACCCGACGTGATCAAGGACGTCACCGGCGAGGACGTCAGCCTCGACGAGCTGGGCGGGGCGGATCATCAGGCCCGCTACGGCAACATCCACCAGGTCGTCGACTCCGAGAAGAGCGCCTTCCAGTACGTGCGGGACTTCCTGGACTTCCTGCCGCCCAACACCTTTGACGATGCCCCGGTGATCAACCCCGGCCTCGAGCCGGAGATCACGCCGCACGATCTCGAACTCGACAGCCTGGTGCCCGACGCCGACAACACGGCGTATGACATGCACGAGATATTGATCCGGATCTTCGACGACGGCGACTTCCTCGATGTCGCCGCCCAGGCCGGTCAGGCCATCATCACCGGCTTCGCCCGCGTCGACGGACGGCCGGTCGGGGTGGTCGCCAACCAGCCGATGCACATGTCCGGCGCCATCGACAACGAGGCCTCCGACAAGGCGGCCAGGTTCGTACGGTTCTGTGATTCCTTCAACGTGCCACTGGTGTTCGTCGTCGACACCCCCGGCTTCCTGCCCGGTGTGGAGCAGGAGAAGAACGGCATCATCAAGCGCGGCGGCCGGTTCCTCTACGCGGTGGTGGAGGCCGATGTGCCGAAGGTGACGCTGACCATCCGCAAGTCCTACGGCGGCGCGTACGCGGTGATGGGTTCCAAGCAACTCACCGCCGACCTCAACTTCGCCTGGCCCACCGCGCGCATCGCGGTGATCGGCGCCGAAGGGGCGGCGCAACTTCTGGTGAAGCGGTTCCCCGACCCCACCGCCCCCGAGGTGCAGAAGATCCGCGCCGACTTCATCGAGGGCTACAACCTCAATATGGCGATCCCGTACATCGCCGCGGAGCGCGGATTCATCGACGCCGTCATCGAGCCCCACCAGACCCGGCTACTGCTTCGCAAGACCATGCGGTTGTTGCGCGACAAGCAGATTCAGCGTGTCCAGCGCAAACACGGGTTGATTCCGATCTGATGTCGACTGACCCGCGGAGCCCCGTCAAGCCCAGGCTCTTCATCTTCCCGCACACCGGTGGATCGGCGAATTTCTATGTGCCGTTCGCCAAGGCCTTCAGCGGAGGCACGACGTGCGTTGCGGTTCAGTACCCCGGCAAGCGCGCCGGCAAGGATCTGTCGCAGTACACCAGCATCCCGGACATGGCCGATCGCCTCTGCGCGATGTTCAAGCCCGCCGACCCGCAACCGGGGCCGGTGGCGTTCTTCGGTCACAGCATGGGAGCCCTGCTGGCTTTCGAAGTCGCACTGCGCTTCGAGCGGGCCGGAAATCCGATAAGCGCGCTGTTCGTATCGGCCAGTGCGGCGCCCGGACTCATGCGCAACCGCGCAGATGTGACGGGCTCCGATCTGGACCTGTTGAGCATGGTCAGCGATGTCACCGGCGCCAACCCGGAGTTCCTCAACAACGACCAGTTCGCCGCGACCCTGCTTCCGACATTGCGCGGACTGAAGGCCATCGCGTCCTATGAGTGCCCACCCGATGCGACGGTGTCCTGTCCCATCCACGCGCTGATGGCCGACAACGACGAGTTGGCGACGGCGGAACTGGTGGAGCCGTGGAAGCAGCGCACCACGGGTCCGTTCGACCTCACGGTGTTCCCGGGGGACCACTTCTACATCAACACCAACCTGCCCCAGCTGTCACAGTGGGTGGAGCAAAGAGTCGCCTGACGAGGGTTTTGCCGCGTTGCTGGCGAACCTCACAGTCGCATTCGTCAGCAGACAGTGCATATCGAGAAGGTACGCGGCTGATTTGCTGGTCCGTCACTACCGCCGTGGTCCTGGTAGCATGGGGGCACGCCCGCATCGCGGAGAATAGCGTCGTTCTCTCTGCCAGCGATCCCCGGGGTCCCCAAGCGGTGTTTCACCCGAACGATCAGTGAAGCCCGCTCGACGAATGAGGCTAAATCCCGCATGTCGAACACCGAGCTGACTCTGCCTGCGCTGCTGCGCCACCAGGCCACCACCCAGGGCGACGCCCTGGCCTTCACGTTCATGGACGGCCCCATACTTGGAACGGGCCGCCCGGAAAGCCTGACCTGGAATCAGCTCTACCGCCGGGTGCTGTCGCTGGCCGAGGAATTGCGGCGGGCCGCCACGCCGGGTGACCGGGTGGCGATCCTCGCCCCGCAGGGACTCGACTACATCGTGGCCTTCTACGCCGCGCTGCAGGCCGGACTCATCGCGGTGCCGCTGTCGGTGCCGATGGCCGGCGTTCATGACCAGCGGGTGGAATCAGCGCTGGATGACAGCACCCCCTCGATCCTGCTGACCATCTCGGCGGCGGTCACCGACGTGAACAAGTACGCAGGCGCTCGTGGCGGTCGGGTTGCCCCCACCGTCATCGAGGTCGACGTCGTCGACGTGGACCTCACCCGCAGCCTTGATGAGACCGACGATTCCCGGCACGGTCCCGCCTATCTGCAGTACACCTCGGGTTCGACCCGGACGGCGGCCGGCGTCATCGTCTCCCACCGGAACGTGACGAGCAACCTCGAGCAGGCCGGCCGAGATTACTTCGCCGAGTTCGGTGGCACGGTTCCCACCGAGACCACCGTGGTGTCGTGGCTGCCGTTCTTTCACGATATGGGCCTGATCATGGGGGTCTGTGCACCAGTAGTGACCGGCTGCGATGCGGTGCTGACCAGCCCGCTGGCGTTCCTGGCGAAGCCCGCGAGCTGGATCCAGCTGATGGCGCAGAACCCGTCGTGCTTCTCCGGTGCACCTAACTTCGCGTTCGAGCTCGCTGTGCGGCGGACCTCTGATGCGGATATGGAGGGCCTCGACCTCGGTCGGGCGCATGCGATTCTCAGCGGCGCCGAGCGAGTGCACTCCAGCACCGTCAAGCGGTTCATGGACCGCTTTTCCAAGTTCGGCCTCAGCGAGGAGGTCATCCGACCTTCCTACGGTCTCGCCGAGGCGACGCTGTACGTGGCGACACCGCCTGTCTCGCCGACCGTTCACACCGCCCGCTTCGACCTGCAGCGGCTTGCCGCCGGCGTCGCCCAGCGTCGCGGGTCCGAGCAGGACGGCGGAACCGAATTGGTCAGTTATGGCCCGGTTGAGGCCCACGTGGTTCGCATCGTCGACCCGGAGACGGGTCTCGAGCAGCCCGCCGGCAGCGTCGGCGAGATCTGGACGCGTGGCGACAATGTGGCATTGGGCTACTGGCGCAAGCCACAGTTGACCACCCAGGTCTTCCGCGCCCGGATCAAGAGCCCGTCCGAAGGCACCCCGGCCGGGCCGTGGTTGCGCACCGGTGATCTCGGTGCGATTTCCGATGGTGAGCTGTTCATCATGGGCCGGCTCAAGGACCTCCTGATCGTCGACGGCAGCAACCATTACCCCGAGGACATCGAGGCCACCATCAGGGACATCACCGGGGGCCGGGTCGCCGCGATCTCGGTCGAGGCCGAGGCCTCCGAGAACCTGGTAGCCATCGTCGAAGTCAAGCCCGCGGAGGCGTTCGACTTGGTGCGACGCCGGGTGGCCGACGCGGTGTGGAAACTGCACAACCTGCGTATCGATGACCTGTTGCTGGTGACACCCGGGTCCATCCCGATCACCACCAGCGGGAAGATCCGCCGGTCGTCCTGCGGGCAGTTCTACCTCCGTGGAGAGTTCCATCGAGTGGATGGATTAGGCGTAGCCGTATGACCCAACCCGGCGACGAGGAGGCCGACCTCCGCCACTGGCTGATCGACTACCTCGTCACCAACGTCGGCTGTAGTCCGGACAAGATCGACGTCGACCTTCCGTTCAACGAACTCGGGGTCGGATCGCGCGACGGGGTTGTGCTGGCCGGCGAGCTCTCCGAGCTGTTGGGCCGCAGCGTGTCCCCGGTCGACATCTGGCAGAACCCGAACGTCAACGGCCTGGCCCGCGCGCTGACCCATCCCGACGCCGAGGCCATGCATTCGGGCGAAAGCGGTCCCGTCTCCTTGTCCGAACCGATCGCCATCGTCGGGCTGGGCTGCCGGTTCCCGGGCGACGTCAACTCCTCAGATGCGCTCTGGGACTTCATCGCCGCGCGACGTTCGGCGGTGACAACCGTGCCCGAGGATCGTTGGCAGGCCTTCGATGACGGCTCCGCGCAGACGGCGCAGGCCCTGGCCGGAACCACGCGATGGGGGTCGTTTCTGTCCGACGTCGCGGGCTTTGACGCCGAATTCTTCGGTATCACTCCGCGTGAGGCCGACTACATCGATCCGCAGCAACGCCTGGTGCTCGAGGTGACCGTCGAAGCACTTGAGCACGCGGGCATTCCGGCGGAGTCGTTGCAGCGTTCGCAGACGGGTGTGTTCCTCGGCGCCTGCGTCAGCGAGTACGGGTTCCTGGCATCCCGTGATCTCAGCCAGGTCGACGCGTGGACGGGAACCGGTGGCGCCCTGAGCATCATCGCCAACCGGCTGTCCTATTTCCTGGATGCACGCGGCCCGTCGTTGACCATCGACACCGCCTGTTCCTCCTCACTGGTCGCGATCCATCTGGCGTGCCAGAGCCTGCGGACCGGTCAATCCGAACTCGCCATCGCCGGCGGGGTCAACCTGCTGCTCTCACCCGTGGTGACGCGCAGCTTCGACCAGGCCGAGGCGATGTCGCAGACCGGGGCATGCCACGCGTTCGACGCGGCCGCCGACGGATTCGTCCGCGGCGAGGGCTGCGGGGTGGCCGTGCTCAAACGGCTCTCCGACGCGCTGCGTGACGGTGACCGGGTGATCGCGGTCGTGCGCGGCTCGGCGGTGAACTCCGACGGCCGGTCCAACGGCCTGATGGCACCCAGCCCGACCGCCCAGGCGGCTGTGTTGCGCGCCGCCTGCGCCGACGCCGGTGTCGAGCCGGCCCAGATCGACTACGTGGAAACCCACGGAACCGGGACGCTGCTCGGCGACCCCATCGAGGCCCGCGCGCTGGGGGCCGTCTACGGGCGGGGACGCCTGCCCGACGCCCCACTGCTCATCGGCGCCGCCAAGACCAACCTCGGTCATCTCGAGGCCGCTGCGGGAATCGTCGGCGTCATCAAGACCGCGGTGGCCCTCCAGCGCGGGGAGATCCCGCCCAATCAGCACTTCGACAACCCCAATCCGCACATCCCGTTCGACGAACTCGGCCTGAAAGTCGCCGATGAGGCCACCGGGTGGCCGGCGACGGGCCGTCGGCGCCGCGCGGGGGTGTCATCGTTCGGCTTCGGGGGCACCAACGCCCATCTCATCCTCGAGCAGGCGCCGCTGGCGCCCCCGGCCGCCCCGCCGGCTCCCGAGCCGGCGGTGACGACACTGGTGGTCAGTGGCAAGACCCCCGAGCGCCTCGCGGCGACCGCCGCGGTGGTGGCGGACTGGATGACCGGCGCCGGGGCCGAGGTCGGGCTGGCCGACGTCGCGCACACCCTCAACCATCACCGGACCCACCAGACCGCGTTCGCAACCGTCTGCGCGGCCGATCGCGATGAGGCGGTGGCCGGGCTGCGTGCGCTGGCGGCCGGGGACAGTGCGGCGGCCGGAGTGGTGGGCCCGCATCAGGGGACCTGCGGTCCCGGCACCGTGTTCGTCTATTCGGGCCAGGGCTCCCAATGGGCCGGGATGGGCCGGCAACTGCTCGCCGACGAGCCCGCGTTCGCCGAAGCGGTCGAGGCACTCGAACCCGACTTCGTCGCTGAGGTCGGCTTCTCGTTGTACGACGTGATCGCCGCGGGCGAGGAGTTGACCGGCATCGAACGAATCCAGCCGGTGTTGGTGGGCATCCAGTTGGCCTTGACGGCGTTGTGGCGCTCCTATCGGGTCGAACCCGACGCGGTGATCGGGCACTCGATGGGTGAGATCACCGCGGCGGTCGTGGCAGGCGCGTTGACCCCCGCCGAGGGGCTGCGAGTGATCGCCAAGCGATCGCAGTTGATGGCACGGCGCGCCGACACCGGTGCGATCGCACTGCTGGAACTCGACGAACCCGCCACCGAAGCGTTGATCGCCGATTTCCCCGGGGTCACGGTGGCGGTGTACGCATCCCCGCGACAGACCGTGGTGGCCGGGTCGACCGAGGCCGTTGACGCGGTCGTCGCCCGGGCCGTCGCGCGTAACGTCTTCGCCCGCCGCGTGAACGTCGATGTGGCATCCCACCACGCGATGATGGATCCGATCCTGCCGGAGTTGAAGGACGCGCTCTCGGATCTGGAACCCGGCTTCCCCGTCATCCCGCTCATCTCCACCGTCGAAGACGCCGGTGAGACACCGGAATTCGACGCCGATCACTGGGTTGCCAACCTGCGCAGGCCCGTCCGGTTCGGCGACGCGATCGCCGCTGCCGGCGCCACCCACACCACCTTCATCGAGATCAGTCCGCACCCGCTGCTCACGAAGGCGATCTCGGACACCCTCGACGATCCGGCCACCGGTAACGGCCATCATCACAGCCTCGGCACACTTCTGCGCGAGGCCAACGAGACCGTCTCATTCCACACCGCACTCAACGCGACATTCACCGCCCGGCCACCACTCGGCGAGCACCCACCCGAGCCGCACCCGGAGCTGCCCAACACGCCGTGGCGTCACACCGCACACTGGCTCGACTTCACACCCGCACCACCGGCAGGCGTCGGGGCGAACCGCGGTAGGCGAACGCCGCTGAACCCGGAGGCCAGTCCTGTTCCGGTGGACTGGTTGTACGAACCGACCTGGCCCAGCCGCGCACTTCCCACCACGCCCGACTCCCGCGCCGGCCGCTGGCTGGTGCTGGGGGACCCCGAACTCGCCGCCGAACTCGGCAGTGTCCCCAGCGCGGGGGATGCCCCGGACACCGTGCTGTTCGCGCCGTCCCCGGGCGGCCCGTCGACCGATATCGCATCGGCCTACCAACTGTTCAACGAGGCGCGGCGCGTTGCCACCGAGTGCGCGGCCATGCCGGTGCCTCCCAAGCTCTACTTCCTGACCCGAAACGCCCAGCCCGTCGCAGTCGGCGACCGCGCCAACCCCGTCCACGCCGTGCTCTGGGGCCTGGGTCGCACCCTGGCACTTGAGCATCCCGAAATCTGGGGCGGCATCATCGACGTCGACGACTCGATGCCGCCCGTGCTGGCAGCCCGGCTCGTGCGCCGCGAGTCCACCGCCGGCGACGGTGAGGATCAGGTCGTCTACCGCTCCGGCGTGCGGCACGCGCCCCGTTTGGAGCCCGTGATCCCGACATCACCCGACGCCGAATTGACCTCAGCCGCAACCCAGCTCGTCATCGGAGCGACCGGTCATATCGGTCCGTATCTCATCCGGCAGCTGGCCGCCATGGGTGCGGGAACGATCGTTGCGGTGTCCCGCAACCCCGGGGACAAGCTGAAAGAGCTTGCCCAGCAACTGGCCTCGACCGGTACGACGCTGGTCGAGGTGGCCGCCGACGTGACCGACGAGTTGGCCATGACGGCTCTGTTCGACCGGTTCGGCACCGAACTTCCTGCCCTGGAGGGCATTTACCTCGCGGCATTCGCCGGTGGGCCGGTGACCCTGCCCGACATGACAGATGCCGACGTAAGAACCATGTTCGGACCGAAGCTGGATGCGCTCGGGGTGCTGCACGAACTCTCGCTGCGAACCGATATCCGCCACTTCGTCCTGTTCTCGTCGATCTCCGGTCTACTCGGTTCGCGCTGGCTGGCCCACTACACGGCCACCAGCACGTTCCTCGACACCTTCGCCTACGCTCGGCGCAACCTCGGTCTTGCGGCCACCGTCGTGAACTGGGGACTGTGGAAGTCCCTGTCGGACTTGCAGACCGACGCGGGTGCGGTGATGGCCAACGCCGGCCTGGAACCGATGGACGACGAGGTCGCCATCCGCGCGTTGGCCCTGGTGATGAGTTCCGACTCCCCGGCGCGCACCACAGTGGTCCACGCCAACTGGCCGCTGCTGGCCGCGGCCTACCGCACCCGCGGAGCCCTGCGCATCGTCGATGACCTGCTTGCCCGCGACACCGCCGCAGACGCCGAGGCTCCCGAAAGCGAGTTCCGCAAAGAACTGCGCGAATGCGCGCCCGAAGGGCGCCGTGGCCTGCTTGCCGCGCACATCGCCACCGCTGCGGGCAGCGTCATCGGATTCCCGCCCGCCCAGGCTCTCGACCCCGACGCCGGTTTCTTCCAACTCGGGATGGATTCGCTGATGAGCCTCACGCTTCAGCGCCGCCTCAGCGCGAGCCTCGGCATGGCACTGCCGGCCGCGCTGATCTACGAGTACCCGACCGTCTCGTCACTCGCCGACGCTCTGTGCACACGCATGGGTTACGCGTCGGCGGAACCATCTTCGGCGTCAGCACCCTCCGGCCTCGGCGCCCGCGCGCAGCAGCGCGCTCGGGCCCGGCAGGGAGCTCAAGCCAGCAGAGAGAAAGGACGTGTGCTGTGAGCATCGACAGCGCCGCAACCGCGAATGACTTCCCGCCCAACGCGATAGCCGTCATCGGAATGGCCGGCCGGTTTCCCGGCGCGGATTCGGTGTCGGAGTTCTGGGACAACCTGTGCCGCGGGGAGGAGTCGGTCACCACTCTCTCCGAGGAGCAACTCAGCGCCGCCGGGGTCAGCGCCAAGACCCTGGCCGATCCCGCATACGTTCGGCGTGCGGCCCTGCTCAACGGGATCGACGAGTTCGACGCCGATTACTTCGGGATGAATCCCTACACCGCGCGGATGATGGATCCGCAGCAGCGGCTGTTCCTGCAGACCGCCTCGCACGCCCTCGAGGACTCCGGGTACGACCCCGCCACCTTCGACGGGGCGATCGGCGTCTTCGCCAGCAGCACCGCGAGCGGATATCTCTTTGACAACCTGATGTCGCATCGCGATACCAAGACGCTGGTCGGCGAGGGCATCACCGTCGAGATGTTCAATCTGGTCCTGCTCAACGACAAGGACTACATCGCGACGCGGACCTCGCATGAGTTGAACCTGCGCGGGCCCAGCATGTCGGTCCAGACCGCGTGCTCGTCATCGCTGGTCGCCGTGCACCTGGCCTGCCAGAGCCTGCTCGCCCGGGAGTGCGAGATGGCGCTGGCCGGCGCGGCGGCGATCCGGGTGCCTCATCGTGTCGGCTACACCTACGAGCCGGGGGCCATGGTGTCGCCCTCGGGTCACTGCCGGCCGTTCGATGCCGATTCCGATGGGACCATCTTCGGCAGCGGGGTGGCGGCGCTGATCCTCAAGCCGTTGCGAACGGCGTTGGAGGACGGCGACCGGATTCACGCGGTGATCCGCGGCTCGGCCGTCAACAACGACGGCTCGATGAAGATGACCTACGCCGCACCGGCCGTCGCAGGCCAGGCTGAGGTCATCGCCGAGGCGCATGCGGTCGCCGACGTCGACTCCTCGACCATCGATTTCGTCGAGACGCACGGAACGGGTACCCCGCTGGGTGACCCCATCGAGATCGAATCGCTTCGGCAGGCGTTCGAGGTCTCCGACGAGAAACGCTCCCGCCCTTGTGTTCTGGGCTCGGTGAAGTCCAACATCGGCCACCTCGATGCGGCGTCCGGGGTGACCGGGCTGGTCAAGGCGATCCTGTGCCTGAAGAACAAGGCAATCCCCGGGACGGTGAACTTCACCGCGCCCAATCCTGAACTGCACCTTGAGGACACGCCGTTCGTGGTGTCCAGCGCCTACCAGACATGGGAGTCGGACACCCCCCGTCGAGCCGGGGTCAGCTCCTTCGGCGTGGGCGGCACCAACGTGCACGCCATCGTCGAGGAAGCTCCCCGCACCGCCTCCACCCCGACGACGTCCGGGGCGCCCGGCGGCCCGCAGGTTCTCCTGCTGTCCGCGCGCACCCCGGAGTCCTTGGAGTTGGGCAAAGCAGCGCTTGCCGCGGCACTTGCTCGCGACGAGGACGTGTCTCTTGCCGACGTGGCGTTCACCCTCGCGGGGCGGCGGACACACGAGGTACGCCTGGCCGCCGTCGTCGCCGACCGGGCCGACGCCTGCGCCGTGCTGACCGCCGACGAGAATCCCAATGTTTCCATCGGGCACTGCCCGCCGGGTGCGACGTCGGGCGCGCAGCGGGTGGCGCTGCTGTTTCCCGGGCAGGGATCTCAGCACGCCGGCATGGCCCGCGGCCTGCATCGCACCGAGCCGGTCTTTCGGGAGGCCTTCGACCGATGCGCCAAGGGCTTCGCAGCGGAACTGGGCATCGATCTGGCCGCGGAGGTTTTCGGTGACGACGGCGTCGGCCTGGAATCCACCGACCTGGCTCAGCCCGCTCTGTTCGCGGTCGAGTACGCCCTGGCGCAGTTGCTTCTGGCGCAGGGCGTCCGCCCGGCTGCGCTGGCCGGGCACAGCATCGGAGAGCTGGTCGCCGCCACCGTCGCCGAGGTCTTCGATCTGGAGTCGGCGATCAAAGTCGTCGCGTTGCGGGCGCGCCTGATGCACGCCGCACCGGCGGGCGCCATGGTGGCCGTAGCGGCAAGTGCGGAGGACATCGCCGATCACCTGACGCCCGACGTCGACGTGGCCGCCGTCAACGAGTTCGGCAGTTGCGTGGTCGCCGGACCCGGAGAAGCCATCCGCGATCTCACCAACCGCCTCGCCGCCGCCGGCATCCTGGCCCGGCGGGTGCGTACGTCGCACGGCTTCCATTCACAGTCGATGGACAGCGTCGTCGCGCCGTTCGCCGAGTACCTGTCGACCCTGACGCTGCGTGCCCCCCGGATCCCGATGTTGTCCAACGTGACCGGCACCTGGATGACCGACGAGGAGGCTACCGATCCGAATCGCTGGGCCAGGCAGATCCGCTCGACCGTGCGCTTCGCCGACGAACTCGCGACACTGCTCGAGGACCCACTCCGGGTGCTCGTCGAGGTGGGCCCCGGCGGTAGCTTGACCGGCTCGGCCCTGCGCATGCCCGGCTGGTCGGAAACCCACCGGGCGGTGCGCCTGATGCGCCATCCCCTCCAGGGCCGCGACGACCGGGACACGTTCTTGCTCGCGCTCGGACAGCTGTGGTCGGCCGGTGTGGATGTGGACTGGACGTCGTTACAGGGCGAGCACCCGCAACGGGTCACTCTGCCCGGCTATCCCTTTGCCCGCACACGCTTTTGGATCGAACCCGACGAAACGCGTGCGCGCCGGCCCGGCGCGGCGATCGGGAACGGGGCCACCGCGGCGAATGGTCAGTCAGCCAGTGCCTCCGATGGCGCCCCCCTGGACGCCCGCGCGCAGATGCGGAACACCCTGCAGCGAATCTGGTCCAGTTGCCTCGGAGTGGAATCGGTTGACCCGAAGGACAACTTCTTCGAGATCGGCGGCGACTCGCTGGTGGCGATCGGCGTCGCGATGACCGCCTCCCACGAAGGCGTGGAACTCACCCCGCAAGATCTCTACGATCACGGCACCCTGACCGCACTGGCGGACGCCCTGGTCGCGCGGCAAGCGTCCGGTGGCCTGGCGAGTCAGGACAGCGGAGAATCGAATGTGGCTGTGCCGCCGAACATTCTGCGGTTCCTCGACAGCGGATTGGCGCAGCCGGGACGCTGGCGGGTGCCGCTGGTACTGGGCATCGACTCCCGGGTGAGTGCCGACGACGTTCGATCCGTGCTGACCGCTCTGGTCAACCACCACGACGCGCTACGGATGCGGGTCGTCAACCGGGCGGGGATGTGGCAGCAGCACATCGGCGAACCCGGCGATTTCACAGGTCTGATCGAGCGGGCACTGCCCGCTGATGCCGAAGCGGGCACACCGCAGGAGCGAAAGGCGTTGGAGACAATCGTCTCCGAAGCCATGGCGGAACCGGAGTTGGTTGACTCGCCCCTGACGGCGACCTTCGTGGTCGACTCCCAGGCGGCACCTCGGTTCCTGGTGCTGACTGTGCACGCGATGGTCGACGACCCGATGTCGCGCGAGGTGCTGGTGACAGACTTGCTGACGGCGTTCGGGCAGCGGCTCGGCGGTGGCGAGATCGCCTTGGAACCGGCCACCACGAGCTGGCGGGAGTGGTCGCGCCGCTGCGCCGCGCTGGCCGCCCACCCGGCAGTGCTCGACGAGCTGGGCTACTGGATCGACCATGAGGCAGCGGCGACGGTTCGACTGACCGGCGCCGATGCCACTGGGGTCGCCGGCGGTCCGGGAGCCGACGACCTCGTCAGAGTGGCGACCGCATTGACACCCGAGCAGACGTCGCAGACCGACAACGCTCGCCGGATATTGCAGGCCTCGACCGAAGAGATTCTGTTGGCCGCGTTGGCGCGCTGCGTCGCGGGTATCACCGGCGAGGGTGTCCTCGCGGTGGACCTCCTCGGTTCCGGGCGATCGGTTCTGCGCCCGGATGTCGACTTCCACCGAACGATCGGCTGGTTCTCCACGATCTATCCGGTGGCGCTGGCCTGCACGACAGGGCCTGCGGCCGAGTTGCTGGCCGGGATCAGCCGGACTGTGAAGGACGTACCGCATCACGGGATCGGCTACGGGCTCCTGCGGTATCTGCACGCCCCGGCCGCCGGGTTGCTGGGAGCTGCCGGCACCGCGGATGTCTTCGTCGGCTACCTCGGGATGATCCCCGAGTGGCAGGACACTGACGCGCCGGTGCGGTTCGACAGCGACAGCGAACTGACCGTGCGAGAGACGCTGTCCGGGTTGGGCCATCCCGTCGAATTGCGGGCGTACCGCCACCAGGGTGTGCTGCATCTGGACTGGTGGTACGACAGCCGGCGGGTACCACGTGGCACCATCGACGCATTGGCAGAACAATTTCCGGCCATCCTGATGCAGGTGATCGGTGAGGCGCTCCTCGGTGACGCGGCCGGTGACGACGACGAGGCCGACGACGAGGACTTCACCATGATCGACCTGTCGGCAGCGGCACTAGACGACGATGAGTAGGTAGCGAAGCGATGTCACAGCCGCTAGAAGTCCGGGAATTCGGTGTCGATGTCGAAGGCATCGGCAAGTCGTTCGGTTCGGTTGCCGCACTGCGAGACATCTCCTTTCAGGTGGCCCGCGGAGAGGTGGTCGCACTGCTCGGACCCAACGGTGCGGGCAAGACGACCACCGTGGAGATCCTGTCGACGCTGACCAGGCCGGATCGGGGCAACGCATGGGTGGCCGGCCACAACGTCGTGACCGACGCCGGGATGGTGCGCCGCTCGATCATGCTGACCGGCCAGCACGTGGCACTCGACGAGATGCTCACCGGATACGAGAACCTGGTGATGTTCGCCCAGTTGCGCGGCCTGAAGGCGAACGCTGCCCGGGCGCGGGCGCGCGAACTGCTGCGCGAATTCGACCTGGAATACGCGGGCAACCGCCGAGTCGCCACCTACTCAGGCGGTATGCGGCGCCGTGTCGACATCGCCTGCGGGCTGGTCGTACGGCCGGAGGTGGTGTTCCTTGACGAACCGACCACCGGGCTGGATCCGCGTAGCCGACAAGCGATCTGGGCACTGGTCACCACCTTCAAAGATGCCGGCATCGCGACGCTGTTGACCACGCAGTACCTCGAAGAGGCCGACGCGCTCAGCGACCGGATCATCGTGGTCGATCGTGGCACCATCGTCGCGCAGGGAACCGCCGACGAACTCAAGGAGCGCACCGGTGGCACCGTGTGCGAGATCGTGCCGCGAGATCCGGCGGACCTCAACGCCGTCGTGGCGGCGCTCGGTTCACTGCTGCCGGAGACCAGCCGAGTCGCGATCACCCCGGAGTCCGATCGCGTGAGTCTGCCCGCCCCTGATGGGCCGGGCACATTGAGCGCCGCGCTGGCGCGGTTGGACGCGGCGAACATCGCGCTGGCCGACATCGCACTGCGCAGGCCGTCGCTGGACGACGTCTTCCTCTCACTGACCGGATCGGCCGTCAGCGATCTCGAGGCGGACTTTGCGCCCGGCGAAGTCTTCTCGTGACCGCTTTGCTGATGGCCGAGCAACCCGTTCCGTCCGGGTTGCAGCAGTGGCGAGTTCTGACGAAACGCCTGATCGCTCCCACCCTGCGCAACGGCGAAGTGGTTGTGGGCGTGGCGGTCTCGGTGGCGGCGACCGCCGGCCTCTACATCCCGCTGAACCGGCTGATGAATCGTCCCGACCTCGGCATGAGCAGCTACGCGCAGTACATCGTTCCGCTGATTGTGCTGCAGGCCATCTCATTCGCCTCGATCTCCACCGCATTCAGAGCGGCGAACGACTCGGTACAGGGCATCAACCGACGTTTCCAATCCTTGCCGATCCCATCGCTGATGCCGTTGGCGGCGCGGATAACGGCGAGCGTCTACCGCTGTGTGATCGGACTTATCGTCGCGCTGGCATGTGGATTCGTCATCGGCTTCCGCTTTCACCGGGGTTCGTTGTACGCGACGGCATTCTGTCTGCTGACGCTACTCACCGGGCTGGCCCTCGCTCTCGTGGGCGACACCCTCGGAACGAAATCGCGGGATCCTGCAGCCACCGCCCAATGGCTCTTGCTGCCGCAGCTGATCTTTGGGTTTCTCTCGGTGGGAGTCCAACCGCTGCATCGCTTCCCGGGATGGCTGCAGCCGATCGTCGAGAACCAGCCGATCTCCAGGCTGGTGTACGCCATGCGGGCGCTCGCCGGTGACTCCGGTGACCAGGTACCTCCGGTCACCTGGTCGGTGATCTGGCCGGCATTGGCGTGGTTGATCGGCATCATTGCGGTCACCCTGCCGTCGGCGGTCGTGGTTTACCGGGGGAGAAGCTGATGGCTGTTATCGACGCCCCGGCCGGCGTGCTGGGGAATTCGCCGGCCGACCTGCTGTCGCAAACGGTGGTACTCGCCCGCCGGCTGTTGCTCCGGTCGGCCCGCACCCCCATGACGCTCGTCCACGCTGTGCTGCTGCCGGTCGCATTCCTGCTGACGCTGCATTACGTCTTCGGCCAATCGATCACGGACGCCACCGGCGAGAATGCCCTTTACCGCAGCGTGGCCCTGGTAGCGCTACTGGCGACGATGACAGGCTCGACGACGGGGATGGTGGGGATCAGCGCCGAGCGGTTCGACGGATTCCTGGGTCGGCTGTGGGCCATGCCGATACACCGCGGGGCGGCGATGTTGTCCCGTCTCGTCGCCGAGATCGTGCGGCTGCTCGTGACGACGCTGGTCATCCTTGGCATCGGCATGATTCTCGGGTTCCGCTTCCACCACGGGGCGGCCGCCGCAGTGCTGTGGGTGGCGATCCCGGTGATCTTCGGGGTGGCATTCGCCGCGCTGGCGACGGCGATTGCGCTGTCCTGGCCCAAGTCCGTCATGGTGGAGGCCTTGCAACCCGTCATCATCCTGGGCGCCAACTTCTGCACCGGTTTCATACCGGTGGACCTCTACCCGGACTGGGTCCAGCCCGCGGTGCGCTACCAGCCGATGTCCCAGGCCGTCGATGCGATGCGCGGACTATCGGTCGGTGGGCCCGTGCTGTCTCCGTTGATCAACACAATGCTGTGGTGTGCGGGAATCCTCGCGGTATGCCTGCTGCCGATCATTGTGGGCTATCGCAGGGCGAGCACCAGTCGGTAGTCGCCGCGATGTCGAAAGGAAGGTAGTCAATGGTGTTTGGCGCAACGCCGATCCGCAGTCTTTCGCCGAGCGAGGAGTTCTACGCGAAAGCCGAGAGCTTCATCTGTCTCACCGTCACTCTGCGCGGTCCGGTGGACGTGGGCGCGATGGCGGATGCATTCGAGACACTGTTGCGAGTACACCCCGCCCATGCCGGTCACCTCGAGCGGGGCGCCGACGGCAAGCACCGGATTATGGTCGGTGAGTACGAGCATGAAGGAATATGGCTCGAGAAGATCGGCGACCCGTCCACCGGGCGGCTGCCGAACCAGTCCGAGGCACTGATCAACCTGCGACTCAGAACAGGCGAGGAGCGGTCCGAACTCAGCCTTTACACAAACCATGCGCTGTCCGACGCGCACCACTCGTTCGCCTTGCTGGAGAAGCTGTTCGGCTGGTACACCGACATCGTCACCGGCGCCGGAGTCGGGCCGGTCAAGACTGAGCCCGTCCCGGAGTCGTTGGAGGCGGTGCTTGCCGAGCGTGGCATCGTCAAACTTCAGCGGTTTGGCCTGGAGCGCTACTTGCCGGCGATGTTCGCCTATGAGCTGCCTCCCTCCAGGCGGAACACCGGACGGGTTGGCCCCCAGTCGGTTCTGGTGCCGGTGGCCTGCTGTCGACTCTCCCGCGAAGAGACCCAGGCCCTGGCCGACATCTGTGCCGATCAACGGGTCAGTCTCAACGCCGTGACCGCCGCGTCGATTCTGCTGGCCGAGTGGAAGATTCGGGAGACTCCACACCTTCCGATCCCCTACATCTACCCGGTCGATCTGCGCTTCCGCCTAACCCCGCCGGTCGGTGCCACCGAGGCCACCAACCCGGTGGGGATGGCGATGTACCTGGCCGAGATCCGTTCGGACACCGGCGTCTTGGACCTGGCCCGCGACATCGTCGAGGCGTTTCGCGCTGATCTGGCTGAAGGCGTGATCCAACAGTCGTTTCTGCACTTCGGCCTGGAATACCAGGGAAACCCGCCTGGACTGCCCGACATCGTGATGGCGACGGACGGCGGGAAACTGCCCCCGCTGCGCACTCCGCCCGACCTGGTGGTTGAGCAGTACAACCTCGATTTGCTGTTCGCGTCGACATCGGCGGGAGTCGACATGTATTCGGCCGGTACCTACAACGGGCAGTTGATGGTCAGCTATCACAGCCACGGACCGGAACCCGAGCGCTATGTCGCGGAGATCCACAAACTGCTGGCCGATGTGCCTTTGAAGTACGGATGTGGGACGGAGTAGTGCGTCAGATCGCGGCGGAAGCTGTTGATTGTCCGCCGATCTCGGCCATGAACTCGTCCAGTCCAGCGGTGACACCCTCGGCCAGATCGGACAGGTTGGGGATCAGACTTGGGCACGAGATGAGCCCCATGTGGAGATATCCGTTCATCGACCACAGTGTGAAGTTGAGCCCGGCACCGAGAAGAATGGGCCCGAACGGGTATGCCGCGTTGATTTCGGCACCGAGGAAGTACCGCCCCGAATCAGGGCCTGGAACGTTGGACAGGATGACGTTGTACATCGGTCGGAACTTGGTCAGACGGGCGTAAACCCGCGTCGCGATACCCAGCAGTACCGCACCGACCGTCTCGCCGAAATCCTCCAACAGCGTCGGGCTGATCGCTGAAACCTGTTCTTTGGCAATGCGATTGGCTTCGGCGACGGCCTTCAGCCGCTCGACCGGGTCTGCGATGTCGGTCTGTAGGTGGACAAGCATTCCGGACACCTGGTTTCGGGCTGTGCTCTCCGACAGCCCATGCACCGAGACCGGCTGCAT